>JAKQDD010000074.1 GCA_029556615.1 Verrucomicrobiota bacterium | reverse complement strand
GGTGGGTTGCGCCGGATTTGGCCTGTGGCGTCGTTGCTCCTCAGTCACAGAGCGCTGGCGGCTATGCTCCTTCGTCGCGCCTCGCCACAGGCCAAATTGGGCGCAACGAACGTGCTCGTATTTGCGAATTGGACCACTTAGGAGTCGGCGAGATTCACTCCGCGGCGAGGCGCGGGAAGAGCGTGCGGGCGGCGGCTTCGGTTTGGCGATCGAGGGTTTCGAGCGAGAGGCCTCGGAGCTGGGCGGCGAGGCGTGCGGTCTCGATCAGGTGGGCCGGTTCGCAGCGACTGCCGCGGTGGGCTTGGGGCGGAAGGTAGGGGGCATCCGTTTCGAGCAGGAAGCGGCCCGGGGGCGCGGCGGTGAGCGCCTTGCGGACGCCCTCGGCCTTGGGGTAGGTGAGGATGCCCGTGAAGCTCACGTAGGAACCGGCGGCGATGATCTGTTCCAGTTCCGAAGGCGTGCCGATGAAGCAGTGGAACTGGGCGCGCACCTGGCCCGCGAAGGGGGCGAACTCGGTCCAGAGGGGGGCGAAACAATCGCGCTGATGGATCACGCAAGGCAGGCTGTGTTGGGCGGCCAGCTCGAGTTGCTGCCGGAAGATCTCCCGCTGCCGGGCGATGCAGCGCTCGCGTTCGGGGCTGCTGCCGCGGGGTCCGCCGGGAAGGCGATAGTAGTCCATGCCGATCTCGCCGACGGCGATGGTCTTGGGGTGGTCGAGGAGGGGGCGAAGCAGGGGGCGAACGTCCGGCGGCGCGGCGTCGGCGTCGTTGGGGTGCCAGCCGACGGCGGCGTAGACGCCCGGGTGGGCCTCTGCAAGGCGGAGGGCGGCGAGGCTGGTCTCGAGGTCGGTGCCGGCGCAGAGGATCCGGGTGACGCCCGCCTCGCGGGCGCGCCCGATGGCCGCGTCGCGATCCGCGTCGAATTGCCGGTCCGTCAAGTGGGCGTGCGAGTCGATGAATTGGGTCATGTCAGGCGCCGCGACGAGTGTGGCAGGAGCGGGGGATGGCCGCAAGAAGGCAAGAGGAGGGGTGGCTCCGCCGGTTCCGGTTTTCTTTTCGCGGCGATCCCTCTGCCCTTGACGGCTTTGCCGACGGGATTGCGTTTGGCAGGCCGGCCGGATTCTGGTACGGCTAGGACATGCGCCATCCCTTGGTTTACGAGATTCACCTGCGTTCATGGCTTCGCCGGCTGTCGGTGGCCTGCGGTCGGTCGGTGACGCTGGGTCGGGTTCCTGAGGAGGAGTTCGAGCGGTGGGCGGGCCTGGGCTTCACCCACGTCTGGCTGATGGGAGTGTGGCCGACGGGGCCGAAGTCACGGGCGGTGGCGCTGGCGGACGACCGGGTGCGGGCGGCGGCGCGCGAGGCGTTGCCGGATGTTGAGGAGGCGGACATTCTTGGTTCGCCGTTTGCGGTGGCGGAGTATCGGGTGCCGCGGGAGGGGGGTGGGGATGCCGGGTTGCGGCGTTTCCGCAAGCAGTTGCATCGGCATGGGATCGGGTTGCTGCTGGATTTCATTCCCAACCAGGTTGGGCTGGACCATCCGTGGCTGGGGACCGCTCCCCAGCGTTTCGTGGCGTTGGCTGCCGGGGCCGGAGGGGGATTTGACTGCGAGACGGCTGGAGGTGTGGTCCGGTTGGCACACGGTCGGGACCCGAACTTCCCGCCGTGGGCGGACACGGTGCAGCTCGATTACCGTCTCGAGGAGACGCGCGGGGCGGTTCTCGGGGAGTTGGAAAGTGTCGCGGATCGTTGTGATGGGGTGCGGTGCGATCTGGCCATGCTGGTGTTGAACGAGGTATTCGAGCGGACCTGGGGGCAGGCGGCTGACGCGCAACCGATGCCTGCGCGGGAGTTCTGGTCGGAGGCGATCGCCTCGATCAAGCGCCGCCGGCGGGATTTCCTGTTTCTCGCGGAGGCCTACTGGAATCTCGAGGCGCGGCTCCAGCATCTGGGATTCGACTACACGTACGACAAGCGGCTGTACGACCTGCTGTTGGCCCGCGACTTCCCGGCGGTGCAGCGGCACCTGGTGGGGAAGCCTCTCGAGTACGTCTCGGCCGGTGCGCATTTCCTCGAGAACCACGACGAGCCGCGGATTGCGTCGCTGCTGTCGCCAACGGAGCATGCGGCGGCGGCCTGGGTGACGTTGGGGTTGCCTGGGCTGCGGCTGTTGCATGACGGCCAGCCGGGCGGCTTGTGTTTGCCGGCGCCGATTCACCTGGGGCGTGAGCCGGTCGAGACGCCGCAGGCGGATCTTGCGGCGATGTACGAGCGGTTTCTGGGGGTGATGCGGGAGAGCGCGGTGGGGCAGGGCGAGGCCCGGGTGCTCATGCCGAGGCCGGCCTGGAACGACAACCCGACGTGGCAGCACTTCGTGGTGGTTGCCTGGAGGGGCCCGGCCCCGCAGTGGGATCTGGTGGTCGTGAATCTGGCGCCGCATCCGGGCCAGTGTTACGTCCCGCTGCCGATAGCGGACTTGGGCGACTGCAACTGGCGGATGCGGGATCTGCTGGGCGCTGAGTGCTACGAGCGGTATGGGGAAGACCTGCAAAACCAGGGGCTTTACCTGGATGTGGGCGCGAACGGCGTCCAGCTCTTCCGGTTCGAGCCGGTGTGATGCGGCACCCGCCGGGGTGGGCCGGCGTCAGGGCGCCGGCCGGCGCCGGCGTCGGCGGATTTCGTCCGAGAGGAAGCGGATGATGAGGCCCAGGCGGTCCTCGATGCAGCGGGTCTCAAGGATGCACTGCCTGGCTTCCGGAGAGGAGATCATGGTGGCGGAGACGAGATCGGCAAGGGGTTCGGGGGCCTCGGCCGACGTCAATTGACTCAGCACGCTTCGGAAGGCCTTGATCGCCGGAGCTTCCTCGGTCGCCTCGCCTGGGGGTGTGCAGCAGGGGCTTTCGAGTTCATTGGCGGGGAAGGGGTAGGTCCACCCGAGGGAAAGGCGTTCGTGAACCAGTTCCAGGAGTTGCACGGTCAAGGCCTGGGAGACGAGGCTGACGCCGACGGATTGGGGGAGCGGTTGAATCCGGTGGACCCGGTACGGCCGGTAACGCACGACCCGTATCAACCGGACGCGGGCGAGTCCTTGGAGGACGAGATTGGAGGTGCCGTCGCGGTTGGTGACCGCGGCCCGGATGAGGCCAAGCCCGGCCACGGCGGAGGGGGATTCGCGCGTGCAGCCGGGCCGTTGCATGGCGACGGCGAACATGCGATGGGTGAGCAGGCTGTCCCGGAGCATCCGCCGGTAACGGGGTTCGAAGATGTGAAGCGGCAGCATGGCCTGGGGGAAAAGGATGGCCCCAGGCAGGGTCATGACGGGCACTTCGACCGGCAACAGCATGGCAGAATAGTAGACCGCAGCGGCGCGAATGCAAGAGGAGCGGCTGCCGACTGGCTGACTGGCTGGGGGGGGTGCGACGCGGGCTTGAAAAGTCGAAGGGCATGCCGCACCATGGCCCGACCATGAACTCGAAGCCGGCGATCGTTGTTCTTATCGTGCTGTGTCTGGGGCTTGTTGGGGGCCTCCTGTACCGTCACAACAGCGCCGTGACTCAGAAGCGGGCGGACGAGGCGCGGATTCAGGATCTGTCGGAGCAATGGAGCGACACGAGCTCGAAGCTGACTTCGCAAGTTGAGACCAACAGCGCGCTGGCAGCCGATGTCGAGGCCAAGAAGCGGGAGTTGCAGAAGACCTTGAGCGAGCTGGACGCGACCCGGACCACGCTGGCGAAGACGGCGACCGAGTACAGCACGACCAAGGAGCAGCTCGAAGCGGCGCGCGCCGATCTGGCCAAGCGCGAGGCCCGGGTCCTCGAGCTCGAGAATCAAAACGTCGCCCTCGACAAACAAGCGGTCGAGATGAAGTCCGCCATCACCGACCTGGAAGGCCAGATTTCGGAGACGCAGAAGAAGCTGGCCGCCTCGGAGGGGGACCGGGAGTTCCTGCTGAAGGAGCTTCAGCGGTTGCAGGCGGAGAAGGCGGAGCTGGAGCGGCGGTTCAACGACTTGGTGGCCCTGCGGGAGCAGGTGAAGCTGTTGAAGGAGGAGCTGGCGATCTCGCGCCGGCTCGAATGGATCCGCAAAGGGTTGTACGGGACCATGCCGAAGCGGGCGGGCGAGCTGATGCAGGGAGGGATCGCCAGGCCCGAACCCGAAGCGGCGCAGACCAACGTCGATTTGAACGTCGAGATCAAGCGGGAAGCGGTGCCGGCGACGAACGCGCCGGCGAATCCGCCGTCGGCGCCCCCAGCGCCGTAAGGAGGGGGCCTCAGTGAACCGTCATCTCCAGCCGTGGCAAATCCGGGCCGACGATTTCCCCGCGGACGGTTTTACGTCCGACCAGCTGGAGTTCCTGCTGAGTTACGCGGTATTGGCGCCCTCGACGCACAACAGCCAGCCGTGGCTGTTCCGGATCAACGCGATGGACGCGGAGCTTGTCGCCGATCGGCGGCGTGCGTTGCGGGTGGTGGATCCTTATGACCGCGAGCTGACGGTGAGCTGCGGGGCCGCCCTGTTCAATGTGCGGGTGGCGATGGAATACCTCGGCCATCAGTATCAGGTCGAGCTGCTGCCGGATCCGGCTGACCCGAATCTGCTGGCGCGGGTTCACCTCGGCCTGAGCGGCGAGACGAGCGGCGATGACGTGCTGCTCTTTCACGCGATCACCCAACGGCACACGAATCGCCAGCCCTTCCGGCCGGAGCCCCTGCCGACGGAGGTCCTTGCCGAGATCGAGCAGTCCGCCGGGCGGGAGGGGGTGGGTTGCGTTGTCATCACCGCCGAGGCGGACCGGGCTGCCGTGGCCGAGCTGGTGATGGCGGCCGACCGGCTTCAATGGTCTGACGCCCGCTTCCGGGAGGAGATGGCCCGCTGGGTGCGCACCCAGCCTGCGGTGGCGGCGGACGGCTTGACGACGCACGACCTGGGGATCAAGGACTGGCTCTCGTTTGCGGGACCGCTCTGGATTCGGACGTTTGACCGGGGTGGGGGGCATGCGGCGCACGATCGGGACATCGCCATGCATTCGCCCGCGCTGGCGGTCCTGTGGACGGCGGAGGAGACGCCGAGGGCGTGGCTGCAGGCAGGGCAGGCGTTGCAGAGCGTCCTGCTGCATGCGCGGACGGAGGAGGTCTGGGCATCATTCCTGAACCAGCCGATCGAAGTCCCCGATCTGCGCGCACGGCTGGCGGAGCTCGCGGGGATCAGCGGCCACCCGCAGATCCTGCTTCGTCTCGGGTACGGGGAGCCGGCCGCCGCGTCGCCCCGGCTTTCGCTTCGGGAGCGGCTGATTCGGCATCCGGGCGGGCATGCCTGAGCCGGATTACTCACGAGCGGAAAGGCGAATCGGGAATCCGGGTTGCGGAAAGGCGCGGCTTCACAAGCCGGTCGTGTTGTGGTAGAAGGCCCGCATGCGATGGACATGGTGTTTTTGGATCGGCTGTCTGGCGGCACTGGGAACGGGCATGGCGATGGGGGGTGGGGGCCGGGTTGGGGTGGGCAAGGACTTCAAGGGGCCTGTGGGGCTGCAATTGTACAGTCTGCGGGACTCGTTCAAGGCGGACGTGCCGGGGTCCCTCGAAAAGGTCCAGGCCCTGGGGTTTCGCCATGTCGAGCTGGCCGGCACGTACGGCATGGCTCCAGACGTGTTTCGCAAGATGCTGGCCAGGCATCGGCTCAAGCCCATTGCCGCCCATTTCCCGTACGAACAATTCCGCGATGACGCGGAGCGGGTGGCGCGGGAGGCGAAGGCGCTGGGGATCAAGTATGCCGGGGTGGCCTGGATACCGCATGAGGGGGATTTCGACGAGGCGGAATGCCGCCAGGCGATCGGGGTGTTCAACCGTGCCGGAGCAGTGTTGGCGCGGCACGGTGTGAAGTTCTTCTATCATGTGCACGGCTATGAGTTTCAGCCGTACCGGGAGGGCACGTTGTTCGATCTGATGATGCGGGAGACGGATCCGAAGAGAGTGTGCTACGAGATGGACGTTTTCTGGGTGGTTTTTCCGGCCCAGGATCCGGTGCGCCTGCTCGAGCAGTACGGCCGGCGTTGGGAGCTGATGCATCTCAAGGATATGCGCCGGGGGTTGCCGCTGGGGTCGCTCTCCGGGGGGACTGACGTGCGGAACGACGTCGCGCTGGGCGCGGGCCAGATCGACCTGCCGCCGCTGTTGCGAGCGGCCCGGAAAGCCGGCACCCGATGGTACTTCATCGAGGACGAATCGCCGAGCGTCGAGATCCAGTTGCCGCAGAGCCTGCGGTTTCTCGAGTCGGTGCGATTCTGATTTGCGGCCGATTGGAGGCGGGCGCAGGATGCGATGCTTGGTTACGGCGGGTCCGACCGCGGAGCCGTTGGATGCGGTCCGGCAGTTGACAAACCGTTCCACCGGCGAGCTCGGCGGCCGGCTCGCGAACCACTTGGCCGCCGCCGGGCACGACGTCATTCTGCTGCGGGGGGCGCCGGCGACTTGGTCGGGACCCTGTGCCGCGTCGTGTGTCGAGTCGTTCGCTACCGTCGAGGATCTCGAAGCCTTGTTGCTTCGATGGTCGAAGCGCGAGGTGCAGGCGGTGTTGCACGCGGCGGCGGTGAGCGATTTCCGGTTCGGCGCCGTTTGGCGTTGCGGTGCGGACGGCCTCTGGCAGGAGGTTGTGAGCGGGAAGCACCGGACGGACCTGGGGCCGCTGCGGGTGGATCTGGTGCCGACGCCCAAGCTGATCCTGCGGTTGCGCGACTGGTTCCCGCGCGCCTTTCTGGCGGGCTGGAAGTACGAAGTGGACGGCGGTCGTTCCGACGCGCTTGACCGGGCACGGGCCCAGGTTGCGGCGTGCGGGACCGATTGTTGTGTGGCGAACGGCCCGGCCTACGGGGCCGGGTTTGGCGTGGTGACCCCCCGCGGCGAAACGCTCCACTGTGAGGACCGGGAGGCGTTGTTCGCAGCGTTGACCGTTCGGATCACATCCGGTCGATGACCTCGATGCCGAGGAGTCCCAGGCCTTGTTCGAGGACGCGAGCGGTCAGATCGCAAAGCGTCAGACGGCTCGAGCGTTCGGGTTCAGGGGCCTTGAGAACCGGGCAGTGCTCGTAGAACGCGGTGAAATGCCCGGCCAGATCGTACAGGTAGTTGCAAAGGTAGTTGGGGCGAAACTCGGCGGCCACGGTCTCGATCACCAGGCCGAAGTTCAAGAGGTGCTTGCCGAGGCGGACCTCCTCCGGCACGGCGAGCGCGAGGGGGACTGAAGTATGGCCGGGCGAGTCGCTGCCGGGTGTGCCGGGCAGCTTCCGGAAGATGCTGCGAATGCGTGCGTAGGCGTACTGCAGGTAGGGGGCGGTATTGCCGTTGAGGGCGAGCATCTTGTCCCAGCTGAAGATGTAGTCGGTCTGACGGTTCGGCAGGAGATCGGCGTACTTGACGGCGCCGATACCGACGCGGCGGGCGATGGCGCGCTGCTCGGCCTGGGCAAGGTCCGGGTTTTTTTCGATGACGATGCGGAGGGCCCGTTCTTCGGCCTCATCGAGCAGGTCGGCGAGCCGCACGACATCCCCGGACCGGGCTTTGAAGGGCTTGCCGTCCTCGCCCAGAATGGAGCCGAACCAGACGTGAGCCAGTTGCACCGCGCGGCTGTCGGGGTGCCATCGGCGGAACGCCTCGAAGACCTGGCGGAAGTGCAATTGCTGCCGGCCATCGGTGACATAGACGATCAGGCCGGGGTGCCACGTCTCGATGCGGTAGGCGAGCGTGGCGAGGTCGGTGGTGGTGTAGTTGGCGGCGCCGTCCTTCTTGCGAACAATGGCAGGATGCGGCGCGAGCTCGGGGTGATCCTCGAAGAAGACGACGAGGGCGCCGTCGCTTTCGCGGGCGATGCCACGCTCCACCAACTCCCGGACAACGTTCTGGAGCTGCGGATTGTAGAAGCTCTCGCCGAGGGTGTGATCGAAGCGAACGGCAAGCCGGCTGTAGATGGCGCCGAATTCCTTCTGGGACAGGGCGATCATCTGGCGCCAAAGGGCGAGGTTCTCGGGATCTCCGGCCTGGAGCTTGACGAGCTCGAGCCGGGCGGCTTCGAGCGTGGCGGGATCGGAGTCGCACGCGGCGTTGATGAGCTTGTAGAGGCGCTCCATTTCGCCGATGGGATCGCGGGCGAGGGCGGCGGAATCGAGTTGGGTTTTCCAGCCGACCAGGAGCTTTCCGAATTGGGTGCCCCAGTCGCCCAGGTGATTATCCGTGACCACCCGATGCCCGAGGCGCCGGAGGACCCGGGCAAGGCAATCGCCCAGGATGGTGGACCGGATATGGCCGACGTGCATGGGTTTGGCCACGTTGGGCGAGCTGAAGTCGAGCACCACCGTGACCGGCGTCTCCGCCGGGCGGGAAAACAGGTGAACGCCGTGGGCGGCCTCATCGAGGACGCGGGCAACGGCCTCGGGTCGGACTCGGAAGTTGATAAAGCCGGCTCCGGCGAGTTCGGGCGGGGCCGCGACATCGGAGACATTCAAGGAGCCCAGGACTTCCTGGGCGAGGGTTCGGGGATTGCCGCCCCGGCTCTTGGCGAGACCTATCAGGGCGCTGGTCTGGTAATCGCCGAAGCGCGGGTCTGGGCAGGGGCGGATTCGGATCGACGCCGGGTCGGCGTCGGGGACGCGAGTGAGGACTGCTTGACGCAGGCGGTCTTCCAGGAGGAGGTGCAGCATGGAGTCCTCGACTTATGGGACTCGTGGTCAGCAGGTCAGGTTTGGACCCTCTGGTTCCAAGCCGCCCCTCCTTCCGTCGAGGACTCTATGATAGCGAGGTGTGGGAAAGAGGGTGGGACAACAGGTTCTCATGAGCCTGGGGACTGGGTTTGGTCTAGAGCGCACCTCGCCAGCCGGGGGATGGGCCTCCGGTCATTTGGCTTCCGAGTTATCCTTGATCGTGCGGAACATCGAAGGCGCGTCCGGAGCGGTTTCGAGCGCCTGTCGGAATTCCTTGCGGTGCATTAGTTTGGCAATGTCCGCGAGGGTGTGAAGGTGCTTTTGGAATTGCCCCTGAGGGACCAAAAACAGCATCACCAGCGTGACCGGCTGGTTGTCCAACGCATCGAAATCAACCCCCTTCAGCGAGCGGCCGAAGGCGCCCACGACGTCGTGGATGAGGTCGGTCGACGCGTGAGGGATGCCGATGCCGAAGCCGATGCCGGTACTCATCGAGTGTTCCCGCTTTCGGACAACGGCCGTGATGGCCTCGCGGTGTTTCGCCTCGATTCGTCCGGCCTGGACAAGGCAGTCGATCAATTCGTCGATGACCTCCCATCGGGTGGTGGCCTTGAGGTCGGGGACGATCGTCTCGGGTGTCAGAATATCGCCAAGCGTCATAGCATCCGCTTCGAAGGGTGCATTTCGCCCCAAGCACCACAGCATTTCAAGTGTGAATTGCAGCCCCGAAAGTCCGCGGGTGCGAGACAGGATTCCGGAGGCTTGAGTACAGGGGATGCTCCCTGGTCCGTTGCCTGTCCGGCGGGGGGAGGACGGGATGACCGGGATGACCAGGACGGACCGAGAGGATAGGGGGACAGGTACAGAGTCGCCCCCTGATTAGGGCGTCGATTGGCGGGCAGTGGGGCTGCGGGTTGTCGCGGAGTGCAGGACGCGCCCCAGGGCGCTCGTGGCGAACAGGAGCGGGTAGAGCTTCTCGTAGTACCAGAGCTGGGCGAAGTAGAGGCCGATCGGGGCGGGCGGCGGGGCTGGGGTGGACTCGATCAAGTCCAACAGGGCCACAACGCCGTGCTCGAAGCGGACAGCGTGCTGTGGGAAGCCTGCCAGCGCCTCGACGGCGAGGGCGGTCTCCTCGACCGAAGGTGGAACGTCGGCGTCACCGCCCCAGTGGCCTGGGGTCGATTGGGCGCGGATCAGGAACTCGGCGGCCCGGGAGCGCGAGGTGGAATCGGTGGGGGCACCGAGGGTTTCGAGTGTGTTGAGTGCGATCAGGACCAGGGCGGTGCCAAGGACCGGGTTGGCCTGCCGGGGAGCCTGTTCGTTGCCGAACCAGAGGGGCACCCAGGAGCCGTCCCGATGCTGGCTCGAGGCCAGGTATCGCATCGCGCGATGGGTTGCGCGGTGGATGCGCCGCCCGAGTGCCGGGGCGAGTCGCGGTTTCCAGGTCGCCCACGCTCGAAGTGCGTGGGCGGTGAGGTCGGGTGTGCTGCGATCGAAAGGGAGCGTTCCCCAGCCACGGCAGAAGGTGGGAATGCCGCCGTCGGCGTTTTGGACGCCGAGGAGCCACGTGACGCCGGCGGTGGCGGCGCCGACGGTTTCCGGGGTGATCGGTGCGAGATGAGGCAGTGCCAGGAGGGCGCCGGCGGTGTCGTCGGCATCGGGAACGCCGCCGGGCAGATCGGTCCAGGCCCAACCGCCCGGGGCGGCACCGGTGAAGGGGTGGCGGATTCGATGCTGTTGACCGAGGATCCAGGACGCGAGGATGCGGCGCTGGTCAGAGGTGAGGGGGTTGTGGTGCAGGCTGAGGGCCTTGACGGCGAGGGTGGTGAGCCAAGTGGCCAGGTTCGTGTCGATCGGCCAACTGCCGTCGGCGCGCACGCCTGCCTTGAGGAAAGCCAGGCCGCGTTGGGCGACGACATGGTGGGCCAGGCCCATGCCGGCGAGGCTCATCGTGACGAAGCTGGTCAAGGGAGTGGCTTCGAGGAAGCCGCCATTGGCGGGCTGGAGACGTGCGAGCTGTGCGAGGGCCGGTTGTCGTGCGAGGGTGCGGAGCGGGTGGGGGCGGGGGGCGTGATGATGAATGACCTGTCCGATGGCGATGAGGGCGGGGAGGGCGTAGCTGACGACGGGCAGGCGGAGTACGCCCATCAGGCGTTGCGGCACGAGTGCGAGTTCGAAGGGCAGGGGGCGTACGCGGCGCCAGCCGTTGGGTCCGAGCCGTCCGCTAAGCGCCAGGGCCATGGTGATCGGGACGCTGAACGTGCGATCCTTGCCATAGCGTCGTTCGATGGCGGGAACGAGGTGGTCCAGGGATCCCGCCTGGGATTCGAGGTAACCGGTTGCGGCGCAGACGGTCGGGGAGAAAAGGGCATCGGCGCCTGCGATGCCGAAGGCGGCCCAGGCGAGGGCGGTGGTGCTGAGGTTGCTGGCACTGCGCGGGGTATCGCCCCAACCACCGTCCGGGTTGGCATGATCAGAGAGCCACCGGAGACCTTGATGGATCAGCGTCACATGAGTCTGGGGATCAGCGGCGCAGAGAGCGGTCACGGCGGTGGCCGTCGAGAGCGCGCTCGAGCTCAGCGCGCCGGTCCAGTGGCCATGGGCGTCGAGTTCTGCGAGCAAGGTGCCGGCGAGGCTCGCGTGAACCCTCTCGACGCGCTGCAGGAGACCGGCAGTCATGCGGTCAAATGGCCCAGGGCGAGCAGGCCGTAAAACGTGTATTCCGCGTCGAGGTGATCATCCGCCCAGTGCCCATGGAAGCCGCCTTCACCGGACCAGAGGGAATCGAGGAAGTCGAGGCACGGTTCGTGCAGGCGGTTGGGCAAGCGGCGGCCGAGGGCGGCTAGGGCGTGAAGGGCGGTGGCGGTGGAGAGGAGATCGGGGATGGGAGCGCCGGGGACTGGGAGGAAGCCGCCCTGGGGATGGGCCTGAGCGAGGAGCCAGTCGCCGATGCCGGGTCCAGGGTGAAGGCCGATATGTTGGAGGAGCACGACGGCGCCGGCGGTGGCGTTGGTGGCCCCGGCGGGGGCATTGGGGAAATTGTTCCAGGCGCCATCGCGGGAGCGGAGGGAGTGGAGAGACCGGCCGAGATCGAGCAGTCGGGGCGGGGAATGGTCCAGGTCCTGGCAGGCGCCGAGGGCCACGAAGGCGCCGTAGGCGGTGCCGTGGTTGAGGGTCGGGTCGCCGTCGTAGCCGCCGTCGGGTTTACGGAAGCTCTCGATCCGGTCGAGAAGCGCCGGGGCAAGGCTGGGCGGCATGGTATCCTTGCCCACGAGGGCCCAGCAGCGGGCGAGGGCGCCCACGTGAATGAAGTCCAGGTGAGATCCCTGTTCGAAGCCGAGCAGGAAGGCGCGGACGGCGTCCCGGGGCCAGGGCGCATCGAGCGCGTCGAGGCTGGCGAGGGCGAACAGCGTGTAGTACAGGTCGGGGTGGCCGTTGCGGTCGGGGGCGGAGCCTTGCGTGGCAATCGGTTGGAGCAGGCGTTCGCGGACGCGGGGGGTCGCGTCGGCGAGGTGCCGGGTTGCGCGGCGGGCGACCTCGATCATCTGGAGGCGGAGGCTCAAGCCGTGGGCGGGTTGGCTGGCGGAGGGAGGGGATCCGGGGCGGGCACGGGTTGGGCGCGCTGAGCCTGTTGCTGCTCCCGGCACCAGCCTTGGATGTGGAGATCATCGAAGATGCGGCTGGCGACCCGCCGGAGAAGTCCCTTGAGGCTGGGGTTTTCGAGGGCGACGAGCGAGCGTAGGGCTTGGTCCTTGTAGCTTTCGAGGAATTGTCGGCAGCGGAGGTCGGCCTCAAGTTTACGGCAGAGACTTTCGACCTTTGCGGCGGACGGGGGGCTTTGCCGGCGCCAGAGTTGTTCAAGGAACTCGCGATCCTCGCCCAGGGCGCGTTCGAAGGCGACGGCGAGCAGAAGGCTGGGGCGGCGGCCGTCGATGTCGTTGGCGGGGGCGTCAGCGTGGAGGTCTTCGAGGTCGTCGCGGATCTGGAAGGCGATGCCCAGGGCGCGACTGTAGGATTGCAGGACTTCGGCACAGTCGGGATGCGTTCCGGTGTAGAGGGCGCCGAGGTGGAGCGCGACTTCGAATGCGGGCGCGGTTTTGCGGCGGAAGATCTCGATGACTTGCAGTGGGGAGAGGGGCACGGGGTTGCGGGTCCAGAGGAGTTCGGCGCCTTGTCCGCGGCAGAGCTCGCGATGGCCGGCGGCGGCGGCGGCGGTCATGGCGGCGCGGATCTCGGGCGGCGAGCTGACGTTGGCCAGGAGGCGGTAGCCCTCGCCGATGAGGAAGTCGCCCACGTTCAGCGCCACGGGGATGCCGTGTTCGGCGTGGAGTGTGCTCTGGTGGTACCGCAGCGCATCGCCGTCTTCGATGTCATCGTGGATGAGGGAGGCTTTATGGAAGCACTCGATGGCCAGGGCGACGCGTTTGAGGTCGGTGGGCAGTTCGAGGTCGTGGGGGTGGGTTGCCTGGAAGACGGCGGCGGTGAGGAGCGGCCGCCAGCGTTTCCCGGCGCGCATGAGCCATTCGCGGGCGAGCAGTTCGGTCTGGTCTTCGGCAGGGCCCATGAGGTTTTCGAGGGAAGGGGCGGTGAACCACCCTTCGATCTGTTGCCGAAGATGGCTGAGATCCAGGCGGCGTGTCTGGTCATCGGCGGTCAGATAAATGTACTCCCAGACCCAGTCGAGGTCGACGTTGGTGTCGTGGCAGTCGCCCTGGAGCAGGGGAATGGCCGCGCCGGGGACAGCGGCGGCCTGCATGTGGGGGAAGGCCTTCTCGAGGACGCTGAGGCAGCTGACACCGATGACGGCGTCGATGCGGCCCGACTGGAGCAGGCTCATGACGACGGCAGAACCTTCGGCGACGAGGACGGCGTATCCGAGTTTCTCGGCGCCGCCGATGAGTTCCTGGAGAGGACAGCGTCCGCACTGCTTGCAAACGAGGCCGAAGTCATCGAACGAAGCCGGGCACTGGTCTTCGACACGGAGGCATTTGGGGAGCAGGAGCAACCGGCGATGGTAGGGGACCGCGGCGAGCTGCTCGCGCCAGCTCTCGTTGTTGATCAGGACGCTGATGAAATCCGAGTAGGCGCTTGGACACTGCAGGCTGGCGACGACACGGGCGGCGTGGGTTTTGAGTTCAGGGAGGGACAGGGGGGCGACGGGATTGAACTCGGCGACGTAATGACGGACGGCCTGAAGGACTTGGGACCGTTGCGCGGGGGTGGGTGGGAACTTGGGGCTTGGAGGGCGCCAGGTCTGGACCGGAGTTGGCCGGGGCAACCGGGCAGCGGCATCGAGCTTGGTTGGGTTGGGCGAGGGCGTCACGGTGTGGCCTGGGGTGAGGTGCCGAGCTGTTGTTGGAGCGCGATCGCCCGAGCCCGGGCATCGGCTCCGAGACGCCGGTAAGCCTTGAAGTCGGAGAACCAGAACCGCTTGGCGATCCGGTAGGCCCAGTGGGCCTCGGGGACTTCCTGGCCGGGGAGCCACTGACTGTAGCGCGGGGTCATGGCATCGAGCTCGGCGAGGGCGGTGCGGCGGAGAGTGGTGTCGCGGGCCCCATGGCGCTGGACCAGGTCGCGGACGACATCGGGTCGTTCGAGCAGGATGCAGCCGCGGGTGATCGCGGCTGATTGTTCGCGGAAATCCCGAAGGAACGCACTCGAACGGATGGTCTCGACGATGCCCCGGGGATCCTCGATGCGCTCGACGGCGAACTGGAGGACCGGGCAGGGCTCGATGTCGCCATAGGGGCCGATGTGTTGGCAGATGCCGGTGACCATGGGGCAGAGGGCATGGCCGTCGGCATCGTTGTAGGCATCGACGATCGCGATGGCCTTTCGCGCTCGCATCCGGGCGACGAAGCGGCGCATGGCGACGAGCTGATCGGGGCGGAGAGCGAGCTCGGGCCGCATCACCGGGCCGACGGGCCGGTACGTGTGATACCAGACGTAATGAACGCCGCGCTGGATGAGTCGGTCAAGCCAGGACTCGGATAGCAGGTCGTCGAAGTTAGACTGGCAGACGCTGGTGGCGACCCCGGTGAGCAGGCCGGCGGCGAGGGCATGGTCCAGGCCGCGCAGGGTGCGTTGGTACACTTCGCGGCCGCCGCGGCGTTCATCGCTGACCCCTTCGAGGCCTTCAATGCTGATGAGCGGCGTGGCGTTGGCCAGCTGGCGGAGCCGACCGGCGGTTGACTCGGTCAGGAACTGGCCGTTGGTGAAGATCTGAAAATAGCAGTCCGGGTGCGCAGCCAGCAGATCGTAGAGCCCGGGGTGCATGAAGGGTTCGCCGCCCAGGATCCCGAAGAACACGTTCCCCTGGGTCTTGGCCTGGCGAATGAGCCGATCCAGCGTCGCGGCCTCGATCGCGTGGACCGGCGCGGTTACGTCCACCCAGCAACCTTGGCAGCGCAGATTGCAGGCGTTCGTGATCGACAGGTGCAGGAAGGGGGGGAAGTGCTCCCCGCGCTTCAGGCGCCGCTTGAAGCGCTCGATCGCGACCACGCCTTTGACGCCGAAGTTCCAACAGAAACGGGCAAGACAGCGCCGATCGACCGTCCGAACCGTGCGGAAGAGGAGTCGGAGGACCATGTCAGGTCGGGGGTGGCGCGGGCCGTTTCCGTGCGGCAGCCACGCGCGCGGCCGCCTCCGCGGACTTTCGGGCGATCTCCTCCGGCGTCGGCAGGTCGCGAAGCACCTCCGGGGGAAGGTCCGCCGCAAGCCCGCCGAACTGCCGCAGGCACCGGCGTCGCTCGCTCAGGGCCTGATCCGCATCGCGGTCCCCGGCGAATCGGGTCCGGGCGCGTTCCCCCCTGTTTCTCAGCAGGCCGTGAATGTCACCCTGCAACAGAGAATGAAGGTCGACCTGCATCGTCTCCGGCTGCGAGGGTTGTCCCTCGACGGGATCGCCGTTGATGGCCGCGGCGCTGTGCTTGGGAAACAGGATCGCGGCCTCGGGACAAACACGCGCGCAAGCCGGGCACAAGGTCTTGCAGTGGTCCGGTTGTTGAACGCGGACGTGTCCCTGCTCATCGACGCCGTAGACGCCGAAGAGGCAGAAGCCGAGGCACTGGAGGCAATTGACGCACCGATCGTAATCGATGACGGGGAACCAGGGGATCCACGACGCCGGGGGAGGATGGGCAACGGTCGCCGGTTGGGGTTTGCCCTGGTCCGGCTGGTTGATTGGGTCGGGAGTGCCGGGCAAGTTGGGAGCGAGGGTCGTGGCGCAGAGGCGGGCGGCGGCGTCGGCCGCGGGCAGTGTTCTCAGGTTGAGGACCTCGCAGGCGGTTTCGGTCAGTCGCGCGCCGGCGGCTGCGAAAAGCCATTTCACCGCGCGCGGGGAGCACGCGGCGATCCGGAGGGGGGTGATCCGCGCGAGACGCTGGAGTTCCGGATCGCGACGAGCGGCGAGGTCGCAAAGATCGGGGACGGTCTCGAAGGCGAGGTCGGCCTCGGCAAGTGCCTTCTGGACAGCCTCTTTCGTGGCCGGCGGAATCACCCGGGCGTTCTCGCAACTACAGAAAAGGACATATGGCGCCGTGTCGCTCACAGTCTCCTCGTTCTCCCCATTCCAGGAACCCGGGGGTGTTTGGTCATCTCAACCAGCATCCCCTGGAAAGTGGCATCAAGAGATGCCGATGGCAAGCCTTCCGGGCGTGTGCAACCATTCCTTTTTCTTGGTGTTCGATCCTGCGATGCGTTACGCTGTAGCCATGGGATGGCTTGTGGCAACCGCTTGGGCTTTGGGAGTGGCTGAACTCGCCGCGTGGGCGGCGGGTCCTCCGCCCCCTCCTCCTGCAGTTCCTGTGTCCCCGCCCCGTGAAGTGCGACAACCTTCGCCGAAACCGGCGGACATTGCGCTGGCGGAGGATGAGACTCCAGCCCCTGAGCAGGGACAGGTGGGTGAGGAGACTGAGATTCCGCCCCCGCCAGGTCCCGGGGATGGTCCCGGTGCCGCTGCGGGCAGTGAGGCGGATGGGACGGCTGCGGACCAGGATGAAAGCGGTCCCGAGCCCGGCAACGGTGAGGCGCCTTCGGCCGCCCCGAGCAAAGCGGACTATCCGTACGAACGCATCATCACCGCTCGCAACGCATTCGGGCTTAGACCGATACCGCCGCCGGCCCCTATCCCGGAGCCGACCAACCAGATCAATGTTCAGCCGTCCGCGCTCAAACTCACTGGGGTCATTACGTTGCTGGGAGCCAAACACGCCCTTTTCGTCCTGCAAGAGCCCGGCAAGCCGCAATTGAACTCCGAGTTGGTGAAGGAGGGCGAAAAGGACGGTAACATTACCAACCTCGAGGTGCTCCATATCGACGAGCGAGGGACCAACCCCAGCGTCAAGGTCGTCTACGGAGGCAAGGAACTGACATTGAACTTCGTTGACAACGGTCTAAAGCCGCCGGTTGCGCCTGCCGCGGCACCGGCCGCAG
The DNA here is from genome assembly GCA_029556615.1 of Verrucomicrobiota bacterium. Lineage (GTDB taxonomy): Bacteria > Verrucomicrobiota > Verrucomicrobiia > Limisphaerales > J093 > JAKQDD01. Next base: position 37,158 of record JAKQDD010000074.1, on the reverse strand, counting down.
CCGGCACCCCGGGCAGGACCGCACCGGCAATTGCTGGTGTGCCCCCGCCCACGGTAAGACAACCGGCTGCGAGGACAACCGTCACGCCCATCGGGACACCCGGGACGATCCCCAGCGTCACCGGCAGCAGCGGTCTCCGCAATATCCCCGTCCGTCCGACCCGCCTCGGGGGTACGTCCGCATCGATTCGATCGAGCGGCGGTACCCCCGGCGTCTATCAGGTGGGTAGTTCGGGCTCGCCTGCCGAGGCAGTTGTGCCTCCTGATCAACAGGCGCTCATGATGCGTGCTCAGGAGGAGATTGCGCGCCGCCAGGGTATGAGTTTCCCTCCCAGCCCGCCCGGTATCGGCCAAATGCCCGGATTGCCAGGCGCGCCGACTGAGTGAGCCGAGCCCCCGCATCGATTCGGGGCGGATCGCTGATTGGGGGGAGTTTCACGGCGCGGTTCAGGGCGTCGAGGGTGGCGTTCGGCGCAGCCGCCGCCATGGTGTTGGAGGTTGAGGCCGGTTGTGTTTGGAGCTGGAGCATGCGATGAAACTCGGCCACCCCCAGTCAGTAGAAGTTCGTGCTCTCGGCGGGCGCATTCGTGGTGGCCTGGCAGAACAGGGTTGCGGCGGCTGCAAGAGCGCGCGACGTCCCACGCCTGATACGCGGCCGTGAACTCGGCGAAGCCCTTCAAGGTCAGAGCATCGGCCGTGCTTCCGGCGCGCGCAGCGAGTACGATGCACAGAGCCAAGATGCCCCGCCAGCGCCCCATGACGTGACGAGGCGAGAACTCTAGCAGCAGGAAGAGCGATGGGCGTTCTACGAGCACGCTTCTTTCCTGGCCTCCCGGCACCATGGGCGCGCCGAGCTCGCGTTCCTGGATGGCCATGTGGAATCGGTGAACCGGCGGCGGTCAGCCGCAACAACTGACTCTGGAAAGGCTTGAATGATGCCGAAGCCGTGCCCACGGTGCCGGATGTGCCCGTGAACTGGCCCGCCGGCTGGCACCGAGGATCGGCGTGATCCGCATTGCGCGAGGCCTGGATTCCCTTGTTCCCATTCCCTGGTCGCACGGCTGGCCGAACTCAGTCGGTTGAGCGAGGGTCTTACGGGAGGAGCCGTGCGCGGTAGAAGCCTTGCGTCCAGGCTGCCCAATTCGCATCGCTGAAGTAAAGCGAGGTTTGGCTCAGCGTGTTCGTCCACAGCCCGGTCCACTCCCGAAGATCGATAGAGGATTCCACGACGACCCGACGTCCGGCTTCGCCTGAAAGATGGAATCCGAAGCGGTTCGATCGGACTCCGAACCAGCTGTCGTCAACGAGGATGCGCAACGGTGTTGGACCGCCGGGAGTCAGGAGGGATTCCACCAACCAGCCCGAGCCGTTGCCTTCACCGCCCGTGACATGACCGCGTGCCCGGATCCATGGGTCTGGAGGCAACGATAATCCGCCAAGCTGCCAGCCGCCTGACAGGCGCGTGCCTGCGCCGAGGAGAGACCAGTTGACGCCGTCGGTGGACGTTTCGAAGGTGGTGCGCCACACCTCGGGACTGCTGCCGCCCCGCAGCCACGTGACCGTGGCGCCATCGATGGTGAGGTCCTGTGTGGCGGGCTCCGTGGGCTCGATGCGGCCCAGGTACGTCCGGTCTTGGCCGCCCATGGCCGCAAAGGCTCCGCCCACCAAAAGGGCGCCGTCCGCCTGCAGCGCAAGTGCGTAGACATCGTCGTTCGCCTGTGGGTTGAACAAGACGTCCGTGCTCCCGTCGGCGTTCAGCCGGCCCAGACGGTTGCGGGGTTGTCCGCCCAGGGTGGTGAAGCGGCCGCCGACCACGATTTTCCCGTCCGCCTGCACGGCGATGGAAGCGACCCAAGAACTCGGTTGCGGATTGAAGCCGGCGTCCACGGTGCCGTCCGGATGCAGACGCCCGAGGTGATACCGGGTCTGGTCACCCAGCTTGGTAAACGTCCCGCCGACCAGAATCCTGCCATCCGCTTGCACCGCGAGAGAGGAGACAGAGAAGTTCGCGCCAGGATTGAAACTGCCATCCACCGTACCATCCGGATTCAGACGGGCGATGTAGTCTCGTGATTGCCCGTTCACCTCCCAGAAGAGCCCGCCCGCCAAGATTCCGCCGTCTGGATGGACCGCCAGTGTGTAGACACAATCATTAAAACCGGGGGTGAAGCTCGCGTCCAAGCTGCCGTCCGGGTTCAGTCGGGCCATCGAGTAACGCGCTTCACCACCAATTTCCCAGAAGTCCCCAGCCACCAAGACACGGCCATTGGGTTGGAGCGCCAGACACCGCACCCAATCATCAGCGTCGAGAGCGAAACTTGCATCCACACTGCCATCGGAATTCAACCGCGCCAGGTAGGCTCGCGGCTTGCTGCCTACCTCCTCGAACGCTCCCCCAATCAGGATTCGACCGTCCGGTTGAACCAGTACCGCGCAGACCGGAGCGTCTGGCCCCGGATTGAAGACGGAGTCGAGGCTCCCGTCCTGGTTTAACCGGGCGAGGTAGGCCCGTAATTGTCCCCCGAGGGATTCGAAAGCGCCTCCGATCAGGATCCGGCCATCGGGCTGAATGGCCAGGGCGTAGACCTCGTTGTCTGGACGGGGATCGAATGCCGTTTCGAGCGCAGCCAGGTTTACGGACAGTGTTGCCGTCGCGCTTGTCACGCTTCCGAAGACCGTGCGCACGACGACACTATACTGCCCGACATCAGTAGCCTGGGCGTTGGAGACCGTCAGTGTTCCCCGGGTCTCGCCGGGCAACGGGACGCCATCCTTGAGCCACTGGAAATCGAATGGCGCGGTTCCCGCGGCGCCCACGCCGAAGGTCGCGTTCTGTCCCCGATCCACCTGTTGACTGATCGGTTGGGCGATGATGACCGGATCGTTGACCGTCAAGGTGGCCGCAGCACTGGTGACGCTTCCGAACGCGTTGCTCACCCGCACCGAGTAGGTGCCGGCCTCGCCTCCCAGCAGGTTATCCAGGATCAAGGTGGTCGTCTGCGCGCCGGAAACACTGCCTCCATCGGTCAGTGGCGTGCCATTTTTGAGCCACTGGTAACTGAGCGGTGCGGTACCGCTCGCCTCAACCTGGAAGGTTGTGGAAGCCCCTGCGTTGACGGTGCGGCTTCGGGGCTGACCCAAAATTACCGGCGCCCCGCTGAATGTCTCCACAAACCACGTTGAACCGTTGTACTGTCCCCCGACCGCCTGGCCGCAGGCTCGAAGCTGCCACGCTGGCGCCACCGACACGCCGGTCAACCGCCAGCCTCCCGGAACCCGCTCGCCCTCGCCGAGCGCGAGCCAGTCCGCGCCGTTGGCTGAAGCATGGAACGACGCGCGCCACACTTCCGGGCCGGAGCCGCTGCGCAACCAGGTCAAGGTCGTGCCATCTCGCACGAGTTCTTGCCGGGCCGCGTGCGTATTCTCGAGCCGACCCAACAACGAGCGGGGTGTTCCCGCCAGTCCGCCGAATTGGCCGCCCACCAGGATTCGGCCGTCGGCTTGCACAGCGAGCGACGCAACGACGCCGTCGACGCCGGGATTGAACGTGCTGTCCAAGCGGCCATCGGCATGCAGCCTGCCCAGCCGGAGACGTGGTTGCCCGGCCAGCGAGGAGAAATACCCGCCGACAACGATTTGGCCGTCCGCCTGCACGACCAGCGACTCGACATCACCCTGCGCTTCGGGGCTGAAAGAGGTGTCGAGGGTACCGTCCGGCAGCAGCCTGCCCAAGCGGCTGCGCGCCTGCCCGCCCAACATGCTGAACGTGCCACCGACGAGGATCTTACCGTCCGCCTGCACGGCAAGACACGTCACCGTGTTGTCGGCTGCAGGCTCAAATCCGCTGTCCAGCATCCCATCGGGGTGCAGGCGGCCGATCTTCTGGCGCGGTTGCCCACCGAGAGTGGTAAAGGCGCCGCCGGCCAGGATCTTCCCGTCGGGTTGCAGCGCCAGCGCATACACCAAGTTGCCCGCGTGTGGATCGAAGGCGGTGTCCAGGGTGCCATCCGGGTGCAGGCGGCCAATACGTTGACGCGGTTGTCCGTCGAGTTGGGTGAAATCGCCGCCGACCAGGATCTTGCTATCGGGTTGCACCAGCAGGGTGCGCACGGGATTGTCGACATTCGGATTGAATCCAACGTCAAGCGTGCCGTCGGCAAGAAGCCGGCCCAAGTGTTGGCGCGGTTCCCCGGCCAGTTTTGCGAAGTCTCCGCCCACGAGGATGCTGCCATCCATTTGCTGGGCCAGCGCGGCGACGTACGAGAAATCAGGCACGGGCGGAAAGCCCGGCTCAGGGGGGAGCATCTCCCCTTCGACTGCCGGGGCAAAGACCGGGTCGAACGTTCCATCCTGATACACCCGCGCGAGGTTCTTTCGCGTTTGGCCCCCGACGGTGCTGAAGGATCCTCCCACCACGATGGCGCCGTCCGGTTGGGCAACGGTGGTCAACACGGCGCTGCGGCCCAGCGGCCCCGACACGCCGGGGGTGAATCCGTTGTCGAGGGTGGCCAGATTGACGGTCAACAGGGCGACGGTACTGGTGGTGCAGCCGAAGGTGTTGCTGACCACGACATCGTAGTTGCCCGCATCGGCGCCTTGCACGTTGGTCAACGTCAGGGTGCTGTCCGTTGCCCACGTCAGACCGCTGCCATCCTTGCGCCAGAGGTAATGCAGGGGCTCCGTGCCCCGGGCGGTCACGCTGAACGCTACCCCTTGTCCTCGTTGAACCGCCTGACTGACGGGATGGGTGGCAATGGCGGGATCAATGACCGTGAGCACGGCTGCGGGGCTGGTCACGCTGCCGGACGCATTGGAGATGCGCACGGCATAGACGCCGCCATCCGCCCAGACCACGTTGCTTACGGTCAGTACCGGAGTCTGGGCGCCAGACACCTTGGCGCCGTCAGCGAGCGGAACACCGTCCTTCAACCACTGGTAGCGAAACGGACTGCTGCCGCCCACTGTGACGCGGAAGAAGGCCGTGGTGCCGGCCTCGTCGGTGCGGTGGCTTGGCGGCTCGGTGACGACAGGGGCACCCGAGAGGTTCTCGACCAGCCAACCGGAGCCATTGTAGTAACTGCCAACGGCGTGTCCCCGCGCCCGCAGCGAAGCATTAGATGGAACCGCAACGCCGGCAAGCCGCCATCCGCCGGGAATGCGCTCGCCATTGCCGAGAAGCGTCCAGTCAGTCCCGTTGATCGAGGTCTCGAAGAAGGAGCGCCAGATTTCCGGACCCGTGCCGCTGCGCAACCACGTGACGGTGCTGCTCTCGCACGACAGGCTCTCGACGGCCGGGGCCGTGTTGTGAAGCCGCGCGAGATAGAAGCTTGTGCCCGTGCCCACTCCTGAAAAGGCGCCGGCCACCAACACCTTGCCGTCGGCCTGCAACGCCAGCGACCTGACGGACGTCGTGGTGATGCTGGGGTGGCTCTTGGCGCCCGGATTGAAGGAGGGATCGAGTTCGCCCCCTGGGTTCAGGCGCGCAATCCGGTGACGCGTCAAGCCGCTCACATTGGTGAATGTGCCCCCGACCAGAATCGCGCCGTCGGCTTGGAGCATCAGCGACGAGACTTCAGCGTTGGCGGTGGGCGCAAAGGCGGAATCCAGCGTGCCGTCGTCCAGCAATCGGCCTACGCGCAGGCGCGGTAGCCCTCCAAGCACGGTGAAATTACCCCCGATCAGGATCTTGCCATCGTTCTGCAGCGCAAGCGCGCATACATTGCCGCCGTCGGCTTTCGGATCGAACGTTGTGTCCAACGTGCCATCGGCATGCAACCGGCCAAGGCCGTTGCGGTTTTGTCCGTCCAGTGTGGTGAACGTCCCGCCCACCAGGATTTTCCCGTCGGGCTGGACGGCCAGCGTGAGCACGGTGGCTCCCGCGACCTGGGGACCAAAGGCCGCATCCAACTGGCCGTCAGGCAGCAGTCGCGCCAGTCTTTGGCGGGACTGGCCGTTCAGGGTGGAGAAGGTGCCGCCCACCAGAGCTTTTCCATCGGGCTGCAAGGCGAGCGCCAACACCGCGCCGTCGGCGCTGGGAACATAGGCCGCATCCAGGCTGCCGTCCGTGTGCAACCGCGCCAACCGGTTGCGGATTTGACCGTTGATCGCGGTGAAGTTGCCGCCCACCAGGATTCGCATGTCGGACTGCATCAGCAGGCAACTGACAAGACCATTGCCTTGTGGGGCGAAAGCCGCGTCCACCGACCCCTCCGCGTTCAGACGGGCGAGGTTGGTCCGCGGCTGCCCCCCAACCAAAGTGAAATACCCGCCCAGGAGAGTCTTTCCATCCGGTTGCGGGACCGCACAGTTGATGGTGCCATTGACCTGCGGATTGAAGGTGGCGTCGGTGGCGGCCAGGTTCACCGTCAACAGCGCCGCCCTGCTGGTGGCAACCCCGAAGACATTGCTCACGATCGCGTCGTAATAACCCACATCCGCGCCCTGGGCGTTGGTCACGCGCAATAGACTCGCGGTTCCCGAAGGCAAGGGGAGCCCGTCCTTCCGCCATTGATAGTGCAAGGGGGCGGTGCCGCGCCCCGACACACTGAATTCGGCCGTGGCGCCCTGTGAAACGTAACGGTCGGACGGATGTTCGGTGATCACCGGGTCCAGAACCGTCAGCACCGCCGCGGCACTCGTCACGCTGCCCTGTGCGTTGCTCACCCGCGCCGCGTAGGCCCCGGCATCCGCTCCCGTCACCTCACGGAGTGTCAACTGGCTGGAGCGCGCCCCCGAGACGTTCCCGGCATCCTGCAGAGGGACGCCGTCTTTCAGCCACTGGTAGTTCAACGGACCGGTCCCCCCGGCGGCGACGGCGAACTCGGCGGTTGTTCCCGCGGCATTGGTGCGGCTGGTTGGCGAGGAACTGATAGCGGGCAAGCCACTCAGGCATTCCACCAGCCACGCCGAGCCATTGTTACGCCCTCCCGTGACGCTTCCCGAGACCCGCACGCTGGCAAGGGTCGGCAGTTGGACCGCCGAGAGTCGCCACCCACCGTTGATCCGCGTGCCGGCCCCGATGAAGGCCCAGTCGATCCCGTTGGTCGAAACCTCGAACACCGTGTGCCAGACTTCCGGGCTGGCCCCGCCGCGCAACCACGTGATGCTGTCATCTTCGCGTGTCAGGCTCTGAACGGCCTCGGCGGTGTTGCTCAATCGTGCGATGCGTTGTCGGGCCGCCGTGCCAGTCGCGCCAAAGTAACCGGCGGCGAGGATCTGGCCGTTTGCCTGAACCACAAGCGAGTACACAGTGGAGCTGTCACTCGAACCCGGATTGAAGGTCGGGTCCAGACTGCCATCCTGATACAAACGCGCCATGGTCCTGCGGGGCAGGCTGCTGACGGTGGCAAAGGAACCGCCCAGCAGAATGCGTCCATCGCTTTGCAGGGCCATGGTATGGACGGTGCCGCCCACGGTCGGATCGAACGATGCGTCCAGACTGCCGTCCGGCAGCAGACGGGCCATGCGGTTGCGGCTCTGGCCAGCCACACTCGAGAAGTCACCGCCTAACAGGATTCGTCCATCCGGCTGCACCAACACGCAGTAGACCGTGCCGTTGGCGTTCGGATTGAAAGCGGTGTCCAGCGAGCCACTGGGCAGGACTCGGCCCACGCGGTTGCGTGTTTGCCCGGCCAGCGAGGTGAACGCTCCACCCACGACGACCGTTCCGTCCGGCTGAACCGCCAGCGAATGCACAGCCTGGCTGGCACCCGGGTTGAAATCAGTATCGAGGTTGCCGTTCGGTTCGAAGCGCGCCAGGCGGTTGCGGGTTTGTCCGGTCACCACCGTGAAATCGCCCCCGATGAGAATCCGCCCGTCGGGTTGTTGGGCCAGGCAATGAACGGTGCCGTTCACCTCGGGCCGAAAACTCCCGTCCGCGCCGCCGTTCGGATTCAACAGGGCCAGCCGGTCGCGCGCCTGTCCGGCTATCGCGGTGAACCAACCGCCCACCAGAACGCCTCCATCGGGCCGCATGAGTGCGCACGTGACGGAGCTGTCTGCATTAGGATCGAACAGGGAATCCACCCGACCATCGTCGTGCAGCCGGGCCAGGCGATTGCGCATCTGGCCGCCCAAGTAATTGAAGGAGCCTCCCGCAACGATCTGCCCCGCCAGTTGGGGGATGGCGCAGTTCACATGACTGTTCGCATCCACGTCGAACTCATCATCTACGGTCACCGCGTTCACGCTCAACAGGGCGGTTTGGCTGGTCGCGACGCCATACGGGTTGCGGACCACCACCTCGTAGCGTCCGGCGTCCGTGGCCCATGCGTTGGTCACGGTCAGGACTTGCGCGGTTCCCCACTCCAGCGGCAGGCCGTCCTTCCGCCATTGATAATCGAATGGCGGAGTGCCACCCGCCTCGGCTGTTAGCGTCGCACTGCCCCCAACCTCGATCGACTGGCTGACGGGATGGGTGATGATGACCGGTTCGATCACCGTGAGCGACGCCGCGGCGCTGGTCACGCTGCCAAAGGCGTTGCTGACACGTACGGAATAACCGCCTCCGTCCGGGCCAAACACATTCGTGATGCTGAGCAGCGGTGTTGTCGCGCCGGACACTTTGCCGCCGTCCGGCAACGGCGTGCCTCCTTTGAGCCACTGGTAGGCGAGCGGCTCCGTCCCGCCCGCCCGCACGCTGAAGGTCGCCGCGGTGGCCAGGGCGTTGGTGCGGCTCGCCGGCTGTGCAAGCACCACCGGCTGGCCGATGACCGTTTCCACCCATCCGGCCGAGCCATTGTATTGGCCGCCCGAGACCTCGCCTCGGGCGCGAATGGTGGCGCCGGCTGGCAGGGAAAGCCCCGCAAGCTGCCAGCCGCCAGCAATTCGCTCGCCCGCCCCCAAGAAGGCCCAAGCGTCTCCGCCCGTCCAAGTCTCGAATGCGGTGCGGCCGGCCTCGGGACTGGTGGCGCCGCGCAGCCAGGTGATGGTATGGTCCGCGCGCGTCAGGCTTTGCACAGCCGGCTCGGTGTTGTGGAGCCGGGCCAGGCGACTGCGCGTCTGGTCACCCAATTTGCTGAACGCTCCGCCCACCAATATTTTCCCGTCGGCTTGCACACACAACGAATTCACCCCGCCGTTCGCTTCGGGATCGAACGCCGCGTCCAATGTCCCATCGGAATTCAGACGGGCGATCCGATTGCGCGTCTGGCCTCCGAGCGTGGTGAACGCGCCGCCCACCAGAATCCGCCCGTCGGTCTGCAGAACGAGCGTGAACACGGTCCCGCCCGCGTTGGGGTTGAATCCCGGGTCGAGACTGCCGGTGGCGTCGACCCGTCCCAGACGATTGCGTGTCTGGCCGCCGAGGGTGGTGAACGCGCCGCCAAGGACGATGCCGCCGTCCGGCTGCAGGAGCAGACAGTTCACCGCTCCACCGGACGCAGGATTGAAACTGCCGTCCAGCGCGCCTGCTGAATCAACGCGGGCCAGGTACTTGCGCGTCTGCCCGCCCAAGGTGCCAAAGGCGCCCCCCACCAGAATCTCCCCGTCCGGTTGGACTACGATCGAATTCACGCCGCCGTTCGCCCCGGGGTTGAAGTCCGCGTCCAACGTGCCGTCCGCGTCCAACCGGGCGAGCCGATGGCGCGTCTGCCCGCCCAGGGCGGTGAAATCGCCGCCCACCAGAATCCTGCCGTCCGGCTGGATCGCCAGGCAGTTGACCGCGCCACCCGCGTTCGGATCGAAGGCCGCGTCCAGACTGCCATCCGGTTCGAACCGCGCCAAGCGATTGCGCGTCTGCCCTCCCGCGGTGGTGAATGCCCCGCCGACAACAAGTCTGCCGTCCGGTTGCAGCACGACGCAGTTGACAGTTCCACCCGCGTTGGGATTGAACTGGGCGTCCAATCCGCCATCGGGCAGGATCCGCGCCAAGCGGTTGCGAACCTGCCCCCCCAGGGAGGTGAACGCTCCGCCCACCACCACGCTTCCGTCCGTCTGCGGAACCGCGCAGTTTACCGTGCTGTTCGCGTTCGGGTTGAAATCATCCGGAAGCGGAGACTGCGCGAAGGCGGGTCGGGGAGCGACCATGGCCAGACCAAGGGAAGCGGCCAGCAACGCCACAGCGGGACGTGGAAAGGGGAGGGAGGATGGGCGGTTCATGGCTTGACTGACTCATAAGACTAAACCTCGGGCTCCAATCAACAAGCTCAAATCGCAGGGGATGGCGGATCGGCGAGGGGGTCCATTTTCTGCTGGTGTAGCCTAAGGCGGTCTGGCAGGGTCCGGCGCAATTCGGACGCCGATGGCGTACATCCACGAGGGCCACGCGGTTCACGCGGCACCGGGAGAAAGTCGAGCCCGGTTCTTGGGCCTTTCGCGGATCTTCAGTTCGGGATTAAGGACGTCACTTCGTATGAAGCTCCCCCGCCTTGGATTTGTTGGTTTCATCAGTTTGACGGTGGCAATGATGGGATTGGAAGCTGGCGATTGTCTGGCGCCCCCGTCGGGTTTGACCGCTTGGTGGGCCGGGGAGGGTGACACGCGGGACTCGGTGGGGAACACCCTGGGCCAATGGGACGGGGCCGCCCAGTATACCGAGGGCAAGGTGGGCCAGGCATTCCAGTTCGATGGCGTTTCGAGCGCGGTCGTGATTTCAGCCTCGAGCGGCACGGACGCGGGGACGGGAGCGGGCATGACGGTTGCCGCCTGGGTGAAGCCGGCGGGGGGTCGGCACATCATGTGGATCGGGTGGACGGTGGGCGAGTCGAGCTACGGTCCTTACGGTTACTTCCTGGCTGACGATTCCATTTACTTCAACGTGGTGGACTCGCAGGGGGACAGTCACCCCATCGCCTCGGCACCCGGGGCGCTGGTTCCGGGCGAATGGCAGCACGTGGCGTTGACCTACGACGAAGCGGGTGGGACAGCGGCGATCTACCGGAACGGAGTGGCGATCGCCCAGGAAACCCTCGGCAGCTTCCGAGTCGGCACGGCGGGGCGAGGGATCGTCCTCGGCCGGCAACCGCCGCAATGGGCGTATGCCGGTCTGTTGGACGAGGTGATGCTGTTCAACCGGGCGCTGCCCCAGGTCGAGGTCGCCGCTCTTCATGCGGCGGAAAGCGCGGGAGTCTGCAGGATGGCCTGCGTGATGTCGGTTTCCGGCCAGAAGGCGTGGTGGCCGGGGGACGGGCATTTCCACGACCTCGCCGGCACGAACCACGCCGCGGCCGGCGGCGACGTCTCGTTTGTTCCCGGGAGGGTGGGCAAGGCCTTCCGCTTCGTCGATTCGGCATCGAGTTGGCTCGAGATGCCGAACGACCCGGAATTCCAGCCCGCGCAGCAACTGACGATCGAAGCCTGGGTCAAGCCGGATTACAGCGTGACCGGGGACAAGCTGGACACTCTTTTCGGGAGGCGCGACGGGTGCGATGCGTCGTTCGCGTACCTGTTCTGTATCGGCAAGGGGCACCGCGGATGGCAGGGGAATCTGATCTTCGCGATGCCGGGCGTCGTCGCGGATCCGGCGGCGGTGTCGACGATCCCGGTGCCGGACGACGGTCACTTTCATCATGTGGCAGTGACGTTCAACGGCGATCGGGCTCGGGACAACGGCCGGCTTTACCTCGACGGCCAGGTCGTGGGGAGCTTTGACGCGCCGGGGACAGTCCCGTTCACAGCGCGGGGTCCGGTGGTGGGGCGCCACGCCGAGTGCGGGTACTACAGCAGCATGGATCTCGATGAGCTGGCCTATTACACGCGCGAGCTGGCCGGGTGGGAAATCGAGGCGATCCACGCCGCAGGGGCGATGGGCAAGTGCAAGCCGCCGGTTCCGTATGAATGTCTGACGGGATGGTGGCGCGGCGAGAACGACGCCCGCGACGCGTTGGGGCGTTACCCGGGCCGGATGGTTGGCGGGGCGGGCTTTGCCGAAGGGGTGCGTGGGACGTCGTTCCGGCCCGGAACCGGCCAGGTGGACCTCGGCTTGGGACCGGCACTGGACAGTTTCACCGTGGCCGCCTGGATCTGGGTGGACCCGGCTCTCAACACCGGCGAACAACGCTGCTACAGCCGCGATAACTACAATCTGGCGGGGGACCGTAAAGCCGTCATCCTGAAGTCGACGAGCGCCACCAACACGGGGCATGACGGCTGGCCGCTGCTCGAGATTCTGGCGTCGGGCCATTACCAGAACCTGGCCGTACCGGAGGTTTTGAGTGCCGGGTGGCATCATCTGGCCGCCGTCCGTGACGTGGGCGGTGGTCGGCTCGAGTTGTACGTGGACGGTGTTCTGGCGGCGAGCGACGGCTTGCTGGTTCCCGATGCGATCGACTCCGACGTCGGCACCGTCTTGAGCGGGATCAGTCTCGCGGAGCCGATCGAGCTGTTCCATGGCCGGGTGGACGAGGTCACACTCCATGGCTGCGCTCTGTCGGCGACGTTGATCCGCGCCATGGCGCAGCCGGCTCGGATGGCGGACTTGGTTCTCGAGTCGGTGGTCGTGCCCGCAACGGGAGTTTTCGGGAGCCCTATCCCGGTGAGTTGGACGGTCCGGAACGGGGGGGCGGATGGCCTCACGGGTTTCTGGATGGACCGCCTGTGGCTTTCGACGACACCCGAACCCGGCGGCGGGGTGGTCCTGCTCGATCATCCGGTGACCGGGGTGGTCCCGTTGCCGCCCGGTGCCACCTACACGCTTTCAGCATCGGTCACGCCACTGCTCACGCTCGGCTTGGGTTCGGGTGACTATTACCTTGGGGTGACTGCCGATGGTCGAAACGGGCTGGTCGAGTCGAACGAAGTCAACAACGCGAAGACCGGCAGCGTGATCCGGCTCACGCTGCCGCCGCTCCCGGATCTGGGCGTCGGCGGGATCGTTGGACCGGCGCTGGCCACGCCGGGACAATCGATTGCCGTCTCGTGGGGGGTGACCAATCAGGGGGCATTGCCGGCGGCGGGGCCGTGGACTGAGACCGTGTACTTCGCTCCGGCGGCGGATTCGGCATCCGCGCTGGCGCTGGGCAGTCTGACGATTTCGGAGGGACTGGCCGCGGGAACGTCCGTCGTCCGAACCCAGACGGTGACCGTGCCGCACGTGACGGCCGGCCTGTGGCGGTTGGGCGTGGCGGTCGACAGCACGGGGCGGATCGCGAGCGAAACGACCAAGACCAACAACCTCGGCTTCGCCGCGGGGGTGATCGAGATCGAGGCGGGGCTCACGCTCGAGGTGTCGCCCGCCGACGTGGACGAGGACGCTGCCAATCCGGCGGTTCATGCCGTCGTACGCCGCAATGGCGACCTCGCGAACGCTCTCGAAGTCGTCCTCACCACGAGTCCCGCCGGGGTGCTCGTCGCTCCCGGGAGGGTGGTGATCCCGGCCGGGGAAGGCGGCGCGGGCGTGGACCTGAGCGTGCTGCCGAATGGTGTCGTGGACGGCGGCCGGCTGTGCACTCTGGATGTCAGCGCGGCCGGCTACGAGGGCGCGCGGGCAACGGTCGCGGTCCGGAACACGGACGTTCACCGCCTGACCCTCGAGTTGGCCGCGGCGTCGGCGCTCGAAGGCCGCGGGACCATCGCGACGGTGACGCGCGACGACGCGGGGGCTGACGTTCTCCTGGTGCGCGTGCGCAGTTCGGACCCGCGGCAGGTGTTGGTCCCGGACACGGTGATGATCCCGGCGGGCCAGACTCGGGCGACTTTCAGCGTGGTGTCGATCGACGACGGCTTGATCGAGGCAACCCAGCCGCACACGATCACCGTCTCCGCCACAGGCCTGGCGTCGGCGACCCGCGCCTTCTCTGTCCTGGACAACGACGGGACGATCCTTCGGGTGGATGTGCCGTTCGCGTCGCTGGGTGAAGCGGACGGCCTGCGCATGGCGACGGTCTCCCGAGAGACGGCAGGCGTGCCGGCGGTACTCCTTGAACTCGAGGCGATCCCGGCCGACCAGCTTTGGATGCCGGCTCGAGCCGTGATTCCGTCGGGGGAGACTTCGGTGTCGATCCCGCTGGCGCCGCTCGACAACGGGCTTGTGGACGGAACGCGAACCGTCGAGATCCGAGCGTACGTTCTGGATTCCGTCACGGGCGACCGGTTGGCGGAAGCAATTGCGGGCCGGTTCGACATCGTGGACAACGATGGGCCGGCGTTGACGTTGACGACGGCGCTGGCGGTGGTCGCGGAAGGCATGAGCCCGGCAACGACCGGCACCGTGACGCGGAATGTCGTGGATGCGGCCGAACCGCTGGTGGTGATGCTAACCAGCAGCGACCCGGGCGAGGCGACGGTTCCGGCCACGGCTGTGATTCCCGCCCACGCCGCTTCGGCGGCCTTTGACATCGCCACCCCTGAGGATGGTGTGGGGGACGGCAACCAACGGGTGGTGCTTCGCGCCGCAGCCGACGGGTATGGCCGTGGGACGACGACGCTGGTGGTGGCGGACCGCGACCTGCCGGATCTGGTCTTGCGCAGTCTGGTCCTGCCTGCCCAGGCGGTGGCGGGCGGGCCTTTGGCGTGCGCCGTCGAGGTGGCGAATGCGGGATTGTCCGCAGCGGCCGGGCCGATCGAGCAGTGGCTTTACCTGTCGGCCGATCCGGTGAAGAGCGACGACGATACGTTTCTGGGTTCGATCACACTCGGCGGGACGCTGGCCGTGGGCGGGAGCGTCACGCGGACGAACGCGTTTGCGGCGCCGGGGCAGCCGGGTGATTACTGGCTGATTGCCGTGGCTGACGCGGGGGATCATGTGGAGGAGATCCTCGAGGACAACAACGTCGCCGTTGCTTCGCAGACCGTCACGGTGGTGACGCCCTATTCCGCGACTGTCGAGACCGACATCGAGAGCGCGGTGGCCGGCACGGCAATTCCTCTTCGTGGAACGGCGACCCGCGTCGACGGGTCGCCGGCGGCCTTCGAGAGCGTGTGGATCCATGTGAGTGTGCGGGGGACGCGGCGGGTGCTCGAGGCGCAGACAGCCGGGGACGGGACCTTCAGGGCGACGTTTCGTCCTTTGCCGAGCGAGGCGGGCCGGTACGAGATCGGGGCCACGCATCCTGCCGACTCGAGGGTCGAGGTCCAGGACGAGTTCATCCTCCTGGGCATGGGACTGACGCCGGAGTCCATCAGCCAGAGCTTCGCCGCGTTCAGTACGAACGCGAACGAGATCACCCTGGTCAACGCCAGCCCGATGCCGCTGACCGGCATAC
This sequence comes from Verrucomicrobiota bacterium, assembly GCA_029556615.1. Taxonomy (GTDB): domain Bacteria; phylum Verrucomicrobiota; class Verrucomicrobiia; order Limisphaerales; family J093; genus JAKQDD01. Next base: position 22,019 of record JAKQDD010000074.1, on the reverse strand, counting down.
AGACAGCCGTCGAGGGTGTCGGCGCCAACCTGGATTTCCAGGTGGAAGCACCATCATCGATCGGGGGGAACAGTACGGCCGTGGTGCGTTACACCCTTCGGGTGGGGGATGATTCGGTGCCGGCCGCGACGATCCATGTCCGGTTCTCGAGCGCCGAGGGGGCCACGGCGGACTTTCGGCTTGCGCTGCGGGTTCGTCCGGCAAGCACCCGTTTGGCGACGGCCCCGGGCTATCTGGAAGCCACCATGGTTCGCGGCCAGCGAAGCCAGGTGCGGTTCGAGGTGATCAACATCGGCGGCGCCGCGTCCGGCGACCTGGACGTGCTGCTGCCCGCGATCGATTGGCTCTCGCTGGTCTCGCCTCAGCGGATGCCGTCGCTGAATCCGGGGGAGCGGGCGTCGGTCGATCTGGCGCTTTCGCCGCCGGCCGATCTGGGCCTGGGGCCGTACGCGGGGGTCCTCGCGCTTTCGGGTGTGGGGGGCACGGCGTCGGTGTCGTTTCGATTCACGGCGGTCTCCGATCAACAGGGGGCGCTCCTGGTCTCCGTCAGCGACGACTACACCTACACGATGGAAGGGGCGCCGAAGGTCACGAACGCATGGGTGCGGCTGACCGATCCGGTCACGGGGGGCGAGCTGGGCAGCGCGGTCACGGGAGGCAACGGTGAGGTGCTGTTGCGGAATCTGGCGGAGGCTTACTACCGTCTGACGGTTCATGCGGAGGGGCACAGCGACTACATCTCGACGTTGCTGTTGGCGCCGGGGCGCACCAACAGGGTGGACGCCTTTCTGCCGCGCCAGTTCGTCAGCTACGCGTGGGATGTTGTGCCGATCGAGGTCGAGGACCGGTACGAGTTCCAGCTTGAAGCGAAGTACGAGACTCACGTGCCCGCGCCGGTGATCACTCTCGATCCTCCCTCATTCGACCTGAGAACGGTCCAGGGGGATCTGGCCCAGATCAACGTCACCGTGTCCAACCAGGGGCTGATCACCGCTCGCGACGTGAGATTCACGCCGCCATCGGATCCGCGATGGCGGATCACTCCGTTGAGCGAGGATCTGGGCGACCTGCCGGCCCTGAGTTCGGTGGTGGTTCCGGTGACGATCGAGCGGTTGCCGGAGGCCCCGGGGGCCCTGGCCGGCCATGTGGGCAAAGCGCCTGCGGGCGGCCGCGCCGGACTCATGGGTGGGGGGATCGACATTCCCCTGGGGAACGGTTGTGTCATCACCCTGAGCATGGACTGGTGGTATCCTTGCGGTCCGGAAAACCGCGGGTTGTATGTGCCGTTGTTCTTCATCAATCCGTCGCCGGAGTGCTACGGGCAGCCGCCGCGGCCGGAGATCCCGCCGCGGCGGGTCGAGCTCTGGCCGGAAGAGGAGTTTGTTTACATCCCGCCGCCGGCGCGTGTTGACCCGCCGCCGAGGGAGGAGAGGGTGGAACCGGTCTCGTTCGAGCCGCCGACCTTCTCCTGGCTCCGGAGCATCGCCTGCAGCCCCTGCCTCACGTCCATCGCCAAGTGCGGCATCGACCTGTTCGATGTGGTGCCCGACACCGGCGAATGTTTGATGGATGCCGCCTCCTGCGTGAAGGGTCTGACGGGGCTCAAGTGGAGTTGGCTGTCGATTGGCAGCACGGCCTACAACTGCATGAAGGCGGCGGGGAAATGCACCAAGCGCTTTGCCGAGTCCTTCAAGAAGCTCAATCCGTACTGCAAAGCCTTCGATTGCCTGGCTGAGTTGGGCGAAGGCTGCCTCGGGATCGACTTTGGCGGGGAGGGGACTCTCGGCCGTGTCCGCCTGCTCAGTGCCGGGGGCGGCAGCGAGGAGGCGATGCTCCGCGAGTACCTGCTCCGGACGGAGACCGTTGTCGACGTCTTTCTCGCCGAGTTCGGGGACGCGGCATGGGTGCGAGTGATCGACGTGGCGGCGGCGGAGGCCTGGCTCGAGGGGTTCGACCAGGCCCGGGAGGATGCGTCCGATGCCGGCGATGGCATCTCGGATGCCGAACGGGCCCAATTGCTGGCGCAGCCGTTGCCGCCGCCGATCACCGTCGCCCAGGCGGGTGAGCTGATCGACCGTTGGAACCGGACGCTGGCCTACTGGCGGCAGGATTGGCTGCGGGCGTCGGATGTGCCCGCGGGCCAGAACACGAACTTCCTGGCGCTGGACGTCTGGACGAACGTGGTGCAAAGGGCGGCCGCCGCGTTCGAGGCGAGCGCGTTCGAGGGTTTCCCGTTGATCCTCGACGGGCTGAGCTACGCCCAGGAGCTGTACGTGGGCAGCAAGAGCGAAGCCTCGGGCGGATCGTGCGCCCAGGTGAGCCTCAAGCTGCAACAGACCATGGCGATTACGCGCACAGCCTTCGAGGGCACGCTCGACATTCACAATGGATCCGGCGATCCGATCCGGGATATCCTGGTCACGCTCGAGATCCTCGGGCCCGACGGCCAGCCGGCGAACGACCGATTCGGGATTCGCGATCCGCGGTTGGTGGGAATGACCGGTGTGGACGGAGGCGGCGTGCTTGCGGATCAGGCGGCGGGCAAGGCCATCTGGGTGTTTGTGCCGACGCGGGACGCGGCGCCGACGGCGCCGGTGACCTACACGATTGGCGGGCGGATCAGCTACACGCAAGCAGGGGAACGCGTGACGCAATCGCTCTTTCCGGTGCCGATCCAGGTTCTTCCAGACCCGCTCTTGGTGGTGAAGTACTTCTGGCCCAGGGACGTTGACGGTGACGATCCTTTCACACCGGAGATCGACCCGGCCGAGCCGTTTCCGCTGGGCCTGATGATCTCGAATCAAGGCCACGGGACGGCGCGCAATGTCCGCGTCACGTCGGGTCTGCCCGAGATCGTCGACAACGAGAAAGGTCTGCTCATCGACTTCCGGCTGGTGGCGAGCCAGGTGGGGACGAACGATGTGACGCCATCGCTCAGCGTGGCCTTGGGCGATCTCCCGCCAGGCGACACCGGCGTGGCGGCGTGGTGGATGACCGCGTCGTTGCAGGGCCGCTTCGTCGATTATCAGGCTTCGTTCACTCATGTGGATGCCCTCGGGGATGCCAGGCTCTCGCTCATCGATCGTGTCGAGGTGCACGAATTAGTTCGCCGGGTCTTTGCGGATCAGCCGGCGAACGATGGCGTCGCCGACTTCCTTGCCAACGACGTGGCGGACCTGCAGCACCTGCCCGACACGCTGCACCTGAGCACGGGCGGGACGCTGCCGGTTGCGACGCTGAGCGGTGGCGTCGCCGATGGCTCGCCCAGCGAGCAGGATCTGGCGGTTGACCTGACCGTCAGCGCGCCGACAGCGTGGGGATACCTGCGGATCGCCGACCCGGCGGCTCCGGCCTACGCGCTCGTGCGGGTCGCCCGCTCCGACGGCCGGGAGTTGCGCGTCGGGGACAACGTCTGGCGGACATCCCGCGTCATCCGCCGGGAAGGGGAACCGGACCGCGTGGAGCGCTGGCTCCATCTGTTGGATTTCGGCGGGACCGGTCGGTATGCGCTGACCTATGCGGCGCCGGCGGGTGTCGACACCCAGGCGCCGGTCAGCGCGGTGGAAGCGCTGCCGGTGATCAGCGGCGAGGCCATCCCGGTGCGCTGGTCCGGAGAGGATCCGGGGGGCAGCGGCCTGGCTTCGTTTGATGTCTTCGTGTCGGTGAATGGCGGACCGGTGTCGCTCTGGCTGGACCGGACCTCTTTGAACGGGGCGGTATATGCCGGTGTGTTGGGGAACCGTTACGCGTTCTACAGCGTGGCAACGGATGGCGCGGGCAATCGTGAGCCCGCACCAGCCACACCCGACGCCGCGACCGTTGTTTCCCTCTCGAACACGGCTCCGGTGGTGACTGTCCCGGGACCTCAATCCGTGGACGAACTCACACCGCTCGTTGTCCAGATCCGGGCCGAGGACGCGGAGTCCGCCGCTGGCGGGATTGTGTATCAGCTCGAGTCCGGGCCCCCGGGCGTGATCCTGAATCCGTCCACCGGTTGGCTTACGTGGGTGCCGGGTGAAGAGGACGGACCGGGAACCCACGCGATCACCGTGCGCGTTCTGGACGATGGCGAGCCACCCCTGAGCCGGACCGGCAGTTTCCTGGTTGCGGTCCGTGAGGTGAATCAGGCGCCGCGATTTGCGCCGGCGAGCGATGTCGCGATCGAAGAAGGCCAGCCGATTGCTCTCAACCTCGCCGCCGTGGACGATGATCTGCCGCCGAATGAGCTGACCTACAGCCTCGGCGCCGGCGCGCCGGACGGCGTCGCGCTCGACCCCGCGACCGGAGTGATGACCTGGGTCCCGCGCGAGTTTCAGGGGCCAAGCACCAACGTGATCGGGATCCATGTGACCGACGACGGCCGGCCCAGTCTGGGGGCAACCCAGCAGGTGACGATTGTGGTCGGGGACACCCAGCCGGACTTCCGGCTGTGGACGGGCGTGACCAACCTCCTCGATGGCGCCACCGGCCGCGTGCCGATCCGACTCGAAGCCGGAGTCCCCCTGGTCCGGCTGAGCTTCGAGCTTGTGTGTCCGACGAACGTGCTGACGGGCGGACGATTGGTATCTCGAGCGGCGGAGGTTGGGGAGGCCACGCTCACGCCGGTCGAGGGTGGCGGGTTCCAGGTCGAGATTGCCGGGCTCGGAGGCGCGACGTTTGGCGGTGCGGAGCCGCTGGCGTGGTTCGAGTTTGATGTGCCTGCCGGGCAGCGCAGCGCTCGCATCGAACTCGAGACGAACGAGCCGTGGGCGACGATTGTCGGCGGCCGGCGGTTGACCGGCGTGGCGACGGTCGGTCAGGTGATCGTTGTCGGCGCGGAACCGTTGCTCGAGGCGGTGTTGCCGACATCCGGTGAGCCCAGCCTGGTGCTCTATGGCCGGCCAGGCATGCGCCATGTGATCGAGCGTCTCGAGGGAGATCTCGGGAGGGACGAATGGACGACGCACAGCGAGTTCACTTCCGCTGGCACCCGAGAGGTGCTGCCGCTCCTGCCGGATCCGGCGCGAAAGGTCTTTTACCGGGCGCACCGGAAGCAGTGACCGGCCGATGATCGTGGCCGCATCGCGGCTTCGCGGGGACTGCAATCTGTGCTCCGTCCTGAATCGGCGAGGAACAGTCATTGATGCAATGCATCGGCTCGCGCGGTTTATCGATTGGCGCTGCGGTTGGGGCGGGGCGTAGAGTGCGCCCGTGAGTCACCCTGGTTCAGCAATCGCCTGATCCCATGGCCATGATCCCTGCCCTCATCATCGGACTGCTGTTGATCGCCCCGGTTGTTCTGGTGGGCGTCCTGGTGCGGCTCCACGGTCGTGTCCGGCAGAGCGAGGCGGAACTGCGGTCGATGGCCTGTCGGCTCGACCGATTGGAAGCAGAAGCGGCGGCGCAGGGCGACCGGATTCCTGCGGATGCATCGGTGCCAACGCCGGCGCCCGAGGCGGTTCCCGCGCCGTTGCCCGCCTCGCCGCCACCCCTGGGCGAGACCCGCGAGACGGCAGGAGCGGGGGTTTTGGTCCCGACACCGACGCCGGCAGTGGCGGAAACGCCATGCGCGGCTGTGGGTGAGGCGCCGCAGCGGAAGCCGGCGGGGTGGTTTGGTGGGATCGAATGGGAACGGTTCATGGGGGTGAAGCTATTCGCGTGGATCGGCGGGTTTGCGCTGTTTCTGGCGGTTGCGTTCTTCATCAAGTACTCTTTTGAGAACAACTGGATCTCACCGACGATCCGCGTGGGGCTGGGGTTTGGGACGGGGCTAGGTTTGGTGGCGGGGGGTGTGGTGTTGAAGCGCCGGGCTTACGAGGCAACGTCGCAGACGCTTTGTGCGACGGGGATTGTGATCCTGTACGCGGTGAGCTACGCCTGCCAGGCGTATTACCATTTCACGAGCCAGCCCGTGACCTTTGGCCTGATGGTAGCCGTGACGGTGACGGCCTTCGTGCTGTCGGTCCGGTTGAACGCGCAGGTGGTGGCGATCCTGGGATTGGTGGGCGGTTTCGTAACACCGCCGTTGCTGGCGACGGTCGAGGATCGCGCCCTGGCCTTGTTCGGGTACGTGGCGCTCCTGGATGCGGGTTTGGTTGCCGTGGCGTTGAGGCGGCGCTGGTCTCACCTGGCCATGCTCGGGGTGGTGGGAACGGTGTTCACGCAGCTGGGGTGGGTATCGCGGTTCTTTGCGATCGAGAAGGCGATGGTCATTCTCGTCGTGCTCGCCCTGTTCAACCTGATCTTTGTGGCGGGGGCGTGGATTGCGGAACGGCGCGGGGAGGGGAGTCCATGGCTGCGGGGTTCGGCTCTGGTGCTGCCGTTTGTGACGTTCGGGTTCGCTCTGTTCTGGGTGGCTGATCTCGAGGGGATCGGTTTGCGTCCGGGCTGGGTTCTCAGCCTGTTGTTGGCGGCGGACCTGCCGCTTCTGGTGTTGGCTCTGCAACAATCGCGGATGCACGCGGCCCAAACGGCTGCGGGCGTGGTGGCCACGGTGGTCTGGGGGAGTTGGACGACATGGCATCTGGCGCCGGAGACGTTGAACTGGGTGTTGGGGGGGACTTTGGCGTTGGCGCTCCTGCACACGGTATTCCCTGCGGTGTTGCAGTGGCTGCGGCCGGGCACGGTGCCGGTGGCGTGGGGGCATTGGTTTCCGGTGCTGGGTTTGGGTCTGGCGCTCTGGCCGGTGGCGCGGGCGATGGATCTCCCGTGGGGCTTCTGGCCGGCGGTGCTGGCGCTGGATGTCCTGGCGATCGGCCTGGCGTTCGTGTCCGGGGCGGTGGGGGGGGTGCTGGCGGCTCTGGCGCTGACGATGGGAGTGGCGGCGATGTGGATTGTGCGGGGTCCGGCGGAGACGTTGGTGCTTCCGGAGATTCTGGCGGTCACGGGTGGCTGTGCGTTGTTGTTTTATGGTGCGGGCGTGATCGGGGGGGCGCGGATGCTGGCGCGGCGGGCGGGAGGGGGGCTACAGCCGTGGGTGGCGAGCCGGGAGGAATCGCTGGCGGCGTTGCCGTCGGCGTCGGCAGCGCTGCCCTTTACGGTGTTGGTTTTGACTGTGGCACGGCTGCCGATGACGGATCCTTCGGCGGTGTACGGGCTAGCGTTATTGTTGGCGGTGTTGTTGCTGGGGCTGGGACGATGGCTGCGGATGGGGGTCTTGGCGGGCGTGGCGTTAGGGGGGGTGCTGGCACTCGAGTATGTGTGGTATGGCGCGCGGTTTTCGGCGAGCGCTGCCGGGGTTCCCCTGGCATGGGCGTTGGGCTTCACGCTTTTGTTTGTGGCATATCCGTTTGTGTGCCGGAGGGTTTTGGGGGATGGGGTGGCGGCGTGGGCGACGGCGGCGTTGGCGGGGCCGCTGGTATACCTGATGGTCCATCGGATGATCCGGGCGGCGTACCCGAATGATGTGATGGGATTGGTACCTGCGGGCTTTGGGGTGTTGATGGTGGGGGCGCTCGCGGCGGCGGTCCGGGTGGTTCCTGGCGAATCCGGGGCACGGACAGCGATTTTGAGTTGGCTGGGCGGGAGCGCGCTGTTCTTCATCGCGCTGATCGTTCCTGTACAATACGAGAAGGAGTGGATCACGCTGGGCTGGGCGCTCGAGGGAGTGGCATTGTTGTGGTTGTATCGTCGGCTTTCGCATACCGGGCTGCGGTATGTGGGTTGGGGGCTGCTGGCGGTGGCGTTTGTGCGGCTGGCGTTGAACCCGGCGGTTTTCGACTATCACGCGCGCGGGGCGGTGCCGGTATGGAACTGGTACTTGTACGCGTACGGGGCAGTTGCGGGTTGTCTGTTTTTGGGCGGCAGGCTGTTGATGGAGCCGCGGGAGACGGCTTGGCGTCGGCGGGGAGCACCGGCATTGTACACGGGGGGCACGATTCTGGTATTCCTGCTGGTGAACATCGAGATAGCGGATTACTTCGCGAAGGGCCCGGTGTTGACGTTCCAGTTCTCGGGGGATTTCGCCCGGGACATGACCTATTCGATTGCCTGGTCTTTGTTTGCGTTGATGCTCCTGGTGGTGGGCGTGGTGCGGCGGTTGCCGGCGGTGCGGTATGCGGGCCTGTCGCTGCTGGGGGTGACGGTGCTGAAGCTTTTCTTTCACGACCTGGTCCGGTTGTCGGCGCTTTACCGGATTGGGGCTTTTCTGGGCGTGGCCGTGATCTCGATACTCGCGTCCGCGCTCTATCAGCGTTTCTTCGCCGGCCCGACGAATCCGGGTGAGCCCACGGCGGGCGAGTCGGCCCTGCAACCGCCGGCCTGAAAGGCCTGAATGCAGTCAACGCGCACAGTCTTGTCGGGGCAACACCGTCGAGCCGAACCGGCGCATCCGCCTTCGCCAAGGCTTCGGCGTGACAAGCCGGCGCGCTGAACTGGCCGGCGCGCTCGGGACAGCGCGCCCTACCGGCAGTCATCGCGAACGGTCTTGGCAAGGCGGACGAGGCGATGGGCCAAGAGCGCCTCGGGCTCGGTGTTTGGCGCAAGCGGGGCGCCACCGTTGGGGGACAGGGCGCAGAGACGGCGGAGATGCCGCAACGCGGTGGCTGCGCGTCCCATGGCCAGCGCAGCGGTGGCGGCAAGGCGCAGGAGGGGGGCGTTGTCGGGGTCTGCGCGGAGGCCGGCTTCGGCTTCCTCGAGGCTGCGAGCGGGGTCAGCGGAATCGAGGGCGGTCCGGGATCGTCGTGCCTGGAGTGTGGCGAAAGGGAGCGTGGCGGCGCGGGGATCGTCGAGGGTGCGCAGGGCGTCGGCGGGGCGTTGGGCGGCGAGATGGGCCAGTGCGAGGTTATCGAGGCACTGGGGGGAGGGCTGATGGAGGAGGGCGTTTTGGAAGTGCCGGGCGGCGGTGGTTGGATCACCCAGTTGGAGAGCGTGACAGCCTGCCAGGTTCTCCTCTCGGGCGCTGGCGTCGTTCATGGGGCGGGCTGTGCGCTCGAGGGCATCGGCCAGGAGGGAGGATTGAGCGGACCATCGGGTCAAGTCGTGGCCGAGTCCGCGGGCGCCTTCGCTGGCGAGCCGCAGGCTCCGGGCGATTTCGGCGAGATAGGTCTGGTGGGTGTCGGTGCGTTGACTGGCGGCGGCTTCGAGTTGGGCGGAGGCGGTGTCGAGGTTGTTGATGCTCTCGGTGAGGGCTCGGGTTTGGTGGGCGGCGATTGCCTGGAGGCGATCGAGGTTGGCCTGCAACGGCGAGGTGGTTTCGGCGCGGGCGCGGGCCTGATGCAGGATCCAGTCGTGGACCTGATTGAAGTCGCGGGCCTGAGCGTCGAGGTGGGCTTTTTCCTGCTGGCGGATGGCATCGAGTTGCGTGGCGAGCGAAGTCAGGCGTTCCGCGAGGCTGCGGATCAGGGCATCGGCGGTTGCGGCGAGGCGGGCGGCTTCTCCGGCTAGCGAACCGGTTTCCTGGCTGGAGGGCGAGGGGGCTGGGGACTTGTAGATGGAGATCCGGGGTTCAGTCATGGTGGGGCCTCTGGACTGCGTGCTTCATCGGGTCGGAGGCGCGCCTTGCTGGGGATTAGCGGGGGGCTGGACGCGGGGAGCAAGGGCTTCGAGAAGCGTGGGAGGCGGGCTGGCGGGCATAGCGGTGCGGATGGCCCGGTGGAAGGCGGCGACGGCACCGGGCGTGTCGTGGCTGAGCAAGGAGGCGAGTCCTGCGGCGGACTGCAGGGCTGGGGCGTCAGCCAGGGTGCCACGGATGCGGGCGAGGCTTTGCCGGGCGGCCTCGGGATTGCCGCTGGCCAGTTCGATGAGTGCGTGGAGGAACTGGGTTTCGGGTTGGCGATGGATATCAGGCGGAAGGGCGTTGAGTGTTGCGGCGGCGCGGGGGTAATCCCCCTGCTGGAAACAAGCCAGCGCGAGGTTGAAGCGGGGCTGGGGGTGATCGGGGGCGAGTTGACAGGCTTCTTCGAAGCAACCGGCTGCCGAGTCAGGATCGTGCGAGGCGAGGCAGCGGAGTCCGAGGTTATTGAGGCGCCGGGCCCGGGCGTGGGCGACGCGGCTTTCGGCGGCTTTTTGTGCCGCGGCGACTCGGTCATTCTGGCGGAGGACGTTGGCGGTGGCGGCCTCGATGCCGGCGAGGGCCTGGGTGAGCGTCTGGAGTTGTTGTTGGAGGCGATGGACGGCGGGGTCGAGGTGGTTTTTGGCGTCCTGTTCGAGCCGTTCCAGGCGTGAGACGCGGCTTGTGACCGCCTCGAGTCCGCGGGAGACAGCGGTTCCGGTGCCTTCGAGCGAATCGCCGAAGTGCTGGAGCTGTTGTTCGAGTTGCTGTCGGCGGCTGGCGTCGGCGGATTCGAGGTCCTGGACGAGCTGGCGGGTCTGCCGGGTCCGCGCTTCGAGGTTCTCGAGAGCGGAGTGGAGCTGGTCCTGCTGTTCACGCCATGCGGCGGCCAGGGCTTGCTGATGGCGGTCCGACTGTTCGAGGAGGGATGTCAGCGCCCGGTTGACGACGGCGAGGGCGGCGGCGCCGCGTCGGAGTTCTTCGGCGAGGGCGCTGGTGCGGGCGGCTTGAGCGGTGGTTTGCTCTTTGAGTTCGGCGAGTTGGCGTTGGGAGTCTGCCTGCTCAGTCCGCAGGCCGGTGATCTCTTCCCCGAGGGAGGCGACGGTTGCACGGAGATCGCCCAATTCCTGGAGGAGCGTCTCGGGGACGGGCCCGGTGGTGGCGCGGCCGCGTGGAGTGCCCCGACGCCCGCCGGGGGGTTGGATGCGGAGGCTCATTCGCGGGTCGGGCGAGTGGGGTTGGGAGGCGATGGGGGTTCGGGCGGGCAGAGTTTCCGCCAGGCGGCCACGAGGTCAAAGGGGACATCGGCCTGGTGGAAGGCATGGCCATCGTGTTGCTGCAGGCGACAGCGGCGGAGCTGGTCGGCGGCGTCGCGGTACTCGGGGCATTCCTGGCAAAGGGTTTGGAAGGCGGTGGCAGCGAGGTCATGTTCGAGCAATCGGGCATGGGCGATGCCGAGCTGGTAGAGCGCCTCGCGGCGATCGTCGACGGCGGGTTGGGCAGCGAGAGCGGCTTGGAGGGCAGTGACGGCGAGGTGGCATTCGTTGAGGGCGAGGTGGCACTTGCCGAGGGCCACGAGGGCGCGTGGGGCGAGGGGGTGATCGTGCGGGATCCGGCGGAACTGCTGGACGGCCTCGGTGTATTCGCCGCGGGCGCTGCGCAACTCGCCGAGCTCGAAGAGGATTTCGGCGGTGTGCCCTTCCTGGTCGAGGCGTTGTTCGAGGGCCCGGATCTGGGCGCTGTTCTTTTCGAAGAAGAGGCTGATGAGGCGCCGTGCGGCGTCATCGTCATCCGGCGCGAGATCCAGCGCGCTGCGGAGGGCGTCGATCGCGTCATCGAAGCGTCCCTGTCGGGCGTGGCAATCGGCGAGGCGCTTCCGGGCGGCGAGGATTTCGGGCGGTTCGAGTCCGGGGCGGTCGAGGGCGAGGGCGAGGCATTCGGACGCCAGGGTGAAGTCTTCGGCCTGGAAGGCTGTTTCACCGCACACGAACCAGGCGACGGCGCAATCCGGAAAGTCGTGGCAGAGTTCGCGGAGGCGGGGGAGCGGAGGCGGATGGGGTGAGGCGGCGGCCTGCTGGTACCAGCGGGCGGCGAGGGCGGGCTGGGAGTTTTTCCAATCGCATCGGGCGAGGGCGCAGAGCGCGTCGGGGTTGGCGGGTTGATGGGAGAGGATGGCGATCAACGCCTCGCGCAAGCGGGACAGGTTGGCATTGGGCATCTCGACCGCTTGTGCGTAGGCGGCGGCGGCGGCGGGCCAATCTGCGGCCTGGGCGGCGAGGTCGCCGAGGAAGGTGGTGACCGCCTGGGTTGAGCGGCCGGCGCGGGCGTGGTCGAGGGCGCGTGCGCGGAGGGTGGTGGCGTGAGCCGCGAGGTCCTGTTGGGCGATGGCGCGCAAGCCGTCGAGGCTGCCTTCGACGTCTCCGAGGCGGTCGCAGGCGTCGCACCAGAGGTAGATGAGGGCTGGAGACCCGCGTTCAAGCACCTGGTATTCGCGGCAGAGGGCGATCAGCGTTCGGGCGCCCTGCTCGCCGTGCTGACGGAGCAAGGTGGCGGCGCGCGGTGTGGCGTCCTCCCACTGGCCGGCTTCGAGGGCGAGGGCGAGCCGGAACTGGTCGAGGGATTCGCGCGGCTGGGGCGGGGCGTTGGCGGCCGCGGCGGCTGCCAGAGCGTCGGCTTGATGGCGGCAGGCGGGGTCGGATCGCACCCATTCCCGCAAGGCGGTGACGCCGCTCTCCCAATCCCCCTGGGCAAACCGGGCTCGGGCGAGCGGTTCGGAGAGGGCGGCCGCGGCGGTCGTGGTTGGTGCGAGTTGCACGCAAAAGGCGGCGATGGCGGGTGCGGCCTTGGGCCAGCGTTCGAGGGTGCGGCACAGGGTGCGGGCGGCGGAAGCGGGATCGCCGAGTCGTGTTTGGATTTCCGCCTGGCGCAGGGCGGCCGGGAGGGCGACGTTCTCGCGATCGGTGGCGCGGGACTCGATGAAGGCGCAATCGGCGAGCAGTTGGAGGAGCAGGCTGGAGGAGAGCCCTGGGATGGCGATCAGGGAGCCGGCCTGATCGATCAGATCGGGCAGGCGATCGGGGGTTGCGACGCGGGCGCTGGCTTGGAGCCAGAGGCAGGCGACTTCGGGGTTGCCGGGCAGGGAAGTGGCGAGAGTCTCGAGAGCGGCGGCGGCCTTGGGCCACGGGACGTCGGGTGTGGCCAGGGCGCTGGTGTAGACGGGGATGGCGTCGCTGGCGCGTCCTGTGTGGCGCAGGGCCTCGGCCCAGGCGAAGCGGTCTTCCCAGGTGGAGGTGGTGTGGGACTGGAGAGACTCGAGTCGTGAGAGGCAAGGCTCGGCCTGGGTGGGATGCCGCACGACCCAATCGAGCATGATGTCGCGCGCCTTGGGGATTTGTCCCAGGGCGAGCAGGGCATCGGCCAGGGCGATGAGGACTTCGAGGCGCTCCGGTTCGGTGTCGAGCCAGTCGCGCAGGTCATCGGCGGCCATCTGTTGGCATGCTGTGGTGCGGGACTGGGCGAGTTGGCGGTAGCTCTCGACGGCCTGGGCATGGCGATGGAGCCGCCGGTCGCAACGTGCGACAGCGAGCCTCAGGTGGGGTGCGGCGGGATCGGCTGCCAGGGGTTCGAGGAGATCGCGGGCTTCGGCCAGGGACTCGATGGGGAGGCGTGCCAGGAGGCGGATCACGTCGGGGGGCAGAGCGCTGGCCTGCCCGAGTTTACCCGCCAAGGCGAAGGCCACGAGCAGGGCTTGGATGCACCCGGGGTCACGTCGTGCGAGGTCGAGCGTGGCGGAAAGCAAGGCGGGAAGGAGTCCTGCGGGATCCTCTTCGGCGGCCTTCTTGTAGCAGGCGGCGGCGTGTTCCGCTTCGGCGGCATTGCCTTCCTGGAAGAGGGAGCCGAGACAGAGGAAGAACCGAGCGCGCTCGGCGGACGTGAGGCTGGCGGCGGCGGGTTCGACGGCATTGGCGACGGCGGTGCGGATCTCGGGCGTGTGACGGGTGCTGAGGTTCTGGGCCCAGGACTGGAAGGCATCGAGGTCGCGTCGCCGGATCATCGAGCGTGCTTGGGTGAGGATGGCCGCGGTGCGAAGCTCGGGATGTTCGGTGCGCTGTTCGATTTCGAGGGCGTAGCGTTCGACCAGAACGGCGTCTTCGGGCGAGTTGTCCAGAAGGCGGTCGACGGACTCGAGGACTGCGGCGAGCCGCGTTGGGTCGCCGAAGGCGATCTCGGCGTCGAGGCTCAGCGTCAGCCAGTCGGGTTCGCGATGTTCGGTGGTGATTCGGGCGCGGAGGAGGTCGAGGAGCGAGTCGGCTTCGGGTTGGCGGGCGGCGACGCATTCGAGCAGGGGGGTGCGGGCTTCGCGGGGGTGGCCCAGCTGGAGCCAGCAGCGGGCGAGAAGGGCGCGGGCCCGGGCGGGGTCTGCGGCCTTGTTCCAGACGTGAGCGAGGCCGGCACAGGCGCGTTCGAGGAGGCGGGGAGGCGGGTTGGCGAGGATGGCGGCGATGAAATGCTCGGCGGCGGGCTTGGGGGAGACAGCGCGGGTCAGGATTTCGCCGAGGAGGATTCGGGTTTCGAGTTCGGCGCTGGGATTGTTGAGGAGCCTGCGCAGGCTCGAGGCGCCCACGAGGAGGTGTTCGAGTGTGGCGGCAGGGTGTTGGACGAGGCTCTGGATGTCATTCAGGGCGGCGGCAGGGTCGTCATCCTGGAGTCTGAGGTCAATCTGGAGTTGGAGGGCTGCGAGACAGAGCGGGTGACGTCCCTGGAGTTGGGCGTGATTGCTGACCTCGCGGCAGAGGTCAGCGACGAGTCGGGAGCTGCCTGGGATCTTCAGGAGGGCCCGGGCGAGTTCGAGGGCTTCTTCGAGGTCGCCGTGGCGAAGGAGCAGTCGGGCGAGGCAATCTGTGGCGACGGGGTTCGCAGGGGACTGCGTGTGCACGGCACGAGCGAGGCGGATCGATTCCTCGAGGGCATCCGGGCTGCACGGGCCGGACGCCAGACGCAGGAGGACGCCGAGCCCTTCATCGGTGGCGTGGGTGCGGACCAGGAGCGAGGCGAGGGAGAGCAGCAGGGCGGGATCGTTGGCTGTCTCGGCGCCGCCGAGCCGGCACCAGGCGGCGAGCTCGGGGGCGGCGGCGGGGTGGTCAGCGAGACAGCGAGCGAGGGTATCAAGGGCTTCCTGGTTCCGGCCGGCGCGGAGAGAGAGGGCGACACGGGCGCCCTGCAGGTCTGCAGCGGGCGCGCGCGGGTCTTCGAGATGGCCGAGAACGCCGAGCACGGCCGAGGCGATGTGGGGGGCGAGGGGCCGGGGGAGGAATCGGCGGGTGTGTTCGAGGAACTCGGAGCGGCGTCCGACGCGGATGGCGGAGACGAGCAAGGCCTGGAGGGAGGAGTCGTCGAGGTCATCGCCGAGGAGACCGTGGGCGCGTGTGGCGGTTTCAAAGGCTTGGTCCCAGCGTTCGATGCGGCAATAGAGCGTGGCGAGGAGGGCGCGGCCGAGATGGGCCTGGGCAGGCACGGTGGATCGTTCAGCCTGCTGGAGCAGCGTGATGATCAACCCTGGGGACTCGATGGGGCTCTCGGACTGGAGGACCCTTTCGAGGGCGGACAGGCATTCGTCGAAGCGACCGAGTCCAGCCTGGGATTCCGCATGCAAGAGGACGAGGGAAGGGTCATTTGGGAAGAGGGACTGGCCTTTGAGGCAGAGGTCCATGCCGGTCCGGGGTTCGCCGGCCTGGTTCCAGAGGGAGGCGAGCGCGCACAGTTCAGGCAGGAAGAGCCTGCGTTTCTGATCGAGGGTCCAGGGGGCGGCGAGGGCGCGTTCGAGGAAGCCGCTGATTTCGCGCAGAAGACCCTTCAGCCCCGGTTCGCTTGTCAGCCAGTAGCTGCGGAACTGGCGGGCGAGCCAGGAGAGCGTGTGGAGGCCGTCCCGGGTTTTCTGGGGTTCTCCGGCGGAGAGGCCGTGCTCGGCTTCACAGGAACCGCAGAGGAGCCAGCAGCGGACGTAACCTTCGAGAGCCGCAGCGGGCACTTTGTCGGCGGGTTTGCCGAGAGCCTCGTGAAGGAACACAATTGCGGCGGAGGGCCCTTCGGTGTCCTTCAACTTCGTTGCTCGAGCCCGCACGCTGCCGAAGTCGCGGCCCAGGAACGAGCCAAAACCCTTCAAACGCTTGAACACGGTGTCGCCCTTTCCCCATTTCCCGGGCTGGCGATGCCACCACCCCCCCCTGGGGCATCCGGTCGCTTCCGCCTGCCCAAACCCCGCGGTCAAGTCCCCCCCCAGGTCCCCCACCAAGGAGACGGTGGTAGGAACCTGCCCTTCGGGCCTTGTCCGGATCCTAGGAGACGGTCGTCTGCCGATCAAGGAGAAAGCGACTCTTTGGAATTGACCGGGCTTCGGGGAGGGTGGGATTTGGGATTGGATGAGGTTTTCGGCTTGTGGGGGAGTGTGGGTGCGGCTTGAATCGGGCGTGTGGCCTCGCATGAGCAACCTGGAGGACCCGGTCATTCCAATTCCCTGCCCGGGGCGGGGGGGGCGCTGACTTCGGAGAGGGTGGAAGGACCGATGGTCGAGCCGCCGCGGGTTTACGAACGGCTGGACGAATGGAGTCAGTGGCTGTTGTTGGGGATGGTGGTGGTGAGTCCCTGGCTGTTTGGCACGACGCCGGGTTGGGCGATATGGGGGATGAGCGGCATGGGCTACGTTCTGGGGGTGCTCCTGTTGCTCAAGCGCACGGTTCGTTGGCGCTGGCACTATCGGCCTCCCCGGTGGGGCGAGGAAGCGCGTGTCCGCGGACAACCGGGGGTTTACCGTCCCAGCACGCGGGTTGCCCGCTGGCTGACGCGGGTGCTGGGGTTGCTGACGGTGTTGGTGTTGGCCTATACGCTGACGGCGGCTCTCAATTGGCGGTCGCGTTTCGAGGACGGGATCCAGGTTTTCAACGATCGGTGTGTTCGATGGCTGCCTTTCAGCTACGACGCGCCGGCGACCTGGAGTGCGTTCTGGGTGTACCTGGGTCTTGCCGGGTTTTTCTGGGCTCTGCGGGACTGGTTGTTGGGGAAGTCGCTGTGGGAGCAGGGGGAGGCGGAGGAGACATTTCCGGCGGGAGCGGGCGGGATGGAGGCGGGCTTGCCGCAACGTCTGTCGAAGCTGCTTTGGGTGCTGGTGTTGAACGGGACCGTGTTGGGCGCGGTATCGATTCTGCAGCGATTGGACGGCACCGGCAAACTTCTCTGGCTGGTCGAGCCGCGCTATGGTCATGCGCTCTTTCATTTCGGGCCGTTTCCGTATCGCGGCAATGCGGCGCAGTACTTCAATCTGCTGTGGCCGATCGGGCTTGCGTTCTGGTGGACGCTATTTCGGGCGGGGCAGACTTCGGAGCGTGTTCCGGTGAGGGTGGGGGACGATCCGCACTGGGTGTTGCTGCCGTGTGTGTTGATCCTGATGGCCTGTCCGATCATCTCGGCGAGCCACGGCGGGGCGGTGATCACGTTATGTCTGGCGGTGGGGGCGTTGGGCGTGGCGGTGGTGACGAACTGGCGGGCCTCGTGGCGGATGCGGTTGGGGATCACCGCTCCGTTTCTGGTGGCGGTGAGTCTGGTGGGGTACCTCGGGTGGAGCCAGTACCAGCGGGGTCTTACGAGCGCCTTTGCCGACGACTTGGGTGATCGGATCCAGATTTACGAGAACGCACGGCAGATGGCCGCCGATCATCCGTGGTACGGGACCGGGCCGGGCACGTTTCCGGCGGTGTACCAGATCTACCGTCCCTCGCTCGAGCACCAGGAGGCCGCGTACGCCCACAATGACTGGCTGCAGACGCGAATCACCTTTGGCTGGATCGGCTTTGGGGCGATTCTCCTCATGCTGGTCCATCCTGTCGTGCGTTGGTGGATCCGCGACGGGATTTACTCGCGCTGGGATTTTGCGGCGATGCTGATCCTGGCGATGGGGGGCAGCCTGTTCCACGCCCGGTTCGATTTCCCGTTTCAGATCTACTCGATTGTGCTGCTGTTCCTGGTACTCGCCGCGATGGGCGGCTGTCTATCCCGCCGGGGTTAGGCGTTGGTCTATGCGAACGGGGTGCTGCAGTGCGTGGCTTCTCGCTCTGGCGATGAAGCGCGGGTCCGGAGGTGCGGGCTGATGTCGTGATGCGGGTGCTTCCGGGCACTCCCGGGCAGGCCAACCTCCTGGACAATTCCGCGTTTGAGGCGTGCACGGACAGCGGGTTCGCGGCTTGGCGTTCCGCACCCCAGGGGTGGCGTGTTGGGCCGGGCGAAGGCCGGGGCGGCACGCGAGCGCTCGCCTGCGAGGCGCCGAGCGCGACCGGTTGGCGGGGCGGAAGCCCTACCTGCTGCTCATGAACACCGACTTCGAGGCGTTCGGGCCCGAACTTGTCGAGCGGTATTTCCAGCGGAGTCTGTTCTACGGGATGTACCCTTCGATGTTCAGCCGTAATGCTGCCGAAAACCCCTACTGGCGGAATCCCGCATGGTACGGCCGCGACCGCCCATTATTCCGTCGGTACATTCCACTGATACGCAGGATCGCGGAGGCAGGCTGGCAACCGGTCACCGAAGCCGTCTGTGAGCCTGCGGCGATTCTGGTGGAGCGATTTGGTCCCGTTGCCGACGGGACGGTGTACTACACCCTGTTGAACGACGGCGGCACTCCGGTGGAAGGCTGGTTGAGGCCGGTGGCGGGGGCATTCCCGGATCCCGCGCGGGTCATCGCGACGGAGTTCCTGAGCGGAGAGCGGCTTGCCTGGAGCGGTCAGGGTTGGCGCGTGGTGATGGGAGCCGGAGCGTCGGCGGTGGTGGGTGTGGAGCGCGCGCCGTGAGCGCCGCGGGATCGGGTATTCCCGGGGTTGCCGCAGCCATCCGGCGGCGGGTGTCCGGCCGCGGGCTGTCATTCCCTCGGGCTGGGCGCGGCGTCGCGAACGAGAGCAAACCACTCGAACAGGCCGTAGCCGACCGTGTGATAAGTGTCGCCCGGGGGCGGGCCGTTGTCGGGTCCCTGATGGAACATGCCGGGCCAGGCTGTGCCCAACGCGGGCTTGCCGTGATGGGGGCCGAGCAGGTTCTTCAGGGTGCCGATCACGGTGACTTCGACGGCGTTGTCGCCGGTGACCATTTCATCCGTGACGTCGAGTTCCCAGGGGGGTGCGGTGATGTAGCCGGCGAGATCGCCGTTGACGCGCACTTCGGCCACGCTGCCATACCAGCGGGGGAGCGCGACGCATAACCGGCCGTTCCTGGACTCGACCCGGTACCGCTGGCGATAGGCGACTCCGTGGGCGTAGAAGGGATGCCCCAGTCGGTTCCATGCCGATCCGTCGGCGGAACCGGTCACTCGCAGGGGCCGGTCGGGCGTGATGGCGAACCCGCGGTCAGCAGATTGCAGCACGAAGTGTCCGAGGACATAGGCGGGTTCGAGTTCGTGCTCGATGGTGAAGGGGGATGCTTCGAGGGTGATCCGGTTGACGCCGCCGCGGGCGGCTGTGGCGATCGGGATTTTACCGAAGGCCTTGTCGAGCCACCAGGCACCGCGCCTGGGCCTCACCACCTGGTCGTTGCACCGGATCGTGTAGAGGTCGGGGCGCTCGACCACCAGCGTCAAGTCGTCAGGAACACCACCCTCGATGGTGAACGTGTAGGTGGCGGTGAAACCGCTGTCGGGCGGGAAGGTCTTCGCGATGAGCTCATCCTTGAATTGGACGGCGCTGTCCCAGGGGTTGCGGTTCATGCCGTTCTTTTGGAAGGCGAGTTGCTGGGCCTGGTAGAAGTAGAGGTTCGTGTGCGTTTCACCGCGGGTCGCGAGGTCCAGGTAGTCGAGCACGAGGACATTGGGTTCGAGTCGCACGATTTCGGTGCCGGCGGCCGGGGTGAGGCGTTGTCTCTCGGGGCGCGGCGCGGGCGCGGGCGTGCGCGGTTCCTTTGAAAGGAACGCCAGGAGGCTTCCGGACGGGGGCAGATCGAAGTCCATGGAAAGACCTTTCCGGGTCCTGTCGAACACCGCGGGCTGTGTCCTGCCCGTGGCCGGATCCCAGGTCTCGACGCCGCCCAGCGGGCTCCGGACTGATCCCGACGACCGGTGCTCGATGCTGGTATTGACCAGGAACAGCAACTGGCCGTCCTCGAGATGCCGCCGGTGATGAAACAAGATGCCCTTGTCTCCCGGAGCGCGGTCCAGGACGAAGCCGTCCTCGTTGCCCAATCCGGCGAGCTCGATCGCGAGGCGGGCGATGGCGGTGTCGACATCGGCGGTCGACGGCGGGGGGACGTCGCCCGAGCCGTCGATACGCGTGGGGCACAGCCCGAGCTTGCGGCACGTTGCCTCATCGAGGAGAGCACGGGTGGGGGCGTTCAGGTTCTCGACCAGGGGGGGAAGGACGAGGGTGTGGTACTGGCGCTGGCCGATGCGGAGTTCGCCGTCGGCGACGGAGCCGAAGCGGGCGATGAGATCTTCGCAGCCGAGGTCATACTCGACCTGGGCGGATTCAAGCGCCATGAGCAATCGGAAGAAGGCGTTGCCGACGGCTTGGAGTCGGGGCTCATTCCCCTGGTACATCCAGGCGGTGGTGGTGGGTTCGAGAACGAGGATACGATTCCGCTGATCTCCCTGGGAAAGGGCGGCGCTCACGCGGGTGAAGTACTGAGCGGGGATGTGATAGGCGTCCCACCACGGTTCGTGGTAGGAGAAGGACTGCGGGTGGTCGCGTTTGCGGGCGCCGCGGAGGGTGATGTAGGAGAGGTGCTCATTGAGCGTGTTAATGCCCAGCACTTCGAGCCAGTCGCCGATGCGTTTCATGTCTTCGAGCCGGAGATCCCAGCCGCCAGCGCCGTAGAGCTCGACGAGGGTGCGGCGGCGTCCGAGTTGGTTGGCGACGCTCGAGATCTCGCGGCAGAACCGGACATTGCCGAACTGGGCATGGGTATGCTCGGCGTACTGGTTCATGAGGGTATCGACGCCGGGTCGCTGTTGCCAGGCGGCCATGGCCATGTTGTCGGGGACGCCCGAGCAGTGGGGCCATTCGTGGTCCCAGTAGTGTCCCGTGAACTCGAGTTGATTGTGTTCGCACCACTGGTAATACGGTTTGGCCCAGCACTCGATGAAGAGGTCCAGGAGCAGTTGATGGTAGTTGTGCCGGATCTTCCGCCAGTCGCCGATCTCGTAGTGCAGGCTGGGGAGGTGGGCCAACAGATCGTAGCCCCAGCGGCGCTGGAACTGCCGGGGAAGATCGTCGGTCCACGGGAATCCGCCGACGGGCCGGATGTTGGGTTCGTCGGTGAAGACGCCGGGGATGCGGCGTCCGAACTGGCTGCCGACCTCCTTTTTGTAGGCTTCGAGGGTGACTTCGATGAACTTCTCGGTTACGCCGGGGTAGAGGAGATCGACGTAGCATCGGTTGCCGTGCCAGGGCGAATTGCCGGCGCGCTGGACGGTGGCGGCCCAGTAACGGCCTGGGGGAAGGGATTGGCCGGTGCGGACGGAGTCCGTGACCGGTTCGGCTTGTGTTCCGTCGGCGCGGTAGACAGCGAGGGTTGCCTCGGTCCACGTGGGCGGGGTGGAGCTCTCGCGCAGATGCAGGCCCCGGCCGCGCGACTCGGGCATCAGCTCGGGCACCCACCCGCCGGCGAAGCCGGACGGGTAGCTATTCTCGTCGTAGATCCAGACGTTCATGTCGAGCGTCTCGGCTTCGGCGAGGGCGACCTTCCAGAGGCGGAACCAGTCCTCGTCGAGGTAGGGGGTCATCAATCCCGGGCGGGGGTGGACGAAGACCTGTCTGACACGTTGTCCGGCGAGGTCGCGGAGCGTGTCGCGGACCTGGGCTTCGGTGAGGCGGTCGTTCCAGACCCAGAGGGGTCCGGTGGAGTACTCGCGAGGGGGATCGGCGAAGAGCCGTTTGACCACGGTGGAATCCGAGGCCGTCAGCCGGCAGGCGAGGAGCGCGAGGCTGGCGAGCAGCAAGGGGACCGTTCTCATAGCGGCGTAGCGTTGGCTGGGCGAATTGAAAAGGAAAGCGATTTTCCTCTAGCCCCTTGTCAGAAAATATCTACCAACATGTTGTCGATGTTGCCCGCGCGATCCGGCGGTGCTGCTCGCCGCAGGCGAAGCCCATGTTCCCAGCGCAGTCTGGGAAAAGGCGTGGAGTCCTCGACTTGTAAAACACGTGTGGAGACTATGAGTCTGTCACCTTGTTTGCGGCACCGTTCCTCGGGACTGGATGCGGCATCGGTCTGAGGCGGCCCCTCGCCATGAGCAGCCGCTGGCGGACGTTCGAGACACAGTACCAAGCGAAGATGCGGATTGGACAGAGTGCCAGGTTCATAGTCGGCCGGCGCCCGCAATGCGCCTTGCAGCCCCGCTCATCGTGGCTTCATCGGTTCATCATCCCGCCGAGGACAGTCGCTGGGTTGGTCTCCGACCCGGTTCGCGGACCCCGCCGGGATCCCATGGGCGCAGCCCTTCCCCCGGCCGCGGCCGATCTCGAAGTGTTGGCGATGTGAAAGATGGGTTCGTCCTCTGGCTTCCCGGGCCGGTGGGCTCCTC
>JAKQDD010000042.1 GCA_029556615.1 Verrucomicrobiota bacterium | reverse complement strand
CTGGTCAGGAGGATATTGGCCACCCCGTGGATGCCGTGATGCCAAGATCGACATGCGGCGGCCGGAATGGCTTCGCTCCCGCCCCCTCCCCACCCACCCTGATTTGAATTCGAACGTTCCGGCCTGCCATCGCCGGAGCCTCCCTAAAACAAAGGACAACGTTCCGACCTGCACCGGAGCCCTGTGATCCGGGCCGGTTCCCGATCCGGGACGCCTTCAATGGGCAACGTTCCCCCTTTAGTAAAGGGCATATGATGTCGCAAAACCCAATCCTCCCAGCGCCTCCAGGCTCAAGCCGGCTCCTCGGACCGGGCTTTGGGGTGGTCGATTCGACCCGCCGAAGCGTAGTGAAGCGTAACGTTCCCCGCTCCCACAGAGCGGCACGGCACACGGCAGCGTCGCTCAGCAACGAGCCGATGACGACCCACGACTTCACGCCAAGCAGAAAGCCAACCCAATGAACGCCCTTGAAGACTTGATGCACGCCGCCCTGGCGGCGCCACCTGAACGTCGCGAGGACGCCCTGTCCGTCCTGCGCGGCCAGGCCCGCACCGTCGACCCGAATGAGGCCGCGCCGGTTAATGAACCTTACCTGACGATGCGCGGCATCGCTCGGCGCCTGGGCTTCAGCACGGCCACGCTGACGCGCTGGCGCATCCCCGGCCACAACATGGGTGGCAGGCGCCGGTTCAAGGTCTCGGAAGTCGAAGCGTACTTCAAAAACGAGGCCTTCCAACGGCGGGTTGCAGCCCTGCGGGCCGAGCGCCGACTGACGACGAAGGTCAACGCTCCTGCGTCACACGAGCAGAGCTCCCCGGCAAACCCCTGACCATCAAACGCATGTCACTCAACCGCAACCACTCGCGTCAGGGCTTGGGCTCGGCCCAACGCACCGACACCAATGACCGCCGCCTCGAGGTGCCCACGGATCCCGGAACCCACCTGCCTCCCTCGTATGACCCGCGGGTCCTCGACTGGGCCGCCGACCATCCCGGTCGCTCCTGGCTCAGCGAGGGCTGCATCCGGTTCCTCGAACGTGGGGCCGGGCGCCACCGATTGAAGCGTAACGTTCCCGCCTTGGGTGACGAATGACACGCCGCACTGCCATGCCCGCCAAGACTTCGGCGCGCGCCTTGCCCCCAGCGGAGGCCGGCGATCGGCCCGATCCCTGATGCCCAACCGCACTTTGAATTTGAACGTTCCCCCTTCGATGTATGAACAAGTTACCTGAGCCAGCCAACCAGCCCGAAACCGCAATGCCGGCACCGCCCGCGGCGACGCCCGCCCGCCCCGAATTCATCCGCCTGCCCCAGCACGGTCCCTGCCCGTGGACGGGCCTCTCCCGCGCCAAGCTCAACGAGCTGATCCTGCCCGGTCAGCGGAATGGCTTCAACCCGCCGGTCAAGAGCGTGAGCCTGGCCCCGCCGGGCAAGACCAAGGGCGTGCGCCTGATCTGCCTGCAGAGCCTGCTCGACTACCTCCATCGGCACAGCCAAGGCGGCGAGAGCGATGCCCAATAGGCCCCGGACACCGGAGCCATGAACGAGAACCCGTCTCGCCAACCCACCACCATGTCGCCCAAATCCCTTGAACATCACCCGATCGCCGACCGGTTCCCGCTCTTGAACGGCACCCGCTTCGAGGAACTGGTCCAAGACATCCAGGACCACGGCCTGCGCGAGCCGATCACCCTCTACGAGGGCATGATCCTCGACGGCCGCAACCGTTACCGCGCCTGCCGTCAGCTCGGGATCGAGCCGCAGACGCGTGCCTTGCCCGACGGACTGGATCCCTGGGCGT
>JAKQDD010000041.1 GCA_029556615.1 Verrucomicrobiota bacterium | reverse complement strand
CTGGTCAGGAGGATATTGGCCACCCCGTGGATGCCGTGATGCCAAGATCGACATGCGGCGGCCGGAATGGCTTCGCTCCCGCCCCCTCCCCACCCACCCTGATTTGAATTCGAACGTTCCGGCCTGCCATCGCCGGAGCCTGTCCCGGATGACAGCAAACGAAGTCTGAAGCGCGCGGTCGACACCCCGATCGAGCGCCTAAGCGCGTTCACGCTGACACCGTGGCAGTCCCACCGTCGGGCACTTGGCGCAGCAACTGAAGCCCCAGTGCCCGAGAAGCTAAAGTCCCGCCCTCTGACGGACGGCCGGCAGCGACACCAAACCCTGCGCAGTCAATCGAGGCTCTGAGACACGCGTCCGCATTGGTCCCACCAACCACGCCGGCCTTGATGACCGGCCGGTGCTCCACGCGCGCGGTGCGCCTCTCGCTCTTCACGCGCTGTTTCCCGCCTCCGACCGGCCAGCAGCCATGCGTTCACGCACGTGCTCCCGCCGCTGAAAAGCCACGGAGGCATTACCGCACAACCAGCGCCGCCGGCGCGGAGGCTGCTTCCGGCCCCGTGAGGCGCAATCTACGGGGGGCAGCGTCTTTGAGGAGGTAGACGGGGGAGCCTGTGTGCCGGTTGAAAGCGTGTCCGGGGAGCGACCGCTACCCACCCTGACGCCTCTTCCCGCAGCGGGCTTGTTGGCCTACCAGATGGACAGCCAGGCCAGCAGCACTTTCGATTCTGAACATCGTTTAGCGTGTAACCCTCTCGTTCAGAGCGTGTTGGCCCTTTCGCCTTCCTCGAATTCGAACGTCGCCGCTTAGGGTAGAAAGGCACAACTCTGGACAGTGCCGATCGGCATGCATGTGCGAACGACAGAACGCGACCAAAGAAGGCCGACAGCGCCCCACCATTCGAGTGGGCAACTCCTGGCATTCACGCCGGTGGCCCGGCGGCCAGCGCCAAACCGGGACATGTGGCGCACGCCAGCCGCTAACGTTCCCCCTTTAGTAAAGGGCATATGATGTCGCAAAACCCAATCCTCCCAGCGCCTCCAGGCTCAAGCCGGCTCCTCGGACCGGGCTTTGGGGCGGTCGATTCGACCCGCCGAAGCGTAGTGAAGCGTAACGTTCCCCGCTCCCACAGAGCGGCACGGCACACGGCAGCGTCGCTCAGCAACGAGCCGATGACGACCCACGACTTCACGCCAAGCAGAAAGCTAACCCGATGAACGCCCTTGAAGACTTGATGCACGCCGCCCTGGCGGCGCCACCTGAACGTCGCGAGGAAGCCCTGTCCGTCCTGCGCGGCCAGGCCCGCACCGTCGACCCGAATGAGGCCGCGCCGGTCAATGAACACTACCTGACGATGCGCGGCATCGCCCGGCGCCTGGGGTTCAGCGCGGCCACACTGACCCGCTGGCGCATCCCCGGCCACAGCTTGGGCGGTCGCCGCCGGTTCAAGGTCTCGGAAGTCGAGGCGTACTTCCAAACCGAGGCCTTCCAACGCCGGGTTGCCGCCCTGCGGGCCGAGCGCCGGCAGGCGGTGAAGGACAACGTTCCACCCTTGGGTAGATGATGATGCACAGCCTCGCCAAACCGACCGCCGGGCCAACGCCAGCAGCGCTTTCGCTACGGGCCGGGTCGTTCTTTCACCCGTGATCGCGCACGACAAAGGACAACGTTCCGCCCTTGAGCGAATGATGACACGGAACGTGGCAACACCAACCGACGCTGGTGCCTCGATCCAGCTTTCTGGGCGGGCGGGTTGCCCGCTCGATCCGTAACCCCAGCCACCCAGTGATGCGTAACGTTCCCCCCTATGCCGTATGAACAAGTTATCTGAGCCAGCCAACCAGCCCGAAACCGCAATGCCGGTGCCGCCCGCCGCAACGCCGGCCCGCCCGGAGTTCATCCGCCTGCCCCAGCACGGTCCCTGCCCCTGGACGGGCCTCTCCCGCGCCAAGCTCAACGAGCTGATCCTTCCGTGCCCGGTCAACAACTTCCGGCCACCCGTCCGGAGCGTGAGCCTGGCGCCGCCGGGCAAGACCAAGGGCGTACGCCTGATCTACCTCGCCAGCCTCCTCGACTACCTCCACGCGCACAGCCAGGGCGGAGAGAGCGATGCCAGGTAGGGACCGGACACCCAAACCATGAATGAAAGTCAACCACCCGGACCCGCGTGCCCGGAGGTTTCGTCGGAGAAGGCGCCCCCGCGGCCCAGGTCGACACCGTCCCAGGAAGCACCCTTCGCCTGGCAGGCCAAGGCGGCGTTGCGCGCCATCACGCGCGGCGAACGCGTCACCAACCGCTGCCACGCCCTGGCGATCTACGTGGTGCTTTCACTGCTTCTGAGCGACCGAGAAAGCGGCGAAGTCACCTGCACCAAGGGCTACTTGGCCAGCCTGGCGGGCGTCGGCCCCCGCGCGGTCGCTCAGGCGCTGCTCGACTTGGAAGCGCTGGGTCTGGTCCAAGTCCAGCGGGAAAAGGTCCCCGGCACCCGGGCCAACGCGGTCAATACCTACCGGCTGACGTCATGCACCAAGTGCACGACCTCATGCACCGGAAGCTCGCCTTCCCGTGCACGGAATAAGAATAACAAGGAAGGGGCCCCTGCCCCTTCCTTGAGAAGAAAGCGGAACAGGCCACCGGCTGCTGCCGCCGCCTACGCTCACGCTCCGGCGGCGCAGCCGGTGGCGCCCGAACGCGGGACGTCGGCCTTCCTCATGAACGGGCTGGACGCATAACCATCAACCCCACCAGAACCCCTGCCTATGAGCTGGAACATCAACCGCAACTTGAATGCCGACGCTCTTGAGCGTTGGCTTGCTGAAATGGAGAAGCAAATCCGAGCCGCTTCTCCCGTCGACCCTCCCGATCTCGAAACCCTCCCCGATCTTCTGCGGGAGCATTGGGGGCAGTGGTTCTCCTTGAAAGGGGCGGCGCGGCAGCAAGCATTTGATCGGGTTCGCGCCTGGGTGATCGAAGAGGAGATCGAAGCCGTCCGCCGGACCCGTGACAGCGCGACGTGCACGGGCTGCCAGGCCCCCTTCGCGTTCTACTGGCAGACCAGCGCCCGCGCCGACCGACTCCGCCAAAAGCCGGCGCTCTGTCTGAAGTGCCACCGAAAGGCGGAAGAGGATAAGGCCCGCGAGAAGCGGATGGACGAGTTTAGGGAAGCCAACCCCCTCAGTCGCCACTATCTCCACCAGAAGGGTTCCCCGCCCCGTCCGGCCCAGTATGCGGCCGTCATGAACTGGCGGGAATGGTCCGACGATGGCGATCGGCTCAGTCAGGGCCTGGTGCTGGTCGGCGATTCGTTCACCGGCAAGACCACCGCCGTCTACCACCTCTTCCGCAAGCTCATCGAATCCGGGCACGCCTATCCAGCTGTCATCGTGAACGCCGGCCAACTCAACACCATCCCCGAGCGGGTCATGGACCGCACCATTGGGGAGTTCATGGAGCAACTCCAGACCGCGGAGTTGCTCCTGATCGACGACCTGGACAAGGTCCGGATTACGCCGCGGGTAGCGTCCGAGCTCTGGAACCTGTTCGAAGTGCGCCTCCGCGAGCACGAATCCCCGGTCTTCATCACGCTCAACACCCGGACCCAGCGGGACTTCATCCGGCTCTTCAGCGGTCGGGAAGCCGACAGCCATAAGGTCGGCGAGTCGATCTACAACCGGCTACGGCAGGCGTGCCAGTTCATCGACTTCGACGTGACCGGAGCATGAAGCTCAGTGCCAACCAACCGGTCCGAGAACCGGCCCAGAGGCCTGTCCTCGGTGCCCAGAAGCGGCTTTTTCCGGGCCGGAGGCCATCAACACCGCGGGACGCCAGCCGGAACGGTCCTGCGTGTCGAAACTGGCCCTGCGGCCGGGTTGGCCAAGACGCCGACGACTCCAGTCAGGACGACGGAAGCCTCCGCCCCGCAGACCCGAACGTCCCCGCTATAGGTAGAGATGAATGACGAACCAATACCCCACCCACCGACCATGACCACCACGACCACCCTCAACCCGATCCCGCATCACCCCAGCGCCGGCATCTTCCCGTTGCTGGGCGAACCGGAACTGGCCGAACTGGCCGATGACATCCGCGCCCACGGCCTGCGCCAGCCCATCGTCTTGTGTGAGGGCGCGGTCCTGGACGGGCGCAACCGCCTCAAAGCCTGTGAACTGGCGGGCGTCGAACCGCGCTTCCAGGTCTACGAAGGCGTCGAGCCCACCAGCTACGTCATCAGCACCAATCTGAAGCGCCGGCACCTCAATGCCAGCCAGCGCGCGGCGGTGGCAGTCGAAGCGTTGCCCCAACTCGAACGTGAAGCCAGGGAACGGAAACGGGCGACGCTGAAGAAGGGCGACGCCAAGCCCGATGTGGAACTAATTCCACCACGGGAAGGCAAATCCCGCGATCAAGCCGGGCAGAAGCTCGAAGTCAGCGGCAAGTACGTCTCGGAGGCCAAGGCCATCAAGGAACGAGATCCCGAAGCCTTCGAGCAGGTCCGTTCTGGCGAGCGGACCATCACCGACGTCAAACGCCAGTGGCGCGAGCAGGAACGCGAAGAGCGCCGCGCCGACAGTCGCCAGAAAGCCGCCACGGCCGAGAACCCCCTCAGCCTGGGGGCCCGCTTCGCCACCCTCGTCCTGGACCCGCCCTGGGACTGGGGCGATGAAGGCGATCAGGATCAGTTGGGCCGAGCGCGGCCCACCTACGCCACCCTGTCCTTCGAGCAACTGCTCAGGGTGCCTGTCCCGGACCTGGCCGATGTCGACTCGCACCTGTATCTGTGGATCACCAACCGTTCCCTGCCCAAGGGCTTCGCCTTACTCGAGCGCTGGGGCTTTCGCTACGTCACCGCCCTGACCTGGCCCAAGCCCTCCTTCGGCATGGGCAATTACTTCCGCGGCCAGACCGAACACGTGCTCTTCGGCGTCCGCGGCTCCCAACCGCTCAAACGGAAGGACGCGCCGACGTTGCTGCCGACCTGGCAACGCGGTCCCAACGGCCATAGCAGCAAGCCCGTCGAGTTCTACGACTTCATCGAATCCTGCTCTCCGGGACCGTACGTGGAACTGTTCGCTCGGTTCCGGCGACCCGGCTGGGCGTTCTGGGGTGCGGAAGCATGAACGTATGCGTCAGGGGAACAGGCGATAGGCGCGTGGGCCGCGGGCTGGTTGACTGGGCGGCGTGAAGGAACTGGCGTGGGGACCAACGGACAACCAAGACCCCCGAGGACTACTTGGGCGGGAGGGTGCGTGCTTCGGGGTGCGCCTTGGCCCAAGCTCGTGGCGTCAGCGAGGGAATGTCGCTCTGCTTGAGATCGGGCAGGTGCGTGAGCACGTCCTTAAGGTACTTGGCCGGGTCGATTCCGTAGCGACGGCAGGTGCCCAGGATCGAGTAGATCACCGCGCTGCGCCAACCGGCGTCCGGATGCCCCACGAACAAAAAGTTCTTCTTTCCGACCGCGGTCGGTCTGATGGCATTTTCG
>JAKQDD010000030.1 GCA_029556615.1 Verrucomicrobiota bacterium | reverse complement strand
GGTCGCAGGGGGAGGGAAGAACCGGCGCGCGGACTCGATGCAGGAGTCGGCGTTCGCGAACTGCTGTTCGCCGCAGGCGGACCCCATGTTCCCAGCGCAGTCTGGGAAAAGGCGTGGAGTCCTCGACTTGTGGAATATGGGGCCAACAGGTCAAGTTTCGGTCCCTCCTGTTCCAGACCTCCCCACCTTCCGTCGAGGACTCTATAATAGCGAGGCGCGGGACAGAGGGCCCAGAGAGATAAGGAGGCGTCCATGGGGCTGGGGACTGCGTGTGGTCTGAGGTGCGCCTCGCTAGCGGCTGTCCCCAGCCGCTTTCGGACGGAGGAGACAATAGGACCACGGGACCACGGACTACGGGACCACCGGGGACGGAAAGCGCCGGAGGGCCGGTGCACCGGCGCACTGACGCACCGGTGTACCGATTCGGCCTACACTTCCCAGCCGGGGCGGTTGGCGCGGCTGACGAACTTGGCGGCTTCGGGCAGGTTGGTCGACTTCATGCCCGGGCCATCCCAGTCCATGCGCCGGCCTTCGCCCACGCGGAGGGCGATGCAGCCGAGGAGGATGATCTCGGTCAGGTAGGCGGCGATGTCGAAGTTCGAGAAGGCGGGAGTGCCGTCTTTCATCATGCGGAACCACTCCTGCATGTGACCCGGCGACCGCGGGATGGACTGGGGCACGGCCTTGCAGGCCTCGTGTTTGTCTCCCGCGACGAAGTCTTCCTGGCCCTTCATGACGACGTAGAACTGGGCGCCGTAATCGTCCGGGGAGAAGAGCTTGCCTTTGTCGCCGACGATGAGGGCGCCGCTGCCCGGGAACTTGCCGAGCATGCTGATGATCTCCCGGCCGACCTCGGCGTCGGGGCGCAACGGTTTGAGGGCGTCGCCGGGATTGCCGTCGTACCACCAGAACTTGAGCGGCGGCAGGCCTTCCCGCTCGGGGAACTCGAACCGGATCCGGGATGTCTTGGGGAATGTCTCGGGGTAGATGCGGGAGTTGATCTCGCACTCGACCACATTCGGGTAGCCGAGCTTGAGGGCACGGAACGGCATGTTGACCGTGTGGCACGCCATGTCGCCGAGGGCGCCGGTGCCGAAATCGTACCACCCGCGCCAGTTGAACGTGTGGTAAACGCCCTTCTTGTAGGGGCGGAAGGTGGCGGGTCCGAGCCAGGCGTCCCAGTTCAGATTCGCGGGGACGGGGTCCTCGCCGGCGGGCCGGTCGAGGCCCTGCGGCCAGACCGGGCGATTGGACCAGACGTGGAGTTCGAGGGGCTTGCCGATGACTCCTGCCTGCACGACCTCGATGGCGCGGCGGAGGCCGCTCTCCGCGCTCCCCTGGTTGCCCATTTGCGTCGCCAGCTTCTTCTCGACGGCGAGCTGGCGCATCAGGCGGGCTTCCTGGACGTTTTGGGTCAGCGGCTTCTGGCAGAAGCAATGCTTGCCCATGCGCATGGCCCGGATGGCGGCGACGCCGTGGTTATGGTCCGGCGTCGAGACGGTGACGGCGTCGATGTCCTTGCCCATTTCATCCAGCAGCTTGCGGTAGTCCTGGTACTTTTTGGCCTGTGGGAACCGCTGGCCTTTCTTGTCGAGCGTGCCCGTATCGGCGTCGCACAGCGCCACGATGGTGCCGCCGCACGAGGCAGCGTCGTTCGTGTCGCTGTCGCCCTTGCCTCCCACCCCGATGCAGGCGATCTGGATGCGATCGTTGGCACCCAGCACGCGGCCCAGGTACGGGAACGCAAACGTGGCGGTGCCGACGGCCACGGTGGTGCGACTGAGGAACTGACGGCGGGTGACGGACGGTGGATTCACTTTATGTTGCATGGTTTTTGACGGTTATAGCGGGCGTGCCCCGGGTTGTCGATGGCGGAAAACGGGCCCAAATCATCGCCTAAGCGAGGCGCGGCAAGGAATTCCGGGCATTGCCTGCCCGGACGGGTGCGCGCCATGGAAATCAACCTCGAAATACCGCGCCTAAGGCCTCCAGAATCCACCCAACCCCCTCCACGGAAGACACTTCCTGCGGGGGGCATTCTATAGAGTGCCGTCTTGGCTCTGCGATTATCCTCCCCGGCCTCCCTTCCCACGCCCCAACGCCACCGCCGCCGTCGCCTGCGTCGGCAACTCAAAGACCGCCCACACCCTCTGCATTCGCGCAATCGCTTCGGCGCTCGCACACAGCCGCAACCCCATCACGCAGTTGTTCCGATTCATCCGCCCAGCCAGGTGAATGAGCAGCAGCCGATACTTCTTCATCCGCACCGTCCGTTCCTCCACCGAAAAGCACAACCCCCGCGTCACGCTGGCCAGGTTGTACGTCAGCAACGCCAACTTGAACCACGCCGCGTTGACCGCAAAACGCTGGCTGGGCATATGTCCGCCCCCCAGCCAGTTCTTCACCTCGTCATGCACGTGCTCCACCGTCCCCGCCTTCTCCCGATGCCAGTCCAACAAGCGACCCCCGTCGATCTTCCGGTTCGTCACCACCGCGTGATAGTGCCGGTCACTCCCATCGGCAAAGAGCACCCCTTGCGGCTTCAACAAGCGCAATCCCACATACCGCAGCGGCTGACTCTCCTTATGCTCGGACTTCTCCCCAGGCACAAAGGGCACTTCCGCCCACTGCCGCAACGTGCCGTCCTCCTCCTTCCCGAACGTCGTCCACTCCCCCTCCGGCACCTGCCGGATCGCTGCCGCCAAAGGCACACTCATCACCGCGCTCACCGCAAATTCAATCGCCCCTCCAGGCTCCTTCCCCCGCTCCGGATCCTTGAGCCACTCCAAGAGCCCGCTCTCGTGGCACGCCGAATCCCCACGGAAATACCGCGCCACAATGTCTCCGGGTAACGCTGCAAACGCCATCTGCGCGCAGCTCAGCGGGTCTTGCTTGGCCGGTACGTTCCCGTCCCGGAACTCATCCGCCACCACCAAATCCGCTTCCGCCCACACCGCCACCATCGGTTGGTAGCCTCGCCCTCCCTCGTAGTGCGCCCGCGCTGCCTCCTTGTGACTCTCGATGATCGTCGCATCCTGGTCGATGGTCGCGATCCGCTGCGCCTGCCCCACCTGCGCGTAGCGCTTGGCGATCCGTCGCACCACCCCGGCTTGCACATTCTGCAGCCCCTGCACCGGCCCGCTGCTGGGCAGGATGAAGCTCTTCTGCTGCTCCCGCGGGGGGCGCAGCGCTTCCAGCGCCTCCTCGTGAAAGCGCTCCAGAAACCCTCGTACCGCCGTCGCCTTGGGTGGCCGATACCCTAAGCCCCGTTCCAAACACGGATCTTGGGCGATGAGCCGGATGTCCTCCGGACTCTCCCCGCCGATGGTCTGCAGCAGCACGACCGACTCGATCATCTGCGACTCGTCAAAGCCCCGCTGCCGTTGGCGCAGCTTCAGGTTCGCCGCGATGAGTTCGGGCACGCCCAGCGAGCGAAAGACCCGTGAGGTGGCCAAGGCGCCGGCGTGCGCACTGGAAGCCTCCTCCAAAGGCCGCGGATCCAAGACAAAGGGCGTCTTGGCTTGGAGTGGCAAGCGTGCAGCCATTCGCCACGAGCTATAGAATATCTATAGCTCAATGTCAACAGAAAATGTGCGCCCACACTGACTTTTTTCGCGATTTCAGAAAATTAGGCGAGGATCAGGGCAGCGCCCCAAAACGCAGCACCGCAGCGGGTGCAACCGCGGACCACGCCAACCACGCGGAAACCGAGGATCGCCACCGCCGGTCTCCTTGTCCGCGTGTTCCGCGTCTTCCGCGGTTCCACTCGAACCCCGTCCGCAGCCACCGACACGGTGACTTTTGTTTGACTGGGTCGTGTGCCGCAGACCTATATTGGCGGTACCTTGAAGCCGCAGCCTGTCAGCGACATCCAGTCCGATCCGGAATCGTGGGTGCCCCTCGTGGGTCACGGCACCGGGTACATTTCGAGCGCCTGGCAGACGCGATTCGCCGCAGTGGGGTTGCAGACCC
Source organism: Verrucomicrobiota bacterium (assembly GCA_029556615.1). Taxonomy (GTDB): domain Bacteria; phylum Verrucomicrobiota; class Verrucomicrobiia; order Limisphaerales; family J093; genus JAKQDD01. The sequence continues at coordinate 101,730 of JAKQDD010000030.1, read as the reverse complement.
TCGACGACTTCCTGCAAACCCGGGGGGAACCTCTGTCGAAACCCGGCCTCGGCCGCCGTTATCGCGCCCGCCTGCGGCTCGATGGGGCATCGGTCTATCTTAAACGGTTCGAAGGCGATCCCCTACTCGCCCGGGTCCGGCGCTGGTGGGAGGACGGTTCCTGGCATTCCCCCGCTCACCACGAAGTCCAGGTCGCCCGAGCGCTCGACGCCGACGGCATCCCGGCAATCCGCGCCCTGGCGTGGGGCGAACAGACCCGGGATCGGGCCAAGCGCAGCTTCGTGGTCCTGTCCGCGGCGCCCGGCGAACCTGCGGACCAATACCTGCGCCGGCGGTTGACGACAGGCAGCGGCGATCCGGCCCCGATTCAACCCCTCATCCGGCAGTTCGCCGGGTTCGCCGCCCAGTTCCACGCGGCGGGCTGGCGGCACCGGGACTTCTATTCGTGCCACCTGTTTGTCGCGCCGGGCGGGGAAGGCGGGATGGCGCTCACCCTGATCGATCTGCAGCGGGTGTTCCGCCCGCGTTGGCGCACGCTGCGCTGGCGCATCAAGGACCTGGCGCAGTTGAACTACTCCGCCGATGAGATCGTCGTCCCCTGGCGCTGGCGGCTTCGGTTTTTCGGGGATTATTGCGCGGATCGGGACCGGCGCGAGAAGCGGCGGTGGTTGCAAGCCATCGAACGGAAGACGGCGGCGATGCAGGCGAGGGGGCGAGGGAGACAACATGTTGGTAGATATTCTCTGACAAGGGGCTAGCGAGGCGCGCCTCAGACCCAGTGGAGTCCTCAGACTCATGAAGACCCTGCTGTGCCTGCCCACCCTCTCTTCCGCGCCTCGCTAATGGAGAGTCCTCGAAGGCAGGGGGGGCGGGTTTGGAACGTCAGGGACCCAACTTGACCTGTTGACCACATGTTTCACAAGTCGAGGGCTCTAGCCAGCCGGAGCGCCCCGCAGCGCGAGCGGCGAGAAGGGTGCATTCCCGGCAAGATCCGCAGGCGACGGAGTGGGGGCGTGGCGCGCAGACCGAGGGAAGGACAAGGGAATCGAGGACAAAGGAACTGGGGGAATTCGGCGTTGCAGGTGCGGATCGCTGCGGCTAGACTGCCGGCCGATGTCATCACCTTCCCACTGCGGAGGTTCCAGCAAGGGCGGGTCAGCTACCCGGGGGCGGGCGCATGGGTCAACCGGGCGTCCAACAACCGGTCTATGAAGCATTACCTCGACTTCGAGAAGCCGATCGTCGAGCTGCAGCGCAAACTGGATGAGTTGCGGAGGCATCCGGAGGCCCATGCGTTGGGCCTGAGTCTCGAGGAGGAACTCGCGCAGATCGAACGGAAACTCGAAGACACCCGGCGGGAGGTGTTCTCGAACCTGACACCCTGGCAGCGCGTTCAGTTGGCCCGGCACCCGCGCCGACCCTACACGCTCGACTATTTGCGGACGGCGTTCACCGGTTTCGAGGAGCTGCATGGGGACCGGCTCTATGCGGACGACCGGGCCGTGGTGGGCGGCTTTGCCCAGCTGGGCACCCACCGCGTCGTCGTGGTGGGCACCCAGAAGGGGCGGGACACGAAAGAGAATATCCTGCGGAACTTCGGATCAGCCCATCCGGAGGGGTATCGGAAAGCCTTGCGGCTGATGCGACTGGCGGATCGCTTTGGCCTGCCGATCATCACCCTGATTGACACCGCGGGGGCCTATCCGGGGGTGGGGGCGGAAGAACGCCACATCGCCGAGGCGATCGCCGTGAATCTCCGGGAGATGATGCTCATCGAGACGCCGGTGGTGGCCGTTGTCCTGGGCGAGGGCGGCTCGGGCGGCGCCTTGGGCATCGGCGTAGCCGATCGGGTGCTGGTGCTCGAGAACGCTTACTACTCGGTCATCAGCCCCGAGGGGTGCGCGGCCATTTTGTGGAAGGACCGGTCGGCCGCGCCCAAGGCTGCCGAGGCCTTGCGGATCACGGCCAGGGAGCTCCTCGAACTGCGGTTGGTGGATGAGATCGTACCGGAACCGCTCGGCGGAGCGCACAACGACCCGGCATCGATGGCCGAGACGCTGCGGACCTGCCTGCTGCGCCACCTGGAGGAATCCATGAGCTGGACCACATCGGAACGGCTGCGGAAACGCTACGAGAAATACCGGGCGTTCGGTCATTTCACGGACACAACGGCAGCCCCGGGGCCGTTCAAATCCGCGGTGCCGCCGACCCGTGAGTAGGCGGCACGGCCTGATGGCGACCCGAACAACGGCCTATGCTATACCCGTTCATCTTCGAACCCATCGTCAAAGCACATCCCTGGGGCGGGCGCAACCTCGAGCGGATCTACCACAAGCCGTTGCCCCCGGAAGGCACGATGGGCGAGTCCTGGGAGATCGCCGATCGACCGGAGGCGGTGAGTGTGGTGGCCAACGGCCCCCTGGCCGGGAAAGACCTCCGCTGGCTGATGGAGCATCACGGCCCGGAGCTCCTGGGGGCTGCCCAGCCTGTCAACGGCCGGTTTCCCCTGCTGGTCAAAATCCTGGACGCCCACCAGGCCCCCTCGATCCAGGTGCACCCGCCGGCGGAGATCGCCCGCCGCCTCGGCGGCGAGTCCAAGACCGAGCTCTGGTACATCACCGAGGCGGGGCGTGACGGGGTCCTGCACGTTGGCCTGAAGGCGGGCATCAAGCGCCAGCAGTTCGAGCGGAAAATCGGCGACGGCAGCGTGGCGGATTGCCTCCACACGGTCCGGGTCCGAAGCGGAGACGCCATGTTCCTTCCCAGCGGACGGGTCCATGCCATCGGGGCGGGCATCGTGTTGTTTGAAATCCAGCAGAACTCCGACACCACCTACAGGATCTTCGACTGGAGCCGGGTGGGATCGGACGGCAAACCGCGGGCGGTACACGTGGAACAGGCCATGGCGTCGATCGATTTCGACGATATCGAGCCGGCGCTGGTTGGCGTCCCGCTCGAAGAGCGCGACGGCGGACAAACGCGTGTCCTGGCCGAGGACCCGGCGTTCGCAGTGCAGGAGTGGCGCGTGTCCAGCGAATACAACCGGACGCTGGGAGCCGCGGACCGGCCAACGATCCTCGCCGTGGTGTCAGGCACGATCGAGGTCCGGCATGCGGCGTCGGATACGAACCTCAGCCTTGGACCGGGCCAGTTCTGCCTGATCCCGGCCAGTGTCGAGGGAACGACAATCATGGCGGCCACCAGCGCAACGTTCCTTCTCGCCCAACCAGGGGTTGCGTCGGTGGCCTCGGAGGAGACGGCCCACCAACAGGAGCGGCAGGCCGTGGCGGCATGGCAGGTCTACGAGACCCGGCGGCAACAGCGGGCAGAGGCCTCGGAACCGCATGCGAAGGGGATACTGCCCAGCGGGCGCCGGCTGAAGATGAAGCTCGGGAAGCATCTGACGTACGCCCCCTTCATCAAGCTGCTGCTGTTCAGCTTCTGGTTCCGGTTGGTGGTGTTGGCTCTTGCGGGTGTGGCCTTCATCGTCGTGTTGCTCTTCCCGAAGATGTGGACCTCGACTCCCAAGGATTTCGTGCCTGTGGTCAAGGTGAGTCTCCTGGACAAGATCCAAGCCTTCAACTTGCGCCGGACAGCCGAGAAGGCGATGGCCCGGAGAGACTACGAGGGAGCTTTGACCGCTTGGGGGTCCGCCTACGCCAACAATCAGGGCAACCCCGAAATGGCGCGCGGATTACTGCGAACCGTGATTGCCCAGAGGGTCAATGATCGAAAACACTTAGTTGCCGCCTTGCGGGCGTCGTCCTGGCTCCTCCGGTTGACCTCGACCAATGCCGCAGACCTCGAGCTGGTGGTCCAATTCTATGACCGAGCCCAGTTCTACGATCAGATCTATGATCTCCTGCACGATCGCGGCACGCAGCGTACGCCCTCCGAGCACATGCTTTATGTGAAGTCCTTGTTCTTTGAAGGCCAGCACGAGGTGTTCGCCAGACTGTGGGAGCAACTCCCTCCGGACCAGCGGTCTCACCCTGAGCTGCGGCTGCTCTATGCCGCCCATCAAGCCGGCTGGGGTGCCCCAGACGTCTCGGGAGAAGGTAAGGCGGAGCTGCTCAAGGCCGCGGTTGAGGCTTCGCCGGAAAGAGTCTTTGCCAACCGCCTCCTGATGGCCGTCGCCGTCTATCGGAACGATCTCGCCCTGTTCACCGATTGTTTCGTCCGGGTGCGCGAAGCCAATGCCGATTCCGGCGTCGAGAACGCGAACTACTGGCGGCTGCTGGCGATGAACGGGCAGAAGCCCGAGGCCGTCCGTCTGGCCAAGGACTATGTTTTTCCTCCCAAGTCGTCCCGGGAGCTTCTCCGCATGGCGAGTGCGTATGTGCTGTTGGACATGAAGGAGGAGGCCCTGAAACTCCTGCGCCGGTATACCATGACCTTCGGGTTCTCCGAGGACCTCTGGCTCCTTTACGCCCGGCTGCTTGAAGACGCCAAAGAATGGGAGGAATTGCGCGATGTGTCGCTGCAACTCCGGGCGATTCCCTACCTTCGGGCTCGTCTCGAAGGGATGAGCCACTACTACGAAGGCCGTGCAGATCATGCCACGGGACGGTCGGGATCAGCGGCGGCCGCTTTCGACCGGGCCTCGGGAGCGGCCTTTCCCCAGGCCCAACAGGGCGTCAACGTGGCTCGCTCGATGATCATCCTCGGTTTTCCGGCGCCCGCCCGTCGAGTGCTCGAGACCGTCGAGAAGAACACGACCAATCGCAACGAGTACTTGAACCTCATGTTTAATGCGGCCATGCAGCTCAAGGACAGTCCCCTGATGGTCGAGACCGCACGGGAGCTCTTTGAACTGCGGCCCAACAGCGCCGAGCTGGCGAACCGTTATGCCGCAGCCCTGCTGATCGACCGGGAAGAGCGGGCGGAGGCACTGCAAATCACGTTGCGCATCGTGTTGCAGTTCCCGCAATCCATTGCGGCGCGCATCAACCATTGCCTGGCCCTGTTGTGGAACAGCCGGGCCGACGAGGCTGAGACTCTGCTCAACAGCGTCTTGCCGATTGACCTCCGGCGGGAGGACCTCAATTCGTATTACATGGCCCTGCTTGACCTGCACTTTCAAAAGGGCCGGTTCGGCCAGGCGTGGGAAGCCCTCGACCGCGTGAATCTGGCCGAGCTCTACCCCAAGGAGGCGGCTTACATCGACGGTCTGCGAAGCCAACTCCCGCCTCGCGGCCAGCCATGAGCCCGACGCAAGCCATCGCCCTGCTCGAACGGCTCCGGGCCGGCAAAACCTCGGCCCAGGCCGTCCTTCGGGTCTTTCAAGCGGCACCGCTGGCGGACCTCGGCTTCGCCCAGGTGGACACCCACCGCAATCTTCGCAAGGGCTTCCCCGAGGTCATCTTCGGTTCGGGCAAGACCCCGGCCCAGGTGGTCGACATCGCCCGCCACATCTGGAGGCGGGAAGGTCGGGTTCTGGTCACGCGCGTGCTGCCGGAACACGCGCGGGTCCTGCGCCGGGCCTTTCGTGCGGCGGTCTTCCATGAGACGGCCCGCTGCGTCACGCTCGAGCGGACGCCGCTGCGCAAGCGGCCCGGAGTGATCGCCGTCCTCTGCGCCGGCACGAGCGATCTGCCGGTCGCGGAGGAAGCAGCGGTCACCGCCGACGTCATGGGCAACCGGGTCGAGCGCCTCTACGACGTCGGCGTGGCCGGTCTCCACCGGCTGCTGGGGAACCTCACGCTGGTCCAGAAGGCCACGGTCATCATCGCCGTGGCCGGGATGGAAGGCGCCCTCCCTTCCGTCGTTTCCGGCCTCGTCTCACGGCCGGTCATCGCCGTTCCCACCAGCGTCGGGTACGGCGCCAGCCTCGGCGGTCTGGCCGCGCTGCTCGGCATGCTCAACAGCTGCGCCAGCGGCGTCACCGTCGTCAATATCGACAACGGCTTCGGCGCCGGGTACGCCGCCAGCCAGATCAACGCCCTCGCCAGCGAAAAACCGTGAGAACGATCTACCTCGACCTGCTGAGCGGAATCAGCGGGGACATGTTCGTGGGCGGCCTGCTCGATTTGGGGGCAAGCCTGGCGACGATCGAGACCGAGCTCGGACGCCTCGGCTTGGCCGGGTACCACCTCGACACCCGCCGCGATGCGAAATGCGGAATCACCGGCACCCGGTTCGAGGTGCACCTCGATCCCCCGCACGCATCGCCCGCGGCTGCCGCCGCCCCCCCCCCGGGGGCCGCCCATCGGCATTCCCACGGGAAGACCCGTTCGTCCCACCCCGAGCCCCACCGGGAACATCGGACGTTCCGGGAGATCCGGGACCGGATTCGCGCCAGCGGCCTTTCTCCCTGGATCCGGGATCGGGCGATCGCCGTGTTCGAGCGGCTGGCCCGGGCTGAAGGCAAGATCCACGGCCAGCCCCCGGACCACGTCCACTTCCACGAGGTCGGCGCCCTCGACTCGATCGTCGACATCGTGAGCGCGTGCATCGGCCTTGACCACTTGGGTCGGCCCCGGGTGCTGGCCGGCCGGGTGATCGAGGGCACCGGCTGGCTCGAATGCGCCCACGGCCGGCTTCCGATCCCCGCTCCGGCAACGCTCGAGCTCCTCGCCGAGCGCGGCGTGACCGTCAGCCAATGCGAAGAACCCCACGAGTTGGTCACGCCGACCGGAGCCGCCCTGCTGGCAGAGTTCGCGGAGACCTTCGGGCCCGCGCCGGCTCTGGCCCTGGAACGGATCGGGTACGGCCTCGGGCAGCGCGATCTCGTCACCCGTCCCAACGTGCTGCGTTTGTGGCTGGGCGAGGCGGCTGCGGCGCCGGCCGGGGCCGGGCATGACTGGGAGGCGGACACCATCGCCGTGCTCGAGAGCAATCTCGACGACGTTTCCGGGGAGATCCTCGGGCACTTCGTCGAGCAAGCGCTGGCGGCGGGTGCCCTTGACGCCTTCTACACCGCGGTGCAAATGAAGAAATCCCGGCCGGGCACGGTATTGACGGTTCTCTGCGCAGCGGGAGACGCCGAGCGCTTCTCCGAGATGATCTTGCGGGAGACCAGTGCCTTCGGCGTGCGGCGGACCAGCGCGGAGCGACGGAAGCTCCGACGCGAGTTTCAGAAGGTGGCGACGCCTTACGGCGAGGTGACTGTGAAAGTGGGCTGGCTCGACGGCCGGGTGCTCCAGGCGGCTCCGGAATTCGAGTCCTGCCGGGCCGTCGCGCTGCGGGAGTCCGTCCCGGTGAAATCGGTCTACGCGGCCGCGTTGCAGGCACTCCGCGGCTGAGCCGCCCCGGCCCTCAACCCTCCCTGTAGAGCTCCGGGCGCAGCACGCCCACAAACGGAAGGTTGCGGTACCGCTCCGCGAAGTCGAGTCCGTAGCCCACGACGAACAGGTCGGGAATCACGAAGCCAACATAGTCCGCTTGAACGGGCTGCACACGGCGGGCCGGTTTGTCCAGCAGGACACAGGCGCGAATCGAATTCGCCTTGAGAGTCCGGAGCCTCTCATAGACCGCTGTCAGCGTGTGGCCCGTGTCGAGAATGTCATCCACGACCAGGACGTCGCGGCCGCGGATGTCCAGGCGGAGTTCCTTGGTAAACACGAGATCCCGCGACCGGGTGCCCTCGCGGTAGCTCGAGACCCCGATGAAATCCAATCTCGTGGGAATGACCAACCGCCGCAGCAGATCCGCCAGGAACATGACCGTGCCGGTCAGGAGCGGCACGAGCACCAGGTCCCTGCCCACATAATCCCGCGTGATCGCCCGCGCCAGCTCGCCCACCCGCCGCCTGAGCTGCTCCTCCGGAATCAGCACTTCCTTCACATCCGCCCGCCACTGCGCGGGCACAATATGGACCCCCGTCACATGCCGGGGACCGGCCAGGAAATCCCGAGGCGCAGCCGCCGGCGGTGAGGCCGGGCCGGGGGTCGGCGACGACGGCGTGGATCGGGGAGTCTTCAAATGTGCCGGGAATCGGTTTCGTCCTTCCGGGCGTAGCCGGTCTCCTGCCGTTGGAGGTTGACCTGGTTCTTCTTGAGGTACGCCTGGTAGACATCCTCCGCGCTCATGCCCAGAACCTGGGCGAGGCTGATCAGGAAGTGGAAGAGATCGACGACCTCGACCCGGGCATTCTGCGCGTCGAAGTGCTGGTACTTGGCCCACCATTTCCAGGGGACGCTGTCCGTGAGCTCGGCGATCTCCTGGCTCATGGCGCGACAGTAGTTGAGCACCCATCGGATCTGGTCTTCGGGGGTCATGCCCTCCGTGCGCACCCCGATCCGCTCATTCAGGGCCTGCTGGAGCCGGAAGAGCTCGCGCAATTGATCCGGTTCGGACATGGCTGCAGGATCCCGAAGGGGACCGGCCCTGTGCAAGCTCGAAGTGCGGTCCCGGGGTGGAATTGCCTTCCCAACAGGGACGAGGCTGTGTTTCATGCCCCCGGCATTCCGCGTATGCCCAAACGCACCGACATCCAGACCGTGCTGATCATCGGTTCGGGGCCGATTGTGATCGGTCAGGCCTGCGAATTCGATTACTCCGGGACTCAGGCGTGCAAGGCCCTCCGGGAGGAGGGCCTGGAGGTGGTCCTCGTGAATTCGAATCCGGCGACGATCATGACCGACCCCGAGTTCGCCGATCGCACCTACATCGAGCCGATCACGCCCGAGTGCGTCGAGAAGATCCTCGAGGTCGAGGCCCGGCGGCTCAAAGGCACTGCCGGGAAGCTGGCGCTGTTGCCCACGCTGGGAGGCCAAACCGCCCTCAACACCGCGATGACGCTGCATCGGTCGGGAGCCCTCGAACGGCACGGCGTCGATATGATCGGGGCCAACGCCGCGGCCATCGAGCGCGGTGAGGATCGCCAGATCTTCAAGGACCTGATGCTGTCGATCGGCCTGGACGTCCCCGTCAGCGGGACCGCCCACACGCTTGACGACGCGCTGGCCGTGGCCGGGCGGATCGGCCGCTACCCGGTCATCATCCGGCCCGCTTTCACCCTGGGGGGCACGGGGGGCGGGATCGCGTACAACCGCGAGGAGTTCGAAGTCCTCGCCCGGCGCGGCCTGGACCTCTCGCCCGTCAGCGAAATCCTCGTCGAGGAATCCCTCCTCGGATGGAAGGAGTTCGAGATGGAGGTCATGCGGGACCGCCGCGACAACTGCGTTGTGATCTGTTCCATCGAGAACTTCGATCCCATGGGGGTGCACACGGGCGATTCCATCACCGTCGCCCCCATCCAGACGCTGACCGACAAGGAGTACCAGATCATGCGCGACGCCAGTTTCGCCGTGATCCGGGCGGTCGGCGTCGAGACCGGCGGCTCGAACATCCAGTTCGCCGTTCACCCCGAGACCGGCCGCATGGTCATCATCGAGATGAACCCCCGGGTCAGTCGCAGCTCGGCCCTTGCCTCGAAGGCCACCGGCTTTCCCATCGCCAAGATCGCTGCCAAGCTCGCCATCGGCTATCTCCTCGATGAGATCCGCAACGATATCACCCGCGAAACCCCCGCCAGCTTCGAGCCGACCATCGACTACGTCGTCGTCAAAATCCCCCGGTTTGCCTTCGAAAAGTTCCCCCAGGCCGATCCCACGCTCAATACCCAGATGAAAAGCGTCGGGGAAGCCATGGCGATCGGCCGGACCTTCAAGGAATCCCTGCAGAAGGCGCTGCGCTCCCTCGAAATCGGGCGCCACGGGCTGGGCGGGGACGGCCGCCCGTGGCGGATCGGCGATGTTGTGTACGGCGACCGCGACATCCTCCCCCGCGATGTCATCACCCAACGGCTGCGCGTGCCCAACGCGGAGCGGATCTTCTTTCTCCGGCATGCGTTCCGTGCCGGCTTCAGCCTCGAGGAGATCTTCGGGCTCACCGGCATCGATCGCTGGTTTCTGACCCAGATCGAGGAGCTTGTCGATTTCGAGGAAGAACTGGCGCGCACAGCCCCCTCCGCCGACCCCGCCGCGCCGTGACGCGGCTCAGGGGACGGGTTCTCCGGACCGATCCGCCGGAAACAAGAGCCGGAGAATCGTCCCGCGGCCCGGCCTGGACACGATCCGCACCTTGGCGGCGTGCGCCTCGAGGAGGCGGGCGACGATCGCCAGTCCGAGGCCGGTGCCCCCCGGCTTGGTCGAGCTGAACGGCACGTGAAACAGGCGCTCCTGCTGCTCCCGGGTCATCCCCACCCCCGTGTCCCGGAATGTCACCGCCGCGTGGGTTGGCCCCTGCGCCGCCCGGTTCTCCCGCAACGGCCGCGTCCGAACGGTCAGGGTTCCCCCGTCAGGCATGGCCTCGACCGCGTTGAGCGTCAGATTCAAGAGCACCTGCTCGATCTGCGCCGCGTCCCCGCTCAGGCGCGGGACGTCCGGATCCAGATCGAGCACCAGATCGATCCGTTGCTGGCGCAGCTTGACCCGGCTCAGCAGGGCGAGATCCTCGATCAGCCGGTTGATCTGGACCGGCGCGTGTTCGGTCTCTGCGCTCCGGGCCATGTCCAGGATCCGGTCGATGATCCGGTTGAGGCGATCCATCGTCTCGCCCATGATCTGGGCGTCGCGTCCGCGCGGATCCCCTTCTGGAAACCGCAGATCCAGCGAGTGATAGAGCATCTTCATCACCGCCAGCGGGTTGCGAATCTCATGGGCAATCTCCGCCGCCAGCAGGCCCAGCACCGACAGCCGCTCACTCCGGCGCAACTGGTCTTCGACACCCAGGAGCCGCTCGTACAGCCGGGCCTTCTCGATCGCGATGGCGGAGATCGCCGCCACGGAGGAGAGAATTCGGATTTCCTCATCGGAGAACCGGTGGGCTTCGGCCGTGTAGACACTCAGCGTGCCCATGGGCTCCTCCCGGTACATCAGCGGCACGCCGAGCAGAGAGACCAGCCCTTCGCACTGGGCCACATCCACGCGCTGGTAATGAGGCGAGTTTTGAACGTCCGCCACCTGGAGCGGCTTCCGGCGCCGGAGGACCGACCCCAGCAGACTGTCCGACACCCCCAGGCGCGGATTCGCCAGGTAAGCCGGCCCGGCACCGTGACTCGCCTTCAAATCAAGCCACTCCCGCGTGTCGTCCACGAGCCGGAGCGCACACAGCCTGCCTCCCATGAGGCGACAGGCTTCCCGCGTGATCACCTGCAGCACCTCCTCGAGGGTCAATACCGAGGTGACAGCCTGACTCACGCTCGTCAGGGCCTCGAACAGGGCCGCCTTGTGCCGGAGCTGCTCGCAAAGCCACGTGTTCTGGATCACCCGGGCGGCTTCCACGGCCAGTTCCGCGAGCAACGCCTCATCTTCCTCCGTGAACGCCTCCTCCCGGTCCGAGTCCACATTGATCACCCCCCGCACCTCGCCTCGGACCTCGAAGGGCACCGCCAGCTCGGAACGCGTCTCCGGCCGCACCATCACGTAGCGCGGGTCCTCCCAAACCCGGCCCAGGCGCAGCGGCCGGCCGTGGCGCATCACCCAGCCGGTGATTCCCTCACCCGGCCGCAGCCGCAACTGCGCCGCCTCCGCGGGGAGCCCGCTGGCCGCCTCGATCTCGAGGAAGCCCGTCGTGGGATTCAACAGCACCACCGAGGCGGTGCCCGCCCGGGTCAGCCGCACCGCCTCGCGCAGGATCAGCTGAAGCGCCTCCTGCGGGTCCAGCGTCGAGTGCAGCACCTGGCTGACGCGGTACAGCTGGCGGAGCCGCTCGTATCGCTGCATCCCGTCCGCCGCCGGCCGCCTCATGGAAGCCTCCGGGTCAGAACCACCCCCGCCAGCGCAAACAACGCATTCGGCAGCCACGCCGCCAGCCACGGTGGCATGAACCCTCCCGTCCCCAGCGCCAGCGAGAAGCTCGAGATGATGAAGTAGGCGAACCCGATGAAAATGCTGCTGGCGACGCCGACGAGGACGTTGCGGCGGCCGGAGGGCGCACCAAAGGGCAGGGCGATCAACACCACCACCACGCACTTCCACGGCTCCGCAATCCGGCCGTGAAATTGCGTCTGCAGCTTGGATCGATCCCGTTCACCAAGCTGGGGATGCAGCCGCTGGTAGTCCTGCAGCTCGCGCAGAGACAGCCGCGGGCGCTTCGCCGCCCTGACGTTGCTCAGCTCCGTGAACTTGATCTCGCTGGCGATTCGCTCCGGCGTCTCTGTCAGATCGGCCAACTCGAGGATATTGGTCTCGCCCCGGTACGACGGCAGGGTCGCCTGCGGCGGATAGAGCAGTTCCTTCACCTCGTAGAACAACCAGACCTCGTTCGTGTAGACCGCCCGGTCGGCCACCAGCCGCCGCCGCGTGCCGTCGGCCAGCCGCCACTCCAAGTGCGGCGACCGCATCTCGCCCGTCTCCCGGTTGTACGCGAGGATGTTCCACAACCTCTGGTCCCGCTCGTTGTGAAATGCCAGGTTCGGCTCCCACTCGGGCCCGAGCGCTCCGGGCGCCGGCGGCAAACGCCGCCCCAGGACCAGCGACGCCGCGTCGTTGGCGTCGGGGACCGCATACTCATTCAGGCCGAACAAGGCCGCCCCCAGTACGATCCCCACACCCAGGTGAGGCACCGACAGCCGCCACAGGCTCAACCCCGCCGCACGCATCGCCGTCAGCTCCTGGTGGCGCGCGTGTTGCGTCAGCGCGTAGAGCAGCGCCAGCATCAAACCCACCGGCACCACCGTCACCAGCACCTCCGGCGTCTTCACCAGGTAGTACGCGGCAATGTCACCCGGCAGCAGCTCACGCCGCTGGAACTCATCCAATTGGGCGACGAGATCGAACGTCACCCAGAAAACAAAGAACCCGGTCAGGCAATAGCCGAGGGGTACCAGCAGCTCGCGCAGCAAATACCGGTCCAAAAGCCGCATTGGGCCATCCTCGAGCCTTCCCCCCGGAAAGTCGAGCCGGATGAAGACCGCCGTGCCAGCCTGCAGCCGCCTCCTGCAGACTCGGCATCCTGTTTTGCAGCCACCCCGGAGCCGACATCGCACTCGCCGACTTGCCCTGGGCTGGGAAATGCTTATCTTGTACGTCATGTTGCGCCTCGAAGGCGTCCTTTTGAATCGCTTGAATGCCGAGCCGCCCCTGTTCCGGAGACCGGGAGCGCCCCTCCGCGGCGCCCTCCGGCCGCTGCTCTTGCTGGCGCTCTTCCTCGCCAGCCAGGGGCTCCCTGCCGAAGTCCCCGAGGGCGCGACGCCCGCGCCCCCCCCCCCGAGTGAAGCCCGGAAGGAGAACCTCGCCCCGGCAGACCCCGTGGCGGAGCTCGAGGCGTTCGCCGCCAAGCACGCCTCGTTCGCGCCGTTGGTTCCCGGCGCTTATGACGGCAAGATTGCCGTCAGTACCGCTTACATGCTCAAGCGGTTCCACTATTACCGGCGCCCCCTCGACGCCGAGCTCGTGGATCGTTTCCTGGATCGATACCTCAGCATGCTTGATCCCATGCACATTCACTTCTTCAAGTCTGACATCGAGGAGTTCCGCCGCCTGCGCGGGCGTCTGGCGGACCTGACGGCGACCCGCGGTGATACCACCCCGGCGGCCACCCTCTTCGCCCGGTTCCTGCAGCGGGTGGATGAACGCGTCGAGTACGCCGCCAAAACCCTGCGGGCTCCGGAATTCGACTTCGCGGGGAACGACCGTTATCTGCCCAACCGCAAGGACGCCGAGTGGCCCGCCGACGAAGCGGAGGCCCGCATCCTCTGGCGGCAGCATCTCCGCTACGAGTACCTGCAGGAGAAACTCAACCGCGAAAAGCCCGACCAGATCATCAAGACGCTGGCCAATCGCTACAAGCGGCTCCTGCGGAGCTGGGCCGAACTGGACTCGGAAGAGATTCTCCAGGTCTATCTCACCGCCCTCGCCCAGGCGTACGATCCCCACTCCGATTACATGGGTAAAGCCCAGCTCGACAACTTCGCCATCAGCATGAAGCTCTCCCTCTACGGCATCGGAGCCCTCCTCCGGTCCGAGGACGGCTACTGCAAGATCGAGAGCCTCATGGCCGGCGGCCCCGCCGCCCGCAGCAAGAAGATCAAGCCCAACGATCGGATTGTCGCCGTGGCCCAGAAGGGGGAGGAACCGGTCGACGTCGTCGACATGAAGCTGACCCGGGTGGTCGAGCTGATCCGCGGCCCCAAGGGCACCGAGGTGACCCTCACCATTATCCCGGCCGACGCCGCCGACCCCTCCCAACGCAAGGTGCTGACGCTCATCCGCGATGAAATCAAACTCGAGGACCAGGAGGCGAAGGCAAGGCTGATCGAACTGCCGGACGCCCAAGGCAAGACCTGGCGCCTGGGCGTGATCGACCTCCCCTCCTTCTACGCCAGCTTCGATCTCAGCGGCTCGCGCCAGATCCAGCTGGCCAAGGCCGAGGGCCGGTCGGATCTCAAGAGCACGACCGCCGACGTCACGCGGCTGATCAAGAAGCTCGCCGCGGAGGGAATGCAGGGGCTCATCCTGGATCTGCGCCGCAACGGCGGCGGGTCCCTCGAGGAAGCGATCCGCCTCACCGGCCTGTTCGTCAAGGAAGGCCCCATCGTCCAGGTCCGCGACGCCAACGGGGACATCACCGTCGAATCCGATCCCGACCCCGAGGTCGCCTACGACGGACCCCTCATGGTCCTCACCAGCCGGGTGAGCGCCTCCGCGTCCGAAATCCTCGCCGCCGCTCTCCAGGATTACGGCCGCGCCCTGATCGTGGGCGATTCCACCACCCACGGCAAAGGCACCGTCCAGACCATCTACGAGCTCGCGAAGCTCACGCGGTTTCCCGCGGATTTCAACCCCGGCGCCCTCAAGGTCACCATTCGCAAGTTCTACCGGGCCAACGGATGGTCCACCCAGCGGAACGGCGTCACCCCCGACATCGTGCTCCCCTCGGTCGCCAACTACCTCGAGATCGGCGAAGCCGCCCAGGAATACCCCCTCGAGTGGGATACCATTGACAGCACGATGTACGACAAGCTGGACCGCATCGCGCCTCGCCTCGACGAGCTCAGGCGCCGGAGTGAGGTCCGACAAAACGCCAGCAAGGACTTCGCCTACATCCGCGAGGACATCGAGACGTACCAGAAGTTCCTCCGGGACAAGTCCGTTTCCCTCAACGAGCAGGTCCGACTGAAGGAGAAGGAGGAACAGGACGCCCGGAAGAAAGCCCGTCAGGAGGAGCGCAAGGCCCGGCCCGAATCCCCCGCCAAGATCTACGAGATCACGCTCAAGAACGTGGATCTGGCCGGACTCCCCGAGCCCCTCTCGTCCACGAATGCCCAACCCGCCGAGCTCGAAGGCGAGGCCTCAAGCCAGACCGACGCGCTGTCCGGCACCTCCGACGACGCGGATGCGGATGAGGACGAGGAGAAAACTCCGGCGTTCGACAGTCACCTCGAGGAATCGAAGCAGATCCTGATCGATCTGATCCAGCTCCTGGCGGTGGCGCCGCGTCGCGAGCCGGTCACGGTCAGCCGCTGACGCGGCGGCAAGCGGCTGAAAGACGGCCCGGCATGTCGGAGCACCCGCAAGCGATCGCGGGGCTTACGGTTTCACCCGCGCAGACCCGCCGGCTCCCGGCGCGGGCAGCGACGCCAGAGCCACTCCTTCGCGACGCTGAAGGACGGCCTCGACCCGGGGCACGTACATCTGGGTCTCTGCCGGCAAATGACGCGCGATCGCATCGAACGTTCTGGCTTTCTGCCGCTTCATCAGGCCCAGGACACGGCCTTCACCGGCGTTGTACGCCGCCAGCGTCAACCGCCAGTCGTTGAACTTCGGGTGGAGATACCGCAGGTACCGCGCCGCCGCGCGCGCGTTCTTGTCCGGGTCCAATCGCTCGTCCGTGGGACGGAGCGACAGGCCGAGGGACCGGGCCGTCTTGGGCATGAGCTGGTACAGCCCCACCGCCCCCACGGGACTCCGGGCCGAGGGATTGAAGCCCGATTCCACCTCCGCGAGCCAGACCAGGGCTGGCGGCACTTGATGCTCCGTGAACACCCCCTGCAACCGCTGGGCCATGGCGGCCGCCCCAGCCGGCGCCGGCCGCGCTTCAACGCTCTTCTTCCACGCCGCCCGCTGGGTCTCAGGCTCGGGATTGGGAATCAGCGCCGGGGGTTCACCCGGCTTGACCGGCGGCGGCGGGATGATGAGCCGGAACGTGTCGGCCATCTCGAGGTAGTCCATCCGCGCCCGGAGCCAGGCGGCATATGGCCTGGTCTCCTCCGACGTTTCGAGTTCGGCCAAGAGGTCGCGTGCCGCGTCGCGCAGGCCGGCCAGGTCCAGGACGTAGTCCCCCTGAAATCGCGTCTGCAAATCCCGCAACAGGGGCTGGACCGGTTCCCAATCCACCGACTCGAGGGCCCCCAGCACCCGATCGTCGACGTTCTCCCCGACCCATTCCTGGGCACTCTGGACCATGTCGTCGAGCGAGAGCGCCTCCTCCTGGGCGACGCCCGACCCGACGAAGAGGCTGAGGGCCACCGCGGCGACGATCTCCGGGCATTTCACGGCCTAACCATACCCGAGATGCCCCGATCCACAAGTCTGCGGCGCCCCTGCGGATTTCAAGGAGCGCTCGTGATCCGGCCCCAATCGAGCCCCTGTGCGGCGGCGTACTTGGCGAAGGCCTTCTCGTGCTGGATCAGGACCGCCCGAACCACGCTCGAATCGTCGGCAAAGCCGGGCTCGCCGAAGTCGTCCGGGATCAGATCCGATTTCCGGTGCGCGTAAATCAGGGCGAACACCGCGCTGGCCAGCGCCGTGTAGGGCAGGTCTTTATAGGCACCTTCCGCGGTGTCCTCGACCGCGTCGGCCAGAAACTCGAGCTGGTCCACCAGGTGCGGATACTTCGGAGCGCGGATCTGGGTGAACTCCGCCTTCCAGATCGGGAGTATGCGGAGCAGCTTGTCCACAACCGCCGGTGTGATCTGGGACGACCGACGGTTCACGTAGGCTGCAATCTCAGACATGCGCCAGACCCTACCACCCTGCAAGCCTCTGACAACCCGAATCCGTGCTTCGGATTCAAGGCTCCGGGACCCTGTCTTGAACCCGCTGCAGGCGGTAGAGGCTCTCGCCGAGCACCCGCGAGGCTTCGACCGTCTCCACGTAGGGCATGTCCGCGATGTCGACGAACCCGATCTGGTAGTTCTCCTCGTCGTAGACGCGGCCGGTCGTCGGCTCATCCTGGTACTGGAACCAGTGGCAGCCCACGAACTGGGGATGCCGCAGCGCTCCCTCGACGTACTCGCGGTACGCCGCCGCCCGGGCCTTCTGGTTGGCGACCGGGACCAGCCCCGTGTGGAAGAGCCCGCGGTCGAGGGCGCCGAAATGAAACTCGCCGATGATCAGCGGCACGTCGGCGTTTCCGTTGAACCGAAAGCCATCGACGCTCCGCTGGTAGAGGTTGTAGCTGACCACATCGCAGTACCGGGCGGCGGCGGCGGCGGCGCGCGGGTTGACCCAGGCGAACCGGCAGCCCAGGTACAACTGCTGTGGAGCCACTTCGCGGATCACGTCGCGCACAATTCGAAAGTACTGCTCGGCGGTCCGCGTGGTGAACTGTTCGAGATCCTCCCGGGCCTTCGCTCGATCGGGTGGTGCGGTCTCCCGCGCCAGCGCGTCCCACGAGGCGCAGGCCGTTCCCCAGGCCGCATTGAGCGCCTCGATGCCGCCGTGCTTCTCCCGGAGGTCGTCGATCAAGGCGCTCTTGGCGGGCTGACCGGCCGGCGATGCCAGCGCCGCCAGCGCCAGGGAGACGTCGTCGCCCCAGGACATCTCGTTGTCCGAGAAATACCCCAGACACCAGGGATCGCCGGCGCTGCGTCCGCGCTTGCCTTCCATCTGCCGGCGCAGGCGCTGCCGGAAATCCGGATCGTACACGTCCGGGAACTTGCCCCAGTACCCCTCGCTGCCCTCAATCATGCGGGCTCCGTGGGAACCGATGGCATCCACATAAGGGGTCTTGCGCTGCAAGCGGACGCCTTCATCCGACCACATCCCGATCGTGTTCAGTCCCCAGACCCGCAACCGCCGATGGATCACGTCGGGATACGCCGTCCGCCATTCGGGCCCGTACTTCCGGCGCAGGTTCGCACCGGCGAAGGAGTAGCATCGGGGCGACCGGCCGGCGTAGTGGCCCTTGAGCGCGTATTGCGCCGGGATGAGGAACTCGGAAAGCCCCGGCAGACCGCCCGGGAACTCCTCGAACCACGACTCGCGCTCCTCGATGGGCGTGGCGTCGAACATCCGGACGCAGTCGATCCCGTGGGAGAAGAACAGCCGGCCTTCGGGATCGACCAGCCACCATCGGCCGCCATGTTTCTGGACGCGAAAGAACCCGGTGGCCTCGAGTTGGGGCCCCGCGGCCCATCCCCCATAGCGGTTCCACCCTCGGGGGCCCGCATCGGCCTCGAGCGCCCTCGCCTCGTCCTCCCGCGCACGGACCAGCGCAGCGTCGTCCCGCGTTTTTCCCGGCCATGTCGCGTGCTTGTATTGGCCGAACGTGTCGATCATCGGCAGGTACGGTTCGGCATCCGAGGTCCAGGCCGTGGGGCGGGAGTACTCCCCGATGGCCCTTGGGCTGCCGACCTCGAACCGCCGATCCGAGGCCGGCCGGTTCAGAAAGACCAGCAGCTGGGTCACGTTGGACGCGTTGATCGTCCCTTCGCCCCCCCAGGTCACCGGGTA
Organism: Verrucomicrobiota bacterium; assembly: GCA_029556615.1. Taxonomy (GTDB): domain Bacteria; phylum Verrucomicrobiota; class Verrucomicrobiia; order Limisphaerales; family J093; genus JAKQDD01. The sequence continues at coordinate 83,107 of JAKQDD010000030.1, read as the reverse complement.
GCCTCGCATCCCGAAAAGCACGCCGCCCTTGCGATCGTCCCGGGTGCGCCGCATCTCGACGTGCAGGAGCCCCGCCGCGCCCGGCTCGAGGGTCAGGGACCGGGTGACACAGTGCCGCGTGCCATCGGCCCCGGGGTTGTCGACCCGGCAGTTCACCGTCAGAGGTTGATCCTCGGGATTGCGGACCGGAACGACCACCGCGGCGTGCGGCGAGAGATCCCAGGCCCCGGCGGGCGCCGCCAGGGCAATGCCGGGCCACGGCTGGTTCGTGCCGGCCAGAACCCGGACCCAGCCGTCAGCAGCGGGTTCGAGCCGCCCTCCGGTGACCGCGAGCCGGCCGCGATCCTCGGTCCTCGAGAAATCCGCCAGAATCCGCTCCCCGGCGCGGACGATGCCCGCCGCTCCCAGGGCGAGCCCGATGATCCACCCGAGGCCCGGACACGCTTGGGTCAGGATCAACGCCATTCGATTTCCAGATGTTCCCGCTCGAGCAGGGTTCCCTCGGCGAAATGGAGCTGGGAGAGCGCTTTGTGGTAATCCGCCTGCGCGAGGATCTCCTGGGACTGGGCGGTGGCGAGGTCGCCCTGCAGACTCAGCACGAAGAAGGACGTGCTGCGGCCGGCGGCGAGCTTTTGTTCCTCGGCTTGGACGGCGGCCTCGGCCGATTCCCTGGCGACGCGGGTGGCCTCGACGCGTTCATGGGCGGTCAGGGCATTCTGGAAGGCGTCGCTGATCTCGCGCAGGACGAGTTCCTCCCGCTGCTTGACCATGAGCAGGAACTGCTCGCGGCGCTCCTTGCTGAGGCGGTAGTTCGATCGCTCGAGCTTCCGGCTCAGCGGCAGGGAGAAGATCACCCCCACCATGCTGTTGGGCGCGACGTTGTCGTCGATCTCGTCGATCGCGTCATGGAGCGAGGCGCGGGCCTTCGCGGGCGGCAGCGGCAGGTCCTTGCTCGAGCCCCGCCGCCCGTAGCCGCCCACCAGATCCAGCGACGGCCACAGCTGGTTCCGGTAGTACTTCAGCTCGATGTCCGCCTTCTCGACGTCGAGCCGCAATTGGCACAGGTCGGCCCGGCGCGCCAATCCCTCGCGCCAGCTCTCCTGCAGGTCGAGCACCGCCGGCACCGGGAGCAGGCGGTCGCTGGGCACGAGTCGGACCTCGGCACTGCTGATGAAATCATCCCCGAGCAGGGTCTTCAGCGCGTTCTCCGCCAGGCTCACCTGGTTGCGGGCTGCGATGAGGGCGACGCGGACCTGGGCGACCTGCGCTTGCGCCAGCTTCTCGTCGAGGTTGGACAGGGCGCCCACTTTCACGCGCTGCCGGGTCTCGGTGTCGAACCGCTCGCGCACGGCCAGCAGGGTTTCCTGCACCCGCAGGTTCTCCCGCGCCAGCACGAGGTCGCAGTAGGCTTGCCGGACCTGGTTGACGACGGTGGCGGCGATGTACTCGACCCCGAGCTCGGTGGTGCGCAGGTTCTTGCGGTTGATGCGAACGGTGGTGCGCGCCGCATCCACCCAGGCGTTCCGGAGCAGAGGCTGCTGCAGGGTGAACCCGACCGACACGTTGTAGGCGTCGAAGTTCTGGTTGTTCCGATCGCCGGACGTGCTCGCGAAATCCCCGTTCAGCGAATAGGTAAGGCCCCAGGGCAGAAGCCCCGTCACCGCCGGCGTCACGGTGTAGGCCTCGGCCTCGTAGCTGTCGTCCTTGCTCAAGTCCCGCGGATCGTACCCGCCGGTGTCGGCAATCCGGCTGTTGGCCGCCTCGACCGTCAGGATCGGATCGTACACGCCGTAGGAGGCCTCGAGGGTCAGCTGCGCGATCCGCGGGTTGATGCGCTCGATCTGGAGGGCGCGGTTCTCGGCCAGCGCCCGCTGCACGCACTCCGCAGCCGTGATCGGCTTGTCGCGAGGCTCCCCAGCAGCGAGCTCCATCGCGGCAACAGCCCCCCCCAGCCAGAGCGCGCCTCGGACAATTCGGTTCCCGCACATGACGGCTTCAGCTTGCGGGAATCGCGCTCGGGGGTCAATCCGCGGAACGCCGGCTTTCCGCGCCGCCCTCGGCGCGGGCGGCTACAGCATGCCGCTCGACCGGCGCAGGACCGCCACGAACGCGCCGTCGACGCTCTCGGCAAACGGCCGGAGCGTGCGCATCGAGACGCACTCGATCTCCGGGTGCCGGCTCCGGACGGCAGCCATCTGGTCCTCGTTCTCCTCGGGTTCGAGACTGCAGGTGCTGTACACCAGGCGGCCGTCCGGTTTCAGGCATCCGAGCGCACGGTCCAGCAGCGCCTCCTGAAGCCGCGTCAGCCTCTGCAGCTCCCCCGGGCTGAGTCGCCATCGGAGATCGACTCGCCGCCGCAGAGCCCCCGTATTCGAACAGGGCGTATCGAGAAGCACGCGATCGAAGCGTTCCGCGATCGGGGGGGGATGATCGGGATCGGCAGGCGGCGCCAGCAGTTCGACGTTGCCGACGCCCAACCGCCGGCAGTTGGCCCGGAGCAACTCGAGCCGGTCGGCACCCAGATCCCCGGCGAGCACGCGTCCCGCATTCTCGAGACCTTGGGCCAGAAAGGTGGTCTTGCCGCCCGGTGCGGCGCAGAGGTCGAGCACGGTCGTGGCGGGCGTGGCTTCGAGGGTCCGAACCGCGAGCAGCGTACTCGGGTCCTGGACGTAGAACCAGCCCTCGCGGAAGCTGCCCAGGGCGGTCAGCGGCGGATGGTCCTTCAGCTCGAACACGAGGTTCTCGGGAATCCAGTCCCAACGGCCAAAGTCGTAGGTAACGCCTTCCGCCCGCCAGCGTTCGAGCAGGCGTCCGGCGTCCGTGCGGAGGGTGTTAAGCCTGGCGAACGTGCGCGGGGGGGTGTTGTTCCACTCGAGCAGGCTCCGGGCGGTCTCGGGGCCCCAGCGGACGGTCCACCGATCCACCAGCCAGGCGGGATGGGAGTGGCCGAGGGCGGGATCGGTGCGGCGCAGGTCCTCGAGCGCCTCGAGGGTGGCAGCGCGCTCGCGGGCGTAGCCGCGGAGGACGGCGTTCACGAAGCCGGCCTGGGCATGCAGGCCGGCGCGCCGGGCGAGCTGCACCGTCTCGTTGACCGCCGCGTGATCGGGCACGCGGTCAAGCCAGAAGAGCTGGTACAAGCCCAGCCGCAGCAGCTGCCGCACCGCCGCCACCTGCCGGCGGCCGCCGGTCCGGCGGTCAATGAGCCAGTCCAGGGTCGCCTGCCAGCGGACCGCGCCGCAGGCGATCTCGTGCGCGAGCGCGCGATCCCGGGGCGCCAGACCGGCCCGCGGCAGCTCCTGCTCGATCAGGTGCTCGAGATAGACGCCACCGGCCTCGCGCTGGCGCAGGAGGCGAAAGGCAATTTCTCTTGGTGTTTGAAAGTTCACTCCGTCATAATGCCGGGCGTGAGTGTAAACGAGCCGGCACCCGATATGAGAGAAGAATTCGACAAACTGGTCGCAGTGGGCAAGATCGGGCGGCACCACGTCGAGCCGCTCGTGGCGCTGGCCGAGCACGGGTACTGTCTGCACCGGAGCTGGGGATTCGGCCGGATCCGGCAGGTCGACACCGTGTTTGGGCGGTTCATTGTCGATTTCCAGGGCAAAGCGAACCACTCGATGGACCTGGCGTTTGCCGCGGAATCCCTCCAGCCGATCGACCGGGATCACATTCTCGCGCGCAAGGCCGAGGACCTTGCCGGCCTCCGCGAGATGGCGGCGCTGCATCACCTGGACCTCATCAAGCTGGTGCTGAACAGCTTGGGCGGCCAGGCCACCGTGGACCGTATCCAGGAGGCGCTCGTTCCGGACGTCGTCGATGCGGACTGGAAGAAGTGGTGGGAGGCAGCCAAACGCGAGATGCGGAAGGACGGCCATTTCCTGGTGCCGATGAAGAAGAGCGAGCCGATCGTCTACCAGGCCCAGGAGGTGTCACTCCGGGACCGGATCCTCGTCGAGTTCCGGGCCGCCAAGGGGCTGAAGGCGCGGCTGATCGTGGCTTCGGAGTTTCTGAAGAACCTGGGCGATCTGGGGGACGACCGGCGGACCACGCTGATCGAGGCGGCGAACCTCCTGTCGAGCGAGATCGCCTCCCATCGGCAGACTCTGCCCGCCCTGGCTCTCGAGGGGATCTTCATGCGGGACGATCTGCGGGCGGCGGCGGAGGCCCCGGCCGCGGAAGGCGATGTCACCGACGCCATGATTTGGGCGGAAGCGGACAGCCCCGGCCGTTTGCTCGAGCAGGTGGCGGCCGCGAAGCACAAGCGGGCTCTCGAGTCGTTCAAGAACGCCCGCCCGGACACGTGGGCGACGACCGTGCTCGGCTTCATGAACCACGTCGGCACCCGGCTCTGCACCGAGTGCGCCCATCTCCTCATCCAGGAGGGGCACCTCGGAGCCCTCAAGAGCACCGTCGCGCGATTGATCAGCCAGCACACCGCCAGCAGCGAACTCCTCCTCTGGCTCGCCAAGGACCGATCGAACGTCTTCGCCGATATCCTCGGCCCCGAGGTCTTCCGGGCCATGCTCACCGCGATCGAACGCGACCAGTTCAACGAGAAAAAGGCCAATCGCCTGCGCGATTTCATCCTCGACGACACCGATCTCCTGGTGAGCCTGATCGAGACCGCCGATCGCGAGGTGATCAAGGACCTGACCCGGACGCTCCAGTTGTCCCCGAGCTTCGATGACATGGACAAACGGTCCCTGCTGGCCCGGATCGTCAAGCACTCCCCCGTGGTGCAATCCCTCATTTCCGGCGACCACAGCCGCCAGGAGTCAGTTCTCGTCGTTTCCTGGGAGAGCCTCGCACGGCGGAAGGCCGAATACGACGACCTCGTCCACCGCCGCATTCCCGCCAATTCCCGGGACATCGCCGTGGCGCGCGGCTACGGGGATCTGAGCGAGAACCACGAATTCAAGGCGGCGAAGGAGGCGCACCGGCTTCTCATGCTGCGCAAGACGGAACTGGAAGACCAGCTGGTCCGCGCCCGCGGCACGGATTTCGCCAACCCCCGGACCGATGTCGTCAGCATTGGAACCCGGGTGGCCGTCACCGAGGTGGGCACCGATCATCAGGAGTCCTTCCACATTCTCGGCGCCTGGGACCTCGACATCGAGCATCATATCATCTCGTATCTCAGCCCCATCGCCCAGTCGCTGCTGAACAAGACCGTGGGCGACGAGGCGGAGTTCGAACTCGACGGCCACACGCGGCGGTACCGGATTGACGCCATCGAGGTCTCGGCACCGGCGGTGGCAGGCCCGGGCACGCCGCCACCGGCCGTCACCGGCACCGCCGACTCCGCCCCGCCGGCTCCGGCCCCCGAGACTCCAGGTCCGACCCCTCGGCAGGAAGAACCGCCGCAGTGAAAACGGCGGACTGCGTAATGCGCCCTCGCTAATCTCCGACCACGCGGTAGAAGGCCGGCCCGGCGCCGATCGCGTCGGTGGCGGTGTTACCGGTGACGCCGGTGGCGATGGTCTGCCACTGGGCCTGGCCCAGGTCGGCCTTCCGCTGAACCTCGAACGGCCCCTTCCCGCCCGTCCAGTTCAAAGTCAGCGTGGTGTCCTGGATCGCCACGGTCACGTTCAACGGCTCGACCGGCCCGGTGGGAATGCTGTACAGGCCCACGTTGTCGATCCCGAAATACCAGCTGTCGGCGCCGGCGTGGGCGAACCGGATTCGGACCTTCGCCTGGTTATCCGCCTGGGGCAGTCGGAATTTCTCGATCCGCTTGCTCCCGACAGGATCATCATCGATGCGGCTGCTGATGAAGGGGGCGAGGTCGGCGGTCACGTGCGCGCCGATGAAGGCGCCGTAGGTGCCTCCCTTCTCCTCGAGCGCGTCCGGATCGAAGTAGCGGGCGATATCGTCCTCTTGAGGCACCGTCGTCAACGTGGCGACGGCATCGATGGCCCCCCCGCCATCCCGGAGGACGTCATCCGCATCGAGCAGGTAGACCACCGGCAGCCAGGTGGCCCCGCTGTCGATCGAGTACTCGACCGCGCCGATGCTGTCCTGATTCTGTTCCCAGAGGCTGTGGAACACGAGATGGACATCGGTCTGGCCCGACAGATTGAAATCCGGGGTGAAGAGGTACATCACCTGGCTGGCGCCCATCCGGTAGCCGGAGTTGCCAAAGAGGAGCCGCCCCTGGGCGAGCGGCTGGTTGTAGACTTGGCCGTTGAGGACCACCATCGGATTGACGCGGAGCACCCGCTGATAATCGAACGTGGGGTCCTGGCTGTAGCCGATGAGGGAGTCCTCGAATCGCGAGGCGTTCACCACCACCCAATCCGCGTAGCTGGCGGAGTCGAGGTTGCCCAGATCATAGTCCCAGTTCAGCACCTCGGTGTAGCTCTTCGAGGTCCAACCGTCGGGCAAGCTCCCCTCGGCCGTGTCTTCGAAGTCCTCGAAATAGAGCGGCGCCGGCAACACGATGTTCTCGTACTCGCCGATCGTGAATTGCACCGTATTGACGGTGTGATTCGCCGGGGCGGCGTTGTCGTCGAACGCGAGCTCGAACGTGTGGGTGCTCAGCGCTGCCAGGAGTGGCGTGTGGGTATAGGTGATGGTCACGGTGTCGCCGGCTTCCGTGATCGTTGGCACGACGGTTGTCCCGTCGAGCTTCAGGACGATGCTGCTGGAGACGACCCGGGTCGAACCCTGCTTCAGCTCGGCTTCGTAGGCTGCCTGGGGCGGCAGGCCGACAGCGCCACTCGACGGGGTGACGCGAACCAGGCGGGCCCGGTCGGCGGGCGGGAGAGTGACGGTGAACGGTTCGCTGGCGAGGACATCGTAGCCGTCGTTGTAGAGGAAGTACGCCACATACTCGCCGGCAACAGCCAGCCCGGCAGCGAACGCGACCGTGCCCTCGGCCAAGCCGGTCGTGCCGCTCAGGGTGTCGTCCGTGTAGCGATAGAGCGTCGCGGCGGGGCCGCCGGGCGTCTCGCCGGCCTTGTAGATCCCGATCCAATCCTTCGGAGTCGCATACCCGTTTTTGAAATCGACCTGGATGGTCTGGCCGATGACGTAGCTGCGCTGGGCCGGCCGGACAAACGGCGCATACGGATCCACCACCCGGATCGTCGTCCGGGCGAGCGTGTCATACCCGTCGTCCAACAGCAGATGGAGATCCCAGTCGCCGGCAACGTTGAGCCCTTCGGCGAACGTCACCGAGCCTTCGCGCACCCCCACCGTGCCAGCCCCCGTGCCGTCCACATAGAACCAGAGCGTCGAGTATTGCGAGCCGGGCACGACCCCGGCAGGATAGACGCCCACCCAGTCTTTCGGGTTTCCCGGGCCGTTCTGCCACAACGCGACGATGTCTTCCCCGGGCAGGTAGCTGTAATGGTCCGTGGTCAGGGTCGGCGCCTCGGCTTTGACCTCGAAGGTCTGGCTGGCAAGCACGGTGTAACCATCGTTCTCGAGGAAGAACGCGACCCAATCGCCGATCGGCAGCGGTTCGAACTCGACGGTTCCCTCGACCAGCCCGCTCGTGCCGCTCTTGGTCCCATCGACGTACAGCCACTGGGTCGAGTCCACGCCGGCCCCGGGCGTCTCCCCCGCCTTGTAGATGCCGATCCAGTCCCTGGGGTTGCCCGGGCCGTGGGCGAAGCTGACCTCAATCGTCTCGGCCGGCGAGAAGGCGGCCTTGCTGGTGGCGACGGTCGGGCTTGCCAGGACGGTGAACGCTTGCTGGGCCAGGATGGTGTAGCCGTCGTTCTCGAGCAGGTAAACCACCCAGTCGCCCGGCTCGTCCAGGCCGCCGGCGAACGTCATCGTACCGGCCGTCTTGCCGACCAGACCGTTGCGCGTGCCGTCGACGTAGTTCCACAGCGCGGACGCTGTGCCTCCCGCGCCCGGGGTCTGGTCCGCCTCGTAAATGCCGATCCAATCCTTCGCGTGGCCAGGCCCGTCGGCAAAAGTGACGACAATGTCCGCCCCTATCGCATACGAGGTCTTGTCCGTGGCCACCGTGGGCGTTTGGGCACGGAGCAACCCCGGGAGGCCGACGAGGACAAGGGCCAGAGCGAGGGCGCCCCGGAGACCTTTCAGGATCTGCACCTTTGGATTCGAGAAGGAGTTCATGGCGGTAGTCGACGTTTGAACGGTTCGATCATCAGGCGTTTGCTGAACCGATCGGCGGCCCCCGGCGGTGCTCATGGCGTGCAGACGACCGGCGTGATGCCATTCGGCCCCGGTGCGGCCCACCCGGTGAGAATGACCTCCGCCTCGGGCGTGTTCAAGGCAAACCATTCGCGGTCGGTCAGCCTCCGGACGAAACGGTGCTGCTGCGCCTCCGTCCGGCCCATGATCGGCGAGGTCCCCTGCGCCTGGGCGGCCTCCATCTGACGCTTGAGCTCCGGCGAATACTGCTCGAGATAGGCGACGGTCCACGACGACTTGTCCCCCGGTTTCCCCGTGGTCGAAATGACCACTGCCCGCGCGGCATCCTCCTCCGGGCCATCGACGCCCCGGATCGGCGGGATGGCCGTGCGCGGCGCCTTGAAGAGCTGCTGCCGGCTTTGGTCGTAAAAGAACGCCTGCTCGGAAGGCCCGCTCCGCTGACGCACGGCGCGCCACCCGAGCAGCCCCGCCAGGACGAGAAGCGCGATCGCCAGGAGCCGCTTCGAGGTGTTGGGTGCGATCATCGAGGGTCTCGAGGACGGTCCGGCGCGCGGTGGGGCGTCAGTGCGGATCCAGCTTGGCCGACCAGTGGCACTCGGTGGTGTTGCAGGGGATCCGTGCGGCGTCCAAGAGGGCGCCGCTGCCGTCGGCCCGGGCGTAATTGCCCTTGCGGTTGTGGCGCACCGCCCCGCGGTCGCCCTGCGCCAGGCGATTGAAGCCGGCGGCATTCGCCTGGCCGAGCTCCTTCCAAATCCACCAGCGGTCGCTCGGCCAAACCCCGTAGACGTCGCTGTGGCCATCCCCGAGGATGATCAGTGAGGACGGCCCCTCGATGGCGTTGGCGCGGCAGAGGTTGTTCTCATAGCCCTGCGGACGGCCAAAGGGAGGCGGGGCCCCGCCGCTTTCCCAATGAACGTTGACGGCGCCAAGACCGCTGGGAATGTCGATTTCCCCCTCGAGCGCCTGCCCGACAAGCCACAGACTGGGCGTTTTGGAGTAGGACGGCTTGCCGGAGGCGTAAACTTCCGTCTTCTCGGCCGGGCAATCATAGACACGCGCGTTCTGGCCGACGTACTTGTAGAGGTAGGAACGCCAGCTCGTCTCGAACCCTGCCTGGGCGCGGGCCTGGATTGGAGGCATCCAATCGTTGTTGTCCTGAACGTAGAGCTGCACCGCCAAACCCAGCTGCCGCAGGCTGTTGAGGCAGTAGATGGCCTGCCCCTTCCCCTTCGCCTTGCCCAGCACCGGCAGGAGCAACGACGCCAGGATCGCAATGATGGCGATCACGACCAGCAACTCGACCAGCGTGAACGCCCCGGCCGCCGCGCGAAAGCAGCCTCGATGCGTCGGGTGCGCCGTCTTCGTCATCGGACCCAGCATGCCAACATCCCGCCGTTCCGCAAGCTCCGCGCGGGCTTGAACCCGGGCCCCAGGCCTCTTACGGTGCCCCCATGAGCGCTCGATGTTCTCTCGCCCTGGCGGCGACTCTGATTGGCTTCGGGGGATTCCCGACCCTAGGCGCCGATGCCGCCCTGATCGACTCGGGAGTCTACCCCGACCAGGCTGCAGCCCGGTCGGCGTGGCAACCTCGAGCCGGTTCCGCGCCGGTGGCTGTCGGCGTGGTCGCCGGCCGTTCCGCCCTCCGCCTCGAATGCCCTTTCGCGCGCACCGGGATCGAGCGCGGGTGCTGGGACCGGCAGGTTGCCCTCGACCTCGCTTCGTCCCGGGGGATCGAGTTCGACGTCTACTGCGCCAACCCGGCGCCGGTCTCCTACTTCAGTCTCTACTTCCAGAGCGGCGAGGGCTGGTACCACGCCTCGTTCTTCCCCGAATCCACGAACCGATGGGAGACCGTATCTCTCGACAAGACCGCGTTCTCCGTCGAGGGCAACCCGGCCGGGTGGGGCGAGATCCGTGCGATTCGGCTGTCCGCCTGGCGCGGTCTGGATGCGGACACCGAGTTCTACTGGGGCGGGCTACGCCAGACGGGCGCCTTGGGCGCAGACGCCCTGGTGGCCGTGGTGCGGCCGGAAGGCGGCACGGCGGCGGGGGCCCGAGGCAGGCGATCTGCCGATCCATTTGCCGAGCGGATTGTCCGGTGGCTGCATGGACTGGGCGTCGGCTGTGCCGTGTTGGGGGAAGCGGACCTGACGGAGGCTCGGATCAAGTCGGCCCTCGTGGTTGTGCTCCCGCACAATCCGGCTCTGCCCGAGCGCGGGGCTGCCGTGCTGGACCGGTATGCCGCGGCTGGAGGCAAGCTGCTGATCTTCTATTCAGTGCCGGAGGCGCTTCGCGCGCGGCTCGGCGTCCAGAACGGCCGGCACGTCCGCGAAGAGCGCCCGGGCTCCTTCGCCGCCATCCGCCGCCGGGCGGAGGGCTTTCCCGGCTTGCCGGAGTCGGTGTCCCAGCGGTCGTGGAACCTCAACGCCTTTGAACCGGTGCCGGGCGTGGCGCGGGTCTGGGCGGACTGGGTGGACGATCAGGGCCAACCCTCGGGGCACGCCGCGCTCCTGGGCTCGGCCCACGGGCTGCTGATGACCCACGTCCTCCTCGAAGATGACCCTGAGAACCAAGAGCGGCTCTTGCTGGCCATGCTCGGCCACCTTGCCCCCAAAGTCTGGGAGCAGGCCCTCGCCGCCCAGCTCCGCAAGGCCGGCCGAATCGGCGACAGCACCGGATTCGAGGAGTCCATCGCCATGATCGCCGCAGAGGCCAAGGGCCCCCGTGCGCGGCCGGCAATCGACGCCGCCCTTGCCGCACACGGGGCAGCCACGAGTCACGCCGCGGCCGGCCGGTTCCCGGAGGCGCTGGACGCGGCCCGCACAGCCCAGCGGCAACTGACTGAAGCCTGGTGCCGGGCCCAGTCGGCGCCGACCCACGAGTTCCGCGGTTTCTGGTGTCACAACGCGTTCGGCGTCGAGGGCATGGACTGGGAGACCGCAATCGGACGGCTGGCCGAGAACGGGTTCAACGCCATCCTGCCCAACCTGCTCTGGGGCGGCGTCGCCTACTACCCCAGCCGGGTCCTGCCGGTGTCGCCCGAGGTCTCCCGGCGCGGCGACCAGGTCGCCCTCTGCCTGGCGGCGTGCCGGAAGCGGGGCGTGCAGATCCATGTCTGGAAGGTGAACTGGAACCTGGGCCATGCCGCGGCGCGCGAGACCCTCGAGCGCCTGCGGGGCGAGCATCGGCTCCAGGTCTCGGTGGACGGCCGGGAGGAGCCGTGGCTCTGTCCGTCCCATCCGCTCAACCAGAAGCTCGAAGTCGAGTCCATGGTCGAGGTGGCCCGACTGTACGATGTCGACGGACTGCACTTCGACTACATCCGGTTTCCCGATGCCGACCACTGCTTCTGTGAAGGCTGCCGCCAACGGTTCGAGGCGGTCACCAAGAGCCCCGTGGCGTCCTGGCCGGACGACGTGCGCCGGAACGGCCCGCGGCGCGACGCATGGCTCGGCTGGCGCCGGGACTTGATCTCGGACGTCGTCCGCGCGGTCAGCGAAGGCGCCCGGCGCGTCCGACCCCGGATCAAGATCTCCGCCGCCGTCTTTCCCGACTGGCCCCGGGATCGCGACACCATCGGCCAGGATTGGAAGCTGTGGTGCGAGCGCGGCTGGCTCGATTTCGTCTGTCCCATGGACTACACGAGCAGCCACCGGCATTTCGAGAACCGGGTGGTGCGTCAGATCGAGTGGGCCGGCCCGGTGCCGTGTTACCCGGGCATCGGCGCCAGCGCCTCCGCCCCGCCCCTGGGCGTGCTCGGCGTCATCGAGCAGATCCGGATCACCCGCCGGCACGACCGGCGCGGATTCGTCATTTTCAATTACGGGGTGCGGGAGGCGCGAGACCTGGTGCCGCCGTTGGGGCTGGGGATTACGAGGGATCCCAGCGCCCCGCTAATCCAACGTCATCCGGTACCGGTGGATGCCGATCGCGAGCAGGACCACCAGGAAGAGTGAGATCGGCCACAGCTCAGGCAGGATCTCGCCCAGGCCGTTCCCCTTGAGCAGGATCCCCCGCACAATCCGCAGGAAATGCGTGAGCGGCAGAACCTCGCCGATGGCCTGCGCCCAGACCGGCATCCCTCGGAACGGGAACATGAATCCCGAGAGCAGGATCGAGGGCAGGAAGAAGAAGAACGACATCTGCATGGCCTGAAGCTGGTTCTGGGCAATGGTCGAAAACGTGATGCCCACGGCCAGGTTCGCGGCAATGAAGATCAGCATCACGACGCCCAGCAGCGGGATGCTGCCCAGGGCCGGAACCTCGAACAGGAACCGGGCAATCAGCAGGATCAAACCCGCCTGGAGGTAGCCGACCAGAATGTAGGGCACGAGCTTCCCGATCATGACCTCGCCCGGGCGCGCGGGCGTCGAGAGCAGATTCTCCATCGTCCCCCGCTCCCGCTCCCGCGTGATGGCCAGCGCCGTGATCACGACCATCGTCATCGTGAGCACCACGCCCATCAGCCCGGGCACAATGTTGAACTGGGTGCGGTTCTCCGGATTGTAGTGCCGATGCAGCCGCAGCTCGACCGGGCCGGGAGCGGCGCGAAGCCGCTGGAACGATCCCGTCAGGTCGCGATCGAACACGGTCGTCAGCAGCGTGTTCAGCGCCATGACCGCATACCCCGTGGCCGCGGGATCGGTCGCATCCGCCTCGAGCAAGAGCCGGGGACGCTCACCCCGAAGCAGGTCGCGCTCGAACCCGGCCGGGATGTGCACCACGAACTGGACCTCGCCGCGGCGGAGCAGATCCCGGATCGCCGCCTCGTTCCCCGCCTCGCAGACGAACCGGAAGTACTCGCTGGTCCGCAGCGCCTGCACCAGGGTCCGGCTGAAACGGCTGGGGTCCGCGCAAAGCACCGCCGTGGGCAGGTGCTTCGGGTCGGCATTGATCGCAAAACCAAAGAGCAGGAGCTGCAGGATCGGGATGCCGACCATCATGGCAAAGGTCAGCCGGTCCCGTCGCATCTGGATGAACTCCTTGACGACCACCGCCCAGAACCGCCGGGGATGAAACTGGCGTCGTCTCATGCGTTGTCGCGGGCTGTCCCCATCAGGCTGATGAAGACGTCTTCGAGTCCGGGCTCGATCGGTTGCCACCGGTAGGGCGGCCGGCGCCACGGTGCCAAGGCAGCCTCGAGCCGGACCGGATCGCGCCCGCTCAAGTGCAGCGTGTTGCCGAAGGCCACCACGTGCTCGACGCCCGGCACGCCGCGCAGGGCGGCGGCCAAGGCAGCGAGGTCCGGGCCCGATACCATCCAGGTCGTCAGGCCCGCGTGCGCAATCACCTCGCCCAGGGTGCCGCGCGTCAGCAGCCGGCCGTAGGCGATGTACGCCAGGCTGTGACACCGCTCCGCCTCGTCCATGTAATGCGTCGTGATCAGCACGGTCAGGCCTTCCGAGGCAAGCCGGTGCAGCTCCTCCCAGAACTCGCGCCGGGCCTTGGGATCCACCCCGGCCGTCGGCTCGTCGAGCAGCAGCAGCTCCGGCTGGTGAATGAGACAGGCCGCCAGAGCCAGCCGCTGTTTCCAGCCCCCGGAAAGCACCCCGGCCAACTGCTGCCGCCGGGTGGTCAATCCCAGCTGCGCCAGGCTGCGGTTCACTGCAGCCCGCCGATCCGGAATCCCGTAGATCCGGGCCACGAAATCCAGGTTCTCCTCGAGGCTCAAATCCTCGTAGTAACTGAACCGCTGGGTCATGTAGCCCACATGCTGCTTGATCTCGGCCGCCTGGGTCCGGAGATCGTAGCCGAGACAAGTCCCCCGGCCGGCGTCCGGCGTGAGCAGTCCGCAGAGCATCCGAAGGAACGTCGTCTTGCCGCTGCCGTTGGGGCCGAGAAAGCCGTAGATCTCGCCCTGTTGCACCTCGAGGGTGATGTCCTCGACCACCGTGCGCCCGCCAAAGCGTTTGGTGACTCCAGTCACGTCGATGGCCAAAGGCTTCGGAGAGGTCATCGGATCAAGGCGAGGGGTGTCCGCTTCCTGCCGCACGCTTCCATCCTCACGAATCCCCCGAAGGCAGCACGACGTCGGCCGGCTGTCCAATGCGCAGCGTCCGGGCCTCAGCCGGCTCAAACCGCGCCTCGACCCGAAAGACCAGCTTGGCCCGGTTCTCCCGATTGTAGAGGACCGGCGGCGTGAACTCCGCCTGGGCCGATACGTGGTCAATCGTCGCCCGCAGCGGATTCGGAATGCCATCGAGGTGCACCTGGACCGCGCCTCCGAGCCGGCAACGCGCCAGGTCCGCCTCCGGCACGTAGAACCGCGCCCGGATGTTCTCCGGGGGCAACAGCAGCACCACGGGAGCGCCCGGCGCAACCCACTCCCCCGGACGGAACAGCACTTCGTGGACCCAGGCGTTGGTGGGCGCGTCTTGAGTCTTCTGCGCCAGGGCCCATTGGGCCCGGGCCACAGCCGCCGTCAGCGCCTTGACTTCCGCCGCCGCCGCCGCCAGTTCGTCCTCGCGCGCCGCGAGCCGCGCCGTCTCGAGGTCGGCCGTGAGCGCGGTCACAGCCGCGCGATCCGCATCGCAGCGCGCCTGCGCCAGGTCCAGCTCCGCCGGGGCAATGACCGCGTCGCTGCTGAGCCGGACGCGACGCTCCAAGTCCAGCTCCGAGAGACGCAGCGTGGCGCGGGCACGATCGAGCTGGGCTTCGAGGGAGGCGAGCTCGCTCGGACGCCGACCCTTGGTGAGGTTCGTCTGCCGGGCGCGGGCCTGGTCCAGACGATGGCGTGCCTCCCGCAACGCGGTGGCTTCCGGCTCGAGGTCCAGTTGATACAGGGACTGCCCAGGCTGTACCGGGTCGCCGCGGCGGATGTCGAGGCGCTCGAGCGTGCCGCCCACGGGCGCAGCAACGGCCACGAACTCCCCTTCGAGGTAGCCCTGGCAAAGCTGCTGATGGCGGGGTCGGCAGCCGGCGGCGCCCGCGGCGAGCACCAACACCAAGGCCAGCGCGCCCGCCCGGACTACATTAGCGAGGCGCGAGACAGAGCGTCCGGAAAGGCAGGAAGGCTTCATGAGATCGCGGACTTCGTTGGGTCTGAGGTGCGCCTCGCCACGTGATCAGGACGAGTGGATCCATGGCCGCAGCGCCCGGCGGCCGCCCAGCACAAGGGAATCCGGTTGACATGTCAATGAGATGTTAGAACCTAGACTTTATTGCGACTCTCATGCCACGTCTTGCTCATACCGCAACTGCCGCGAAGCGATCCCCGCTCCTCGAGCCGACCCGCGCAACGCCCCTGGGCACCGGCCATCGATCGCCCATCATCGGACTCCTCGGCCTCAGTCTGCTGATCAGCGCCCTCGGACGCCCGGCAACGCCGGAGTCCGCGGCGCCACCCTGGCTCGACCGCCCGCTGACCGTGGCCGATTGCCTGAACCTGGCCTTCGACCAAAACGCCGAAGTCCGAAAGAGCCGGCAGGATCTCGAGGCGACCCACGGCGTCATGGCGCAGACCCGGGCGATCGTCTGGCCCAAGCTGCGGGCGGCAGGCGACTACGGGCTGGTCGAAGAACAAGCCGTGGACCGGTACGAACTCCCAATCAACGTTCCCGGAGTCCCCTCTCCCCTCGGCATCGACCCCGGAACCCAGCGCTGGGCCGCCGGCGTCCGCATCATCCAGTCGTTCTACGAAGGCGGCCGCATGACCTCCGCGCTCCGCACCGCCCGGCTCCTCCGCGAACAGGCTGTCGCCCGGCACATGGCGGTCCTGTCGGACACGGCCACCGATGTGCGCGTAGCCTACTACAACGTCCTGCTGGCCCAGCAGGAAGTCCGCGTGAGCGAGGCCTCCGTTGAGCTCCTCGAGAAGGAACTCGAGGACAGCCAGCGCCGGTTCACCGCCGGCACCGTCCCCCGCTTCAACGTCCTCCGCGCTGAAGTCGAGCTCGCCAACGCCCGCCCCCGGGTCTCGCGGGCACGCAACGCTTACCGCATCACCCGGGAGATCCTGGTCCAGCAGCTCGGTTACGCCGTGCCCCAGGAGATGGGAGGGGAGATCCCGCTGCAGCTCGTGGATACCCTGGACGTTCCCCATCTCGAACTGGATGTGACCACCGCAGTCCGGCTCGCCAAGGAGCGCCGCCCCGAGTTGGTCGCCCTCCGCAAGAATGAAGCCCTCCGCCAGGAGGACGTCCAAGGCGCCCGCGCCGGCCGCCGCCCGCGCCTCGAGGGCTACGCCGGATACGGCGTCCGCAAGTCCAATTTCAGCAGCGACGTGGACGACGAAGTCCACGGGTGGGAGGTCGGCGTCCAGGCCGTGTGGAACCTGTTCGACGGACACCTCACCCGCGGCAAGATCCAGGAGGCCCAGGCCCTCCTCGAAAAATCCCAGATCGAGACCGATGACGTCTCCCGCAAGATCGAACTCGAGGTCCGAAGCGCATGCTCGACGCTCGTCGAGGCGTGGGAAGTCCTCGAGTCCCAACGCAAGGTGCTCGAACAAGCCGACGAAGCGCTCCGCTTGGCCCGGGCCCGCGCAGACGCCGGAACCGGCACCCAGCTCGACGTCCTCGGCGCCCAGACCGCCCTGACCGACGCCCGCACCACCGACATCAGAGCCAGACGCGATTACGCGGTCGCCCGGGCCCGCGTCGAACGCGCCACCGGCGCTTCCGTGCCCGATGTGAATGCTTCCCCCGGGATACAAGCCAAGCCGGAGTAGCATAACCGGCGGACGTCGCCCGGCTTCACAAATCGAGGACTCTAGGCGGCCGCGGCTGATGACCGATGGAGACCCTGGTCAATCTCGCGCTGGGCGGAATCACGGCCACCAGCGCGCTGCTCACCCTCTGGCAGTGGCTCGAAGGGCGCCTCTTCCCTCTGCACCGCCGCGTCGAGGACCCGTCCTTCGCGCCCGCAGTGACGTTGTTCAAACCCTTGAAAGGCTCGGACCCGGGACTCGAATCCTGCCTCGAAAGCTGGTTCGCCCAGGACTACCCCGGCCCGATCCAGTACCTCTTCGGCGCAGCCGCCCCCGATGACCCGGCGCTGCCACTGGTCCGGCGCCTGCTCGAGGCCCGCCCGGGCGCCGACGCGCACGTGGTGGTCTGCCCGCGTCGACTGGGTCCCAACGCCAAGGCCTCGACGCTCGCCCAGCTCGAATCCCACGCGCGACACGGGCTCTGGGTGATCAGCGACGCCGATGTCTGGGCGCCGCCGGACCTGCTGGTCAACCTCGTCGCGCCCCTGCGGGATCCTGCGGTGGGCCTGGTCAATCCGTTGTACGCCTTCACCAGAACCCAAGCCGCGTCACAGCCACCGGGTCTTTCCAGTGCGCTGGCGATGGGCCTGGAAGCTGTCGCCGTCAATGCCGACTTCTGGACCAGTGTCCTGCAGGCCCGGCGGCTCCGCCGCCTGCGGTTTGCGCTGGGCGCCGCCATTGCCGTCCGCCACACCTGCATCCAGCGGATCGGCGGGCTCGCCACCCTGGTCGAGCATTTGGCCGATGACTACGTCCTGGGGCGCCGGATCGCCGACACCGGTCAACGAATCGAGCTCTGCCCCACACCGGTGGCCTGTCTCGAGGAGCCCAGACCGTGGCGGACCGTCTGGCAGCATCAGCTCCGTTGGGCGCGCACCATCCGCGTGTGTTCTCCCGGCCCCTATGCGGCAAGCCTCATCAGCAACCCGACGCTCTGGCCGGCGCTGTGGGCCCTCCTCGAGCCGAACGCGGCATCCTTCGCTGCACTCCTCGGCTGCCTGGGCGTCCGGATCCTGACCGCCGCCGACAACGAACGACGCCTGATGCGACGCCGGCTCCCCGACCCCTGGATTCTCGCCGCGCCGGTGAAGGACCTTCTCCAGGTCCTGCTCTGGAGCTCGGCGTTCCTTGGCAACACCGTGGAGTGGCGTCAGGAACGCTTCCGCGTGCAACCCGACGGCCGGCTGGTCCTGTTGCCTGACCCCCGAAAACCCGATGCGTCCGCCTCATAGAGAGTCCTCGAAGGAAGGCGGGGTGGCCTGCAACCGGAGGCGACCACGCTCGGCCCGCTGACCCGAGGTGCCACGAGTCGCGGACTCACGTCGTTCCGCGACCCGGGGTTCAGTCGTGGCGGGCGGTCGGCGGGGCGTTATCGGGCAGGATCGCCTTGAGATCGGCAGCGGTGAGACGTTCCTTTTGCAGGAGCGCCTCGGTGATGCAGTCGAGGTGTTTTCGATGGGCCGTCATCAAATTCCGGGTGGTCTCCATTTGTTCCTCGAGGAGGCGGCTGGCGGCCTCGTTGACCCGCTGCCACAGGGGACCGCTCAGGGCCTCGGGGACCTTCGAGAACTCCCAGGGAGCGAGCAAACCGAACTCCGGGTCCATGCCGTACTGGCAGACCATGGCTCGGGCGATCGAGGTCGCCCTGAGGAGGTCATCGGAGGGCCCGACGCTGAGGCCTTCGTCCGCTCCGAGGACGAGCAGCTCGGCGGCGCGGCCGCCGAGGCAGGTGCGGATGTTCCAGAGCAGCTCGGCGCGGCTGCGGCAGGAGACCTGTTCGGCCTCGTCGGCCGCGTGGGCCATGTAGCCGCCGTGGTCGCCCCGGGAGACGACGGTGACATACTCCGGCCACCAGCCGGAGAGCCAGTACATGAGGGTATGCCCCGCCTCGTGGCAGGCCACGCGGCGCAGTTGCGCCTTGCTCTTGGGCCGGGCCTCTCCGAACTGGACGGCCTCGAAGGCCTCTTCGAGCAAGGCGTCGTTCAAGTCGGCGCCGGCCTTGACCGCGTTGCGGGCGGCGGTTTCGAGGATGCCCTCGAGGTGAGCGATCGTCATGCCCACGGAGCGCGCGGCGATCAGTCCGATCATCGTGTCCGTCACCGTGCAGGATCGCCGATCCGACAGCCGCAATCGGAGGTACTTCTCGCGGGCGGCGCGCTCCGGCAGGTCCACCAGGATGCAGCGCGAGAAGCGCCGCTTGAGTGCGGGATCGATGGACCGGTCCCGGCCCCGGCGCGCGTTCTCCTCGTTCGGGTCGATGTCAAAATTGGTGGCTGCGAGGACGAAGACGGGGCGGTCCGGCGAAGGGCCGGTGAAACCGTCCATTTCCACCAGGAGCGCGTTGAGGGTGTTCTCCTCGGCCTGGCCGGCGCCGGGGGAACCGGTGCGGGCCTTGCCGATGACATCGATTTCGTCGATGAAGATGATCGATGGCGCGTAGCGGCGGGCGCGGGCGAAGAGGTCGCGGACGTTTTGCGGGCCGCTGCCCTGCCAGATGGTGACGAAATTGCTGGCCGAGACCGGCAGGAAGGCGACGTCGGACTCGCCGGCCATGGCGCGGGCGAGCATGGTCTTGCCGGTGCCCGGGGGACCGTGGAGCAGGACTCCTTTGGGCGGCTTGAGCCCCAGGGCGGCGAATCGGCGCGGGCGCTTGAGGAAATCGATGAAGAACCGGAGCTCCTCCTTGGCGCCATCGGCTCCGATGACATCCTCGAACCGCGTGCGCGGGCGCTCGACATCCTCGACCACTTCCCCCGCGTCGGCGGCGGCCAAGGCGCGCGCCAGGCGCAGGTTGCGCAACCGGATGACGATCTGCCGTTTGGAGGCGAGCAATTTGGGTTCGGTATCAAAGGAGAGGACCTTGCGTTCCTGGCCCAGGCGTTCGGCGGCGCGCTCCCGATAGAGCCTCTGGCATGTGGCGAGCAGGTCGGCTTTGAAGGCGTCGCGGTGCTGGGTCCAGTCCCGGACCATGTTGTCCAGGAACCGGCTCACGAGCATGCCCCGGGCTCCCCCGCCGCGGACGCAGGCCATGAACAGCTCGTCATCGATCGTGCCCCGGACGGGGCCGGCCTCATCCCCTTCGGCGAGCGAGAGCAGATACACGGGCAGGTCCGGAAGGCGTTCGCGAACCCGGCGGAGGATTTCCTGGCCCTGGTCCAGGCCCCGGTGGGCGAGCGGGATGTGATCGAACTGCTGAACGCTGCCCGTCTGGCTGCCCGGCGTGCGTCCCAGCCACAGGTCGACCAACGCCAGGTCCACTTCTTCGTTGGCGAGGATCTCGAGGGCGTCTTCGGCGTTCGCGGCCAGGCGCCACTCGACCTCTTTGAGGCATTCCCGGTACAGCTCGCCCATGCTGGGTTCCGACACCAGCAGCACCCGGGGCTTTTCCGAGGCCTGGAACAACTCCCGGACCTCGGGATCGCACTCGGAGAGCTCCTGTTCCAGTTCGAGGCTGACGCTGTCCACCTGCTGGAAGACCTCCTCGATCCGGTCGGTCTTGAACAACTGGCAGAACTTGAAGAACTCGGTCTTGACGAAGGTCTCGGCCTGGGATCGGAGCGTGCGGGCGTCGACTTTGGCTCCTTCGCGCAACACGAGGGCGGCAGCGACGAGGTCGCTGATGAGGATTCGCTTGTAGTACTGTCTTTCGAGGAGGTGGGCCACGTGGGCCAGCTCCGCCTGGGCTACCCGTTGGAGCTCGTTGACCCGCAGGTGATTGAACAGCACCGGGTAGCCGGTGGCCAGCCGGGAGCAGATGGCGGGCGGGAAGCAGGCTTGCCCGGTTCGCGGGTCCTTCTCGTTTTCGAGGGCATCGAGAATCGTCTTCCGGTGGAAGGCGGCATGGGCGGCGTGGACACCGCTTTCGTTGGGCCGGTCGTAGAGTTTTCGGCCGGCATTGGTGGTGAAGATGAGGGTCGTGTCCCGGAAGCTCACATTCCGCTCGTGGTACTTGTCCTCGAGAACCCCCGCATCCAGGATCTGGAGGAAGAGCAGCACGGTGTTGAGGTGCGCCTTCTCGATCTCGTCGAAGAGCAGGATGGCGTTGGGGTTCTTCTCGACGAACTCCGTGAGCAGGCCCGGGTGCGCAGCGTGGTAGCTCTTGGCCCAGCCCACCAGCGCGTTGCTTGCCTGATGATCGGAGTAGGTGGTCATGTCGAAGCGGCGGAAGGGGCGATCGAGCCAGGTGGCCGCCGATTCGGCGAGGTAGGTCTTGCCCACCCCCGGAGGTCCGGCGAAGACAAACACCGCGCGGGGCTCGCGCCGTCGCACGTCGGCGGTTGCGACGATTTCCGCGTTGAACACACCCTCGACGAACGCCTCGATCGCGTGATCCTGCCCGAACACCCTGTTGAGCAACTCGAGGCGCATCCGCCGGAGCCGTTCCATCAGGTCGCCGATCGCGGGAGTGCCTCCCTCCCGCTGGTAGGAATCCGCCAGCGCCCGCACGGCGTCCTCGCGGGGCATGGGGGCGACTCCCAGCAGGGCGCAGAACTCCCGGGAGAGCGCCAGCGCCATCAGCAGGTGCTGCAGGTCAATCAGGCCGGGCTGGCTTCGATCCGGGACTTCCTGGGCCAGTTCCCTGGCCGCCTCGAGCATCGCCCGAACCGGCTCCGAGAGCGGGAGTTTGCCCGGACAAGCCGCCGGCGGCGGCGTGGGGGGAACTTTCTCTCGCAACTGGTCGGGGGTCAGCATCAGGAACTCGGCCAGCATGATGGTCGCCTCGGGCTGCCGCACCGCCGCCGGCGCAAACGCTGCGAGCGTGAGTTGCTGGTCGCCACTGGAGAAGGCGTAATCCTTGGCCGCGTCGATGATCGTCTGGGCACGTTCGGTGAACATACGGGAGTTCTTTACAGCTCGGACGGGATCTCGGTGGCCTTTTCCCGGGCGAGACTGATCACCTGGGCAATGCGCTTCCACGCCGGGTCTTTCTCGACGGCGGTCCGCAATTCGGGAGCGAGCCGGGCCACGAACTGCACCTTGCCCTGGGCCGCCGTTCTCTTGAGCATCTCCGTCCAAGCGGGCATCTTGGCCCCCTTGGACCCCACGGCGGGCAGGAAGAGGACGACGCCCGGCACCGCCGCGGCCTGGTCGAGCAGACGTTCCAACAGCTCGACGGTGGCCTTGGCCCGGGTGGTGCCCCCGCCAACTTCCGAGAGATCGATGATCCGCTTGCCTCTGAGGCCCGCGGGGGTGTCGCCTGCGGAGAGACAGCGGACCGCCGTGAACACGGTCTTTCGCACCGCCTCCGGCTGGTCACTGGCGAGGAACGCGCTGTGGCGCTGACTCTGCTCCCAAACGCGGAGCAGCACCCGGGCTTCGGCGAGGCGTTCCTTGTCCTGGGCGAGCTTCTGTTCCGCGACGGCCCGGTTGAGGTCTTTGCCGTGCTCATAGAGGACGACGAGGGGGGCTGCCGGCGCCGCTTCGCCGGCCTGGCCGCCGCGCGCCAGCACCTGGGCCATGGGGGGCGTCGGCTCCTGGAGGAGCGACAGCAGCAGGTGCCGGCCCATCAGCACGTCGCTGCCGGCGTCTCCGGCCAGTTTGGCGGCCTTGTCGAAGTAATCCCGGGAGGCGGGAGCGCGGTGGATTTGTCCTCCCTGGTAGGGCGTGCTGCCCCGCCCGAGAAGGGTCCGCAACTCGCGACGCAGGGTCCCCGAGTTGATGCCCCGGCTGCCCAGCTCCTCGCGCAACGCTGCGGCGTCCGCGCTCAACACGCGTGCGGCCTCCATGCCCGCGCCCAGCTGCTCGAGATCCGACACCGGCGTTTCCGCCAGCTTCAACAGGGCCATGAGGAAGTGCTCGGGCGCGACCTCCTTGAACTCGGCGGCGATCGCCTCGCGGCAGGCCAACTGCCAGATCAACTCGATGGTGGCTGAGACTTTCATACGCTGCCGTCTCGATCACGGTTCCTCAGTGGAGCGCTTTGTCCGGCCGAGCCGCGGGCTCTCCGGAGCCTGATAGCGCCGCCCTGGCCTTCAGCCAGGGGACCACGTGTTGTTCCCACGCTTCGCGCAAGGAGGCGAGGCGATTCTCGATCTCCCGAAGCTCGCTCCGCAGGGCGGCGCGGCGGCTGATGAGCCCGTGGGGGCCGTCGGATGGCGGCCGTGCCGCTTCGGTCCGGAGAACGCTGATCGCCGCTTCGGCGTCCTGGATCTCGCGGGCCAATCGGTCGAGGTTCACGGGGCGCAACAGGTCGATCATGGCATGCAGCCGCTGATCGGACCGCGCGGTCTCTGCGGCCATGGCGTCCCGGAGCCTCGCCAGATCGCCGCGCGCGGCCTGGATCGCCTGTCCGCGAGCCGTGTCGTCGCGGAGTTGTTGTTCCTGCTGGAGTCGGATCGATTGCAGGGCATTCGAGAGGCCGGCGGTCGCATCGTTCATGCGGCGGTCGAGAGTGCGGATCTCGCCTTGGACGTTCTGCACCGCGACGGCCAGGTCCGCCACCGCCCGGGCCTTGGGCAGCTCCGCCGCCAGCGCATCGAGGCCAGCCCGCAGCGCGGCGTGGCCTTCGGCGAGGCGGTTCTGGACCAGATCCACCTGGCCGGAGATGGCGAGCGTCTGCTGCTGAAGCAGGGCCTGCGTCGGCGGTTCGAGGGTGTCGGCGGCGGCGAGGGTGAGTCCCGGGGGTTTGGCGGCGCCGGCCCGGGTCGTCCAGCGCCCCAGGGCAAACGCAGCCGCCAGGAGCAGCAAGCTGCACAGGGCGAGCCCGCAGAGCGCGGCCAGTCGGAACCGTGTCGAGGGCGGTGTGAAGCCGGTCTCCTGCATGGCGCGCAACCTGCGGATCGCCTTCTCGAGCCGGGCGTCGCCGGGCGATCGAGCCAGGGCCTGCTCCCAGAGCCCCAAGGCCTCCGCGTACCGCCCCTGCTGCGCGTGGATGTGCCCGCGCAGGACCTGCGTTTCCGACCCGAGGGCGGGATCGGTGATGGCATCAAGGAAGGCGGAGGCGAGGGAGTAGCGGCCCACGGCTGCGGCCCACCGGGCCGCTTTCAGACGATGTTGCTGTGACGTGCTCATGGCGAGCGCCTGCTCTCCTGATGCCTTGTCAGTAGTTGCTGGCCGTCTCTTTCTTGACGTGCGCGTAGGGGTTCTTGGTGGTTCCGGGCGGGGTGCCGTCCGGGATGGTCTTCAGGAACTCCTCGATCCACTTCGGCAGCTCGGGCAGCACGTCGAGCAGCTTCCGATGCATGGCTTCCAATTCGGACAAATCGGAGGCTGTGAGGGCGCCCACACCGCCCTTGGCGTCGACGCGTCCGATGAGGGCGTCGGCCTCCTTCACGACCGCGATCTGGCGTTGGTTGCCACGTTTGCCGGCCACGGCCGCCAGCGCGAGGCAGACGCTGAAGTAGGGGCGGGCCCGGACGCGGTGATCAAGCTCGGTCAGCGCCTCACGCGTTCTCGCCAAGGCCTTGGTGTCCTTCTCGCGGACGGCACGGTCGAACTCCGCCTCGACGGCGTCGAGGTCTTGCGCCTCCTTGTCGCGGACCGCCTGTCGCAGGCGTCCGATGTGGCGTCGGCCATGAGCTTCGGTTTGGGCTTCGGCGATGATCTGCAGCGCGCCGGCGAGTTCGAGGACACGCCGGTAGGCTCGATACAGGGCGTCTTTCTCCCCCTGCTGGGCCCGTTCCGTTTCCTTGGCGATTTCCTCGACAACCTTGAGTTCGTCGATGATCCGGAGTCTTTGGTCGACCCCTGGCGTGGGGTATTCGCGGTCGAGGGCCCTGGCATCCTCGAGCGCGGCGGTCGCGGTGGCGAAGCGGGCCGCGACGCTTTTGGAGTCGATCTCGAACCCTTCCCTGGTGATCTCGCCCTCGAATTCGTCGTCGAGGAGATCGACGTAAGCGACGCAGTGGACCGCGCGGGACTCGTCCTGGTGCACGGTGATGCGGAGCCGGCTGCCGGCGGGCAGGTCATGGGTCAGCCGTTCGTTGTCCCCCTTGATCACGAGCGATCCGATGTGGACGTTCAGGTCCGCGCTTGAGTTCTCCTCGCCGAACAAGTTGGTGACACCTTCGAGGACGGCGATGTTCAGGACGTCATCGCCGGAGCCTTTCTGCAGCGGCTTGGTGGTGACGAACCGTTCCGAGCCCTTGCCCGGCAGGCTGGATCCCTTTTTGACCAGGGTGACCGTGCGGTTCCCCTCGGTGGCGATCAGCAGCGAATTGGCCAGGCGACCCTCGACCCCGCGGTAGGGATAGAGAATCTGCGGCTCGGCCGACGATGCGAGCAGCTCGCCCCCTTTCCCGAAAACGCGGGTTTCAAAACTCGAGAGTTTCGCGGTGCCCTCGTCAATCAGGGCGACGTCGCAGGTGAAGGTCCCGTCCTCGGCCACGGGAATATCGCCTGAGGACCAGCCGTCGCTTCTCCGGATCTCGACCCTGGTCGACGCGGGGTCGATTTCGCCCTCGACCTTTCCGGCGATGAAGCAGGGATTGGCCTGCGGGGTGCGCTCGTACTCGAGGCGGACGGAGACGAAGGAGGCGGCGATGGTCTCGGTGACACGAACGGAGGGGTGATGCTCCTCGGGAAGCTCGACGGTGGCTGCGTGCAAGGCGGCTCCGACAGCCACGGCGGTCATCGGGTCGATGGTGGGTTTGACCTCGAGCCCGAGGCCCTCGGCCAGCGCGGTTTGCACATAGGGGGTCTTGGTGGGCCCGCCGATCAGGATGATCCGATCCAGATCCTTGGGTGTCAGCCGGTTGCCTTCGAGCAGGGTCCGGCACAGGTGAATCGCCTTCTGGATTTCGGGCGCGATCATCGCCACGTACTGGCTGCGCTCGATGGGGATCTCGACCAGCACGTCCTTTCCCTGGTCATCCTGGCAGAGCACGCCGTCCACTTCGACCACCGCCTGGGATCGGGTCGAGAGCTGGATTTTGGCCTGCTCGCACGCCATCATGAGGCGTCCCCAGGCCTGGGTGTAGGCGGGATTGCCCTCGGAGAACGTGGCGAGGGCGTATTGTTTCTTCAGTTGTCCGAGCACGTAGGCCAGGATCTCCCGGTCGAACTTGCGTCCCCCCAGCCGGTTGTCGCCCGCATGGCCTTCCTCCGGCACGTCCATTCGTCCCCCGCGGACGTAGACGAGCGAGACGTCCAGCGTCCCACCTCCCAGGTCAAAGACCATCCACTGGGCCCTGCGATCGGTGGCGGTGAATCCGTACGCCATCGACGCGGCGATGGGCTCCTGGATCTGGGGGAAGAACTTCAGGCCTGCATGACGGGCGGCCTCCCGCGTGCCCTCGCAGGCGTTGTGCTCGAACTTGGCGGGCACGGTGATCACGGCACCCGGGATTTCCTCGTGGGCCACGTCCCGATACGCCCGCAGGAGGTACCCCATCACCAGCCCCCCCAACTCCGGCGCGGACAGGGATTTCCCGGCGGCGCGGAAATCGTAGCGGTCGTCCTGGCCAATCTTGATTTTGTAGCCCGCGTGGCCGTCCCCCTCCTGCGGGGGGTTGTAGAGCATCGCCTTGCGAGCCGCAGCCCCCACAATGACGCGGCCGCTGCGGTCCATGTACACGACCGAGGGCATGATCTCGTCCGCGCCATCCACCCGGATGACCCGCGGGCCCGTCGGTTCCATGACGCAGATGCTCGAGTTGCTGGTTCCGTGATCGATCCCCAACTTCAGGAATATTTTCGCCATGCTATCGTCCTCCTCCTCCAGCGGGTACTTCCACCAGTCCTTGTGCGCGTTGAATGATCTTGCCGTCCAGTTTGACCACCGGACACTCGCAGGGCCCGATACGGCTCTGGGCCAGGCCGGGCACGACGACCGGCTGGCCTTTGGGGTCGAACTCGATGTCCCTGGGGTCGAATCGGGTTCCTGTTTTCTCGAAGTACTCGACTCCACGCCCTCGCAGGGCGTCGTCGAGCCGCTCGACAGCCCGGCGAATGCCGCGGATCTCCTTGGTCTCGGTCCCCGCCTGCGACAGCATGGTCGCGTTGCGTTTGACCCGGGACAAGTCGTTGCAGAGCGCGACGACGAAGCCGACCTCGAGAGCGCCGGCGGCAGGGGCGGCCGACGCGGTAGGGACAGGGGCGGGTGCAGCCGATTCCGCGGCGACCGGGTTGGCCGGCGCCGGTTTGCCCATGGCGAGGATGTCCGCGGCCAGCTCCCCCAGGACCTCCTCGAGATCCACGGGCGCGACCTCCGAGATCCGGATTTCCTCGGGGAAACGCCCCTGGGTCCACCAGACCCGCAGCCGGCTAAACCACATGACTTCCTCCTTCGACACCCGCACTGAAGCACGCGTCGGCGACGACGCATCGTATTCCTGGCGGTGAGTGTCGGTTGATCATGACGAAGGTGAGGGGGTGCGATCGGGGCCTTTCACGACGTTTGCGGTTGGGTTTCCCGGGTGGGCACGTTCTCAAAAGCCGCCTCTCATCTCGATGAACCTCTCGAGGACGGCCGCTTGCTGCCCGGGGCCGGCCTGCTGCAGCATGACTTGGAGCAGCACGGCCTGTTGTGGCGTCAGCGATTGCACCAGCCGGTTGAACTCCTCGGTCATCATGGCCTGAGCCTCGGCATCGGACGGCCGTTCGCCATCCCGGTACCCGGCGGCCCGGGCATTTCGGTACGGTGGAAAATCCGACGCCGCCGATTCCTTCTTGGGGGTGACGAGCGCGGCCAGTTTGTCTTCGAGTTTCTTCACCCGTTTCGCCGCGTCTTTGCGCACCGCATCCTGCTGGGTCTGGATTGTCGCATCGATCGCCGCGAGCTCGCTCTGCATGGACGCCTCGATTTCCTGGCGGGCTTTCCGCCGCGCTGTGACCTCCGCCTCGATCCGGGCGAGTGCGGCACCGCTATCCTCCTGAATCCTCGCTGCCGTGCGGGCGGAATCCTCCCGGGCTTGCGCCAACGCCGCATCGAGTCTCTTCCGGATTCTGCCGACTCGCCTCTCCGCGCCATGGGTCTTGAGCGTCCGCGAGAAGGCGGCGGACGATCCGCAGAGGACGCTTCCCACGCAGGCGCCGCCGGCGAGGGCCATGGGGGACGGGACCGAGCGCGGGAGCAGGTACCAGAAGTCGAGGGCATAGCCGGCGGCGGCGCCCAGGACGGCGCCGGTTGCGCCCAGGCCCAGCAGGAGGGCCCAGGGGATTCTCCTGCCGGACTGGCCGGAAGTGATGGCATCGAGGGCCTGTTGGGCGGCAGCCAGCTCATCCGCTGAGGCGGTTTGGATCGATCCGAGTTGCGATTCGAGCCGGGTGTTCTCCTCGGCGATCTGCCGGTCTTTTTCGGCTGCTGCGGCCGCCACTTGCGGGGCAACCCGGGCCAGGGCTGCATCGATCGCCTGTTGGGCCTCGTCGAGGCGGCGGGCATACTGATCCTGCACCTGACGCCGGGCGGCATCCCGTTGCGCCTCGAGATCCTGTTCCGCCTTGGCGGCCTTGGCGCGGGCGGCTTCGAGCTGCTCATTGAGCGCCCGGGCGGCCGGCGTGTTGCCTTGTGCGGTCCATCCCGCCGGGGGTTTCCGGCCCCGGTGCATTTCATTGGCGGCCGTCGAGCGGGGCACGAGAATCCGGCGCTGGTTCCACTGGATATTGGCGGCGGTCACGCGCGTGATCCGGTAGACCGGTTTGACGATGCAGGCATCCGGATCCGCCGGTTCTCCGGCCAGGAACCAGCATTCCGTGGGATCGACCTCTTCGGGCAGGGCGAACTCCTTGTGGTACAGCATCTGCCGGTCCTGACGCAGGATGGACTCGTGCTTGATGCGCGCTGCGGAGGAGAGCGGAAAGCCCAGGAGCCGGCGCGTGGTGACCATCGAGTAGAGCAGGGCTCGCTCCCGGTCCTGGCTGTAATCGATGCTCTGGGCGAGGCCGGTGGCGACCACGTCGCAGAACGTGTCAAACTCGGCCAGTGCCACCACCTCGGCGGCGATGCGCAGCTCATGCGCCAGGAACGCCAGCACCTGGCCGGCCTGTTGCAGGATCGGTTCGCAGCGGCTGCGGAAGTCCTGCCATTTGAGCGGCGGCTTGTGTCCGAGGAGCTGGGACTGGGCCTGCGCCACGACCGGGACCAGCTTCTTGCCGGCGATGGCCTTCAGCGACGCACCCAGAACCGGGACCATGGTCTCGGACGGGCACGGAGCCGTGCTGAGCAGCCGGAGATGCCCGTTGGCCAGCGTCGGCTGGCGCTCCGCATGCGAGCGCGCCAGCACGCTGTGGAACTCGAGGATAACGCGCCAGAGCTGCGGCTTGATCGCTTCGAGATCCTCCGCTTGAACGCGGAAATCGTCGTAGCCACGCACCCGATCGGCCATGTACTCCCAGAAATGGCTGTTGGCCAGCGTCTCGCCCCAGATGGTCAGCGCCTGCCGCCAATGCTGGTCGCTCCAGTCGGCTCCGTCCTCACCGGCCAGGAGCTCATCGCGCAGCGCCAGGTTGTGGTAGAGAATCGCCAGACCGTGCCGGGCCAGGGCAGCCGCGCGTCCATTCTGGTGTTCCGCCACGGCGTGCAGTTCCGAGCGCAACTGGGGATCATCCAGCGTGCGGCTCTGGGTCAAACGCGTCCCGAGGCCGTTGTCGAGGTGCGGCCAGAACAGCTCCTGGATCAACCGCTGGCGGGGGTCTTTCAGACGGGCCACGGCGGTCATGGCCTCCTCGCAGGAAAGACGGGATTCGTAGCCGTTGCGGATCCAGAACCGCTGGGGTGCGTTGGCGCTGAGTCTGGCCATCGACTTCAGCCGTCCCATTTCGCGGACGGCGGCCTCGGCCGGCGCGTTGGCGGGCAAGCCGAGGAGGCGGTAGGCATTGCGCAGGTAGACGTCCATCCCCACCGGCACGCCCAGCAGGGGCGTGTTCAGCGTCGTAAACAGCCAATGGGTTGGCAGCCCATCGCCGCCTTCCTCGTGCGGCGCCGTGCGACCCTCCGACCTCGGTGCTGGTTGCTGATTGCTGCTCATGGTCTCTTCCATGGGTCGCGCGGCCGCCCGCAGTTTCACCCGTCACTGGCACCCGGAGCGTTCATCCACGTCGACTCCACCCTCTGATACCCGGGATTTCGAACGATGCTGCTTTCCGCGGGCTCAGCGAATTCCGCTAACGGGGGGATAGGCCGGGGGCTGGGGGCTGCGCATTCGTGCTGAGGAACGTCTTGAAGCGCAGCCATGGTTCGGCGTGCTTTTGCCATTCTGCCTCGAGGACTGCAAGCCGTTTCTGAGCCGCCCGGACCCGGCTTTCGGCTCGCAGGTCCGCCATGGCTTCGAACGCGCCGCGGGAATGCCGCGGCCTGGCCTCTTCCTGTTGGAGGCGATCGAGTTCGTTGCGGGCGGCGGCGATCTGCGCGGCCAACTCCTCGATCGCAGGCGGTTGCAGGAGGGGCGCGGCGGTCTGCGCCACGCCGGCAAGCCAGTGCTCGAGGGCTGCGATCTCCTGCCGCGTGTTGCGGAGCGCCTGCTGCGATTCCGCGGCGGTCTGGAGCATGGTCTTGGCGTCGGCGTCGGCCATGGCTTGGGCGGCCACGACCGTTTGCAGCCCGGATTCGACGGCTTTCAGCCGGTCCAGGGTGCTGGTGACGACCTTCGAGAGGTCCGGAAGCCTCACGGACGCGAGGTGGGTTGCCAGGGCGGAGACTTCGGAGAGGTTCGTGTTCAGCATGGCGATCTGCCGTCGGGACTCCGCGCCGGCGTCGGCGGTGGAATTGAGCTGAGCCGTCATCGGTTCCTGGCTCTCGGCGAGGGTGTCGCAGCGGCGCTGCAAGGCTTCGAGTCGGACTGCGAGATCCTCGAGCGCCTTGGCGACCGCGGTTTCCGCGGTTCCCGCCCCTGGCCGGCCCGCCGCGGCGGTGGAACTGGATCCCTGTCGGTCGGCGAGCCGGGGATTGACGTAGAGGAGGGCGTACAGGACGGCCGCGATCAGCGCAGCGCCCAGCGCGGCGCCGCCGAGCCACCATGCCCGCTTTCGCCGGTGGTCCCGGGCTTGCAGCTCGGCGCGGGATTCCCGCAGCAACGCCTGGACTTCCTGGTCATCCGGATCGAGCCGGGCTGCCTCCTCCCACCGAGCAAGGGCCTCCTGGGCTGCGCCTTTTTGCCAGAACAAGCGGCCGAGGAGTTTCAGGGCGGGAGCGTACGAGGGGTTGAGGGCGAGGGCTGCCGCCGCGTGATGGAGGGCGGGATCGACGGCGCCCAACTCGAACAGCCGTTGGGCTTCGGCGAGCTGGGCGCGGTGGAGCTGGCGGACTCGCTGGAAGGGTTGCAGATCCGCCCGGCAGACGGGACAGCAGGTGCAGTCGTCGGGCAGATCTCGCGCCGGACAGACAGGGCAGTTCATTGGGGTCTCCGATCGATGGAAGGGTTGTGGGCGGATGTCACTGACACCCTTTCACCAGGAGCCAGCCGAGCCCCGCGGCCCACAACCACCATGTTGCTTTCAGGAATCGGACTCCGACCGAGGGGGTGGCTGCACTGCCTGGGGTGGGCGCGGGAGGCGGGCTGCCGGGTGCAGGCGTCGGACTGGGACGGCGCGGCCGGTGGGGCGCCGGTCCCGGGGCGGGGCGCGGCGCGGCGGCGGGGTGCGGTGCCTGGGATCGTTCGACCGTGGTATGCGACTCAGGTTCCGACGACAGCTGCCGGAGTGTTTCACGGACATCGCGCAGGTTCTTCTGGATGTGCGTGCTGGTCGGGTCGAGGGTGCTGGCTTCGGCGAGGTCGCTCTCGCCGGATCGGAGGAGGGCCACCGAGTTGGGATCGGGTGTGGGGCGATCGTTCTGCAGCTGTTGCAGGCGCATCATGCACATGAGGCACAGCTGGCCGGTCTTGCCCCCTTTCAAGGTGACGGTGAACCACTCGGTGCCGGCGGTGTTGAAGAGCTTCGACTTCTTGCAGATGGCGCACTGATCATCGTCGTAGTGGTTTTGGATCTCCTGGATCAGGCCCATGAGTTCGGCTCCATGGGCCTGGTGGGCGACCGACAGGCTTTGCACGGCCTGGTTGGCGCGTTGGATGCCGCGGTTGGCCAGGGCGGACGCCAGCCGTTGGGTGAGGCCCGGCCGGCTGCCGCCGGCCAGTTTCAAGGCTTCGCGCAATCGTTCGATGGCCGTGTCCCAGTCCTTGCGCTGGACGGCGGCGTTGGCCTCACGCCAGGGTCTTTCGGCAGCCTCGGGCAGGTCCAGCAGACCCTCGCTCATCTGGAGCTTGAGGCCGCTCAGGATTTCCTCGGCGGTCTCGAGGTTCGCGGCGGCGCGCGCCGATCCGAGTTCTTTGGCCCGCGCGATGTGGTGCCGAGCGCGCTCGAGCTCTTTGATGAGGGATCGCGCCTTGGCGCCGCGGGCGGTCTTGATCGCTTCCTGGGCCTTGTTGAAGGCATCGATCCCGCGTCCCACGAGGAGTTCGGCGAGTTGGAGTCTGAGCTTGGGATCCTGCGTGAGACGCAATCCGCGCTCGAGGATGTCCGCGGCCCGGTCGGCATCCCGCCTCTCGAGCTCGTGTCCCTGGCTCTGACAACTGGCAACGACCTGGCGTCGGACCTCGGCATCCAGGTCCTCTCCCGCCCCCAGATTCAGGGCTTGGGTCCAGTAATCCAGGGCTCGTGCGCATTCATTGACGCTGGCCCGCTGGCGTCCGGCGATGAGGAGGGCCTTGCACCGGAGGCGTCGGATTTCGAGTGATTCCTTGTCCTTGCCGGGGAGGCGCTCGATGGCTTCGAGGGCCTCCTGGGCTCTCTCCTCCTCGACCAGGATGATGATCGGGAAGTGGGGTGAGAGCAGGGCGCGCAGTTCCCGAAGCGCCTGGTTCCCCGGCGTTCGTTCGAGAAGGCCGTCGACCTGTTCCCGGACCTTCTCGAGCAGGCCCAGGTGCTGCAGCATGAGGACTCCGGCGGCGACCCGGCCGCGCTTGGTGCGGTAGCCTGACTGGGCCATGGCAGCGGACGTTTTCAGTTCCGAGGCGAGGCACAGTTTGAGCTGCCGGAAGGAGGCGGCCAGGGGATGATCGGCGGCAAACTGCTGGCTGTAGTGCTGGGCGCAGTCGACCAGCCGGTTGGACAAATCCTCGATGAAGTTCTTGCGCAGCGCCGCGGACTCCGCCTCGCTGAGACCCAGCCGGCCATTCCACACCTCGGGCGTCGAGGCCAGCATGCTCCAGTAGATCACGGCCCGTTTCCAGGCTTCCTGGGCGGTCACGCCGGCCGTGGCACAGTCCTCACGCCAGACGCAGTCGGGCTCGGTGCATTCGCTCGCCTTCAGGGCACAGGCACCCCCCGTCTTCTGGCGGGCGGCGAGGATCAACTGCGACTTCGAGCCGTCACTCTGTCGGGCCCGGTCCGGTGCGGCCCCGACCAGGGCCTCAAGGCGCTCCTGTTCGTGGCGGGCCCACCAGTACCAGAGGACGCCGAGGCTGTGCGCAATGCCGGCATCGGGGAAGCGGGCCCGCAATTGCCGTTCCCAGGCCTCGCCGGTGGCCAATCGTCGCGAGGCATGCAGAACCGTCGGGTCCCGCAGCGGGCTCGGATTCAGCCGTTCGAGAACGGCCGGATCATAGAGCAGCAGATCGCAGGACGCCCGCTCGGCCGGCGTCAGGAGCGCCCGGCGGGCCACTTGGGCTTCAAGGGAGCGCACGCCCCGGCGGATGGCCGCGACGACCGCCCGTTCGACTTCCGGCTTTTGCGCGCCCCGCGGGACACCGAGCACTTCGTACGGCGTCGGTTCGTGCTGGAGCGGGTCCTTCCAGATCCCCAACGCGCCCGCGGCTTCCCCCGGGTTGGCGCCGGGCTTGGCGCCGGCGGGCTGTCTGGGCGTTGGGCGCGCCGGGGTGACCGGGGCGGGATCGGCTCGAGGCGCCGGGGTTGCGAGGGTAGGAGCCGCCGTTGCTTCCACGACGAGCTCCGCATTGCAGACGTCACAGCGCACCCGCCGTCCCCGATACGAGTCGTCCAGGTCGTAGTCTGTTCCGCATGTTGTACAGCGAATCTTCATCGTCC
This sequence comes from Verrucomicrobiota bacterium, assembly GCA_029556615.1. GTDB lineage: Bacteria > Verrucomicrobiota > Verrucomicrobiia > Limisphaerales > J093 > JAKQDD01. The sequence continues at coordinate 49,353 of JAKQDD010000030.1, read as the reverse complement.
GAACCCTTGATGCCCGCCGGGGGCAACCCAAGCGTCTGTGCAACACTCAATGCCGGTTTCGCTTCACGCCCATCTCGATATAACCGGCGCCTCGCGTAAGTCTGCTGGCGCTCCTCAACGCCGCGACGGTCGGGTTCATCGTCCGCAACATTTCTTGTACTTCTTGCCGCTGCCACAAGGACAAAGCCGGTTTCGGTCTTCGCCCGACATGGGGCCGAAGACCCGGCGCACCTCGGAAGCCGCCCGCTTCAGCAAGGGCTGGATTTCCTGCAATCGCTGTTTGAGGGCCGGTTCCTCGGGGTTCAGCCTTACCGCTCGTTCGAGGTTGGCTTCCGCCGCGCTCGTTCGGCTCAACGCCAGCTCGATCTCGGCCTGGAGCCGGAGATAATGAGCGAGGAATCGCCCCTGTCGCCGCTCGGCGTCCGGCAGCGCTTCGATCACTGCCAGCGCCGCGCGGCAGGACTCGAGGGCCGACTCGAAGCGGCGGTTCTTGTAGAGCTCGACGGCGCGTCCTCCGTAGAACTCCGCGAGGCTGTGAGCGACTCGTTCGTTTGAGGGATCGAACCGGTTGGCCCTTTGCAGGAGGGCGTAGGCTCGCTCCTTGTGACCCTGGGCCATTTGGGTTGTGGCCGCCTTGTCGAACACCCAGAAGAAGAACTTGCCCATCCTCTCGTGCAGTTCTTCGAGCTTGGCCACCGATTCGTCCAGGCGGTCTTCCTTCTCGAGCCGCTCCGCCTCGTTCAGCAGCGGGACGAAATGGGCAGCCCAACCCCCTTCGACGGCAGGCCGGGCCGGAGTCTCCGGCGCCCGGTCCGGTGCGCGCAGGCGCGGGGCCGGAGACGGGTCCGGGTCCGGAGTGGCGGCTGGCGGCTTGGCCGCCGGCGGGAGGCCCCGCTGTTTGTCCTGTTCAGCCCTGCGGCCGGAGGCTTCCCACTCGGCCGACGGGAGCAAGGTTCCGTAGATGGCGGCTCCGACGGCGACGGCGTCGGGGATGGTGGCGAGGATTCGCCCCGGGAACCTCTGCTCGATCGCCCGGGTCACGAGAGGCGCCGACGTCACTCCGCCCAGAAGCAGGACCACTTCCGGCTCGGGGCATTTGCCCTCCCGCAGGACCTTCTCCGACAACTCGAGGGTGCGCTGAGTCATGCGCAGCACGGCCTCCCGGAAGGCGCTGGCGTCCACGGCCAGTTGCGGCGGGATTCGCTGGGCTTCCGGTCGTCCGCCGACGAGCACGACGGTCGAGAACTGGGCTTCCTGGCCATCGGACAAGACGCGTTTGATCCGTTCCAGCTCGCGCAGCAGCGCCGCGTCGTCCTTGGACGGGAACCGCACGGGCCGGCCCAGGGCTTTCAGGCAGCCATTCAAGATCACCCCATTCCAGTCATCACCGCCCAGATTCCGATCGCCGTCCTGGGCGATGACCCGGAAGGCGGTTCCGGCGGGGCGGTAGAGGGCTGCGGAGAACGTGCTTGCTCCCCAGGCGTAGACCAGCACGCTCTCCTTGCCCCGGAGTCGTTCCTGGTTGGCGAGAACTGCGGCCATCGTGTCGTCCACCAGCCGGACCCGCTCGAAGCCCGCCTTCTCGATGGCTTCGCGGAAGGTCGAGCGCTGGCGCTGGGAGAAGCAGGGGGGAACGGCGCCGACGGTGTTCAGCGGCGTGGACGCCGGGAAGAGGGTCGCGTTGGTCCGCAGGAGGCGGAACAGCTCGGTCAGGTATTCCACGGAGCGGATGCTCGCCCCCCCCACCCTGGGCAGGATGAGGGTTTCGTCATGATCCAGCAACCGCTTGAGGGATAGGATCCGGCACTCCGGCGCCGCGCCGTTGACGCGGATTTCCCGGTGGAGGGGTTCGGCGACCGGCCGAGAGGGCAACAGCCGGGGCTCTCCGTCTACCCAGGACGCGAGCCTCAGGGCATCGCCGCCGAAGTCGACGCCGACGACCCGCGGCGATGGATTAGGTTGCGCGCTCATCGTCCCCCTTGTTCGATCAAAGGCCCCGGCGGGACCGGTCTTCGACCAGCCAAGCCGCCAGCCCGCACTTCGGGCACTTGTCCGCACCCGCCGGGATCTCGGTGCCGCACGAGCAGACGAGCCGCTTCGACTTGTCGGGATCCCCGGTGCCGATCTGATCAATGGTCACGGCGATCTTCGCCGACACCTGTTGGATCTTCTGGCGCGCATTCGGATCCCGGGCCTTGAGGGCCTGCTCCGCCTCCGCGAGCTCCTCGAGCAGGTTGGCGGCCTGGACGGGATCCACGGGCTGGATCCGGTTGTGGATGGCGAGGAACATCCCGATGAACGCCCGGGCCGCCTGCGGCAATTCGTCAGTTGCCTTGTCCAGTTCCTTCGCCTTCTCCTCGAGTCGCTGCCGGTCGCCCGAGCGAACCGCTTCCTCGATTTGCTCGGCCAGCTGATTGAGTTGAACCGCCTTGGGCGGGTCCAGGAGCCACCCGTACCGGTCGAGCACAAAACGCGTGTACCGAACCAGGCCTTCCGCCTTCCGCGTCAACGGGTCGTCGCCTTTCTTTCGCTCCTCGAGCTTCTTCTTGAAGTCCTGGGCGCGCTGCATGGCGTCGTCGAACCGCTGGCTCCGCATGTCGTCGAAGGCCTGGTTCCGGACGCGATCGACCTCCGCATGCTCGTCGGCTGTCAGCTCGGATTCGACCTTCTCGAACTCCTGGTCCACGCGCTGGAGTCCCTCGAGGGCCTTGGCGTCCGCCTCGCCCTTCATGATCCAGGGTTTCAGGTCGGTGCCGTCCTCGAGGTGCGCGCTGACGACGAACACGCAGTCGTTGTCCAACCAGACCCGGATGCGGATTGCCGTCCCCTTCGGCAGGCGCGCCGGGAGGATGGCGACGGCGGCGCCCTGCTTTTCGTTGGCGCTGGCCCGGTCCATGGTCTCGCCTCCGTAGACCGGGATCATGATGATCCGCTGGTCGGGCATGCGGGTGTAGAAGGTTTGCGGCTGGCGGTTCTCCTCGGGGGTCGGATAGGGGTCGTTTTTCTTGATGAAGACCGCGTACTTGTCGCCCGCGGTTTGAATGCCGTAGGAACAGGCGGCGATGCCGCCGGGAGGGATCAGCTCATCCGTGGGCACCGGCCCCTCCTGCGCCGCCAGGGGAGCGCCGCAGCGGGCGCAGGTGACTGCGTCCCGCTCGTTCCGGTACCCGCATTCCTGCTGGGGATCCTCCTGCCGGGGGGCCTGGCAGACGAGTTTGCCGTAAAGCACCGCCGCGAGCTTTGCCGCCCCGGTGGCCACGCTCTGTTTGGGGTGCACCTTGCGCAGCACCTTGTCCGCGCCGAACTTCTTCTCCACCTCCTGCTGAACGAGGGGGACGCACGTCGAGTTGCCGGCCATGAGAACATGGCTGACCTGGGAGACCTCGAGCTCGGCGCCGGCGAGCGCCTTCTCCGCCAGCGCGATGGTCCGGGCCACCAGGGGACGGATCATCTCCTCGAACTGCTCCCGCGTGACCTCGAGCACCACATCGACGGGATTGCCGGCCGCATCCTGGAGGACACTGGCCACGATGATGTCCGCCGAGCGGGCCCCGCTCAGGGTCTCTTTGGCCTTCTGGCACTCCTTCTTCAACATCGCCATGAACCGCCGGTTGGGCTTGGGATCGACCCCGTGCTCCTTCTTGATCTGGCCCACCGCGCAGTCGACCAGCGCCTGGTCGAAGTTGTCGCCCCCGAGCCACATGTCGCCCTCGAGCGTCAGCGGCACGAAGATGTTCCGGTCCCACAAGAGCACCGAGATGTCGAACGTGCCCCCGCCCAGATCGTAGACCAGAAGGTACTTCGGCTCCGTGGCCTCGATGGTCTCCATGCCATAGGAGATCGCCGCGGCCGTGGGTTCATCGAGAATCTGGATGACGCGCAGCCCGGCTTCCTGCCCGGCCCGGCGGGTCGCCGCCTTTTGGGCCTGGCTGAAGTAGGCCGGCACCGTGATCACGGCGTCGGTGACCTCTTCGTTCAGGCGGAACTCGGCGTCCTCTTTGACCTTCTTGAGGATCATGGCCGAGATCTGCACCGGGGAGTACTGGACACCGCCCATGACCACCCGCAGGCTGTCCGCAGTGCCATCCTTGGGCACGACGATCTTATAGAGGTAGGTGTCACGGACCTTCGCGATTTCGGGATCGTCGGCTCCCCGGCCCATCAGCCGTTTGATCGAGATGATCGTGTCCTCGGGCGCCATCGGCCAGTTGTCCAGGGCCACATCCCCGCACAGGATCTCGGTTTTGTCCTTCCGGCGGCGCAGCCCGACGACCGAGCGGGTGGACTGGTGGTTCTCCCGATTGACGATCACGGTGACGCGGGGGCCATCCACAACCGCGGCGACGGTGTTGGTGGTTCCTAAGTCGATGCCGATGCTCTTGCCCATAGGTGCTTCTCCTGGATTGACGTTGTCACATTCTGAACGGGCCGACACTTGACGTTATCACGACGAATTTCAAGGCGGCGCCTCGCTGGAGTCCTCGACTTGTGGAATGTGTGGTCAACAGGTCAAGTTTGGTCCCTGACGTTCCCAACCCGCCCCCCCTTGCCTTCGAGGACTCTACATTAGCGAGGCGCAGGAGAGAGGGCCCGAAGAGGCAGTGATGTCTCATGGGATCGCTGTCTTGGATTGGTCTGAGGCGCGCCTCGCTAGGGTTGATCTGCGGCGTCATCGTCCGCGCTTTCGGCGACCGCCTGGCTGGCGTCGTGGGTGATGACCGCGACTTCCGCCTTGCGCAGGAGGATGCCCTGCCAGATGTAGCCGGGCTTTTCCTCGCGGAGGATCGTGCCCTCCGGCTGCGTGGGGTCATACACCCTGGTTTGGGGCAGATGCCAGTGCGGATCATAGGTGCCGTCGAGGTTCTGGATGCGGGTCACCCCCTGCGCTTTCAAGGTTCTCCAGAGCAACCGGTGCAGGACGCGGAACGTGTTGAGCCATGCCCTGACCTCGGGCGTGCAGCCGGCTTTGTGGGGTTCGATGAGGGCAAAGACCCGCTCGAAACCATCGGAGATCTCGAGCAACTCGATGAGCAGCGAGCGCATCTGGTTCTTCTGGGTCTCTTCCTTGTCCCGCAGGGTGGACTGGCACTCGGCCAACTGCCGCATGAGGGTGGCCAGATCGTCGGCGACCACCTGGGCGCACCGGGTCTGCTGTTCGCGGGTCCAGACCTCTGCGGGCGGGCTCGGGGAACCGGCCGGGGCGGACTGCGAACCGTTGGCGGGTGTTGGTTTCATACTCGAAGCCGATGCCGTTGCTCGCCGTTGGCCTCTTTCAGTACCAGGAGGGTGACGTCATCCTGGGGTTTCCGCTGTCGGGCACGGCGCATGAGCTGGCCACAAACCGCTGCCGCTCCCCGAGCCCAGTGGCGTCGCGCGATGGCTTCGAGCTCCCCGTTCGGCAGGAGCCGCGGGATCTCGTCGGTGGTCAGGATCAAGCCGTCGCCGGGCTCGAGGGAGAAGGCCAGGATGTCCGGGTCGGGCGCCTGGTGGGTGCCGATCGTCCGCAACAGGACGTGGCGGAACGGATGCCGGGCCAACTGCTCCCGATCGACGCAGCGGCGGCGCAGGAGTTCCTCGGCGAGGGTGTGATCGTCGGTCAACTGGCGGAGGCGGCCCTGGTGGTAGAGATAGGCTCGGCTGTCCCCGAGATGAACGATCCGCCCGGTCCGCCCGCGCAGGACGACGGCGGTGAGGGTCGTCCCGAGGCCTGTCCGGGACGCGTTCCGGCGTCCGCAGGCGCGCACGGCGGTGTTGGCGTCCGCCACGGCCTGCACCAGAATGGAACGGCGCGGAGGCCTGCCGCCTGCGTCCCGGAGCAGGCTCTTCACGAATGCGGAGGCTGCGATCCGGCTGGCGAGATGGCCGGCCGGCCGGCCGCCCATGCCGTCGGCGACCACAAACACGCCTTTCACAGGATCCGCGACGGCGAAGTCCTCGTTGACGGCGGACTCCGGGGCGGGTTCGGAGCAGGTGTGACAGTCGAGAGTCCACCGTCGCGGCGATCGGCTCGGGGCGGGTTGCATGGTCATCCACCGCTGGCGCCCAGGGCTCTGAGCAGCGTCCGGGCGTGTCGGCGCAGGCCGGGATTGAGGTCCAGGGCCAGCGCCTGACGCAGCTCCTCGATCGCCTGGGGCTTGCGTCCCATGCGCTGGTAGCTCAGCGCGAGATCCCAATGGAGCAGCGCATTGTCCTTGTCGATCGCCAGCCCCTCGAGAAAGGCGGCGGAGGCCGCCACATCCAGGCCGCAGCGGCTGTAATACTCCCCGAGACATTGGTAGGCCACCGGGTTGCGGGGAAACCTCCGGATCAGGTCCCGGAGCGCCTTCTCCGCGGCTTCGTCGCCGCGCTCCTGTTGGAGCAGGTCCTGCAACCGGGCGAGCTCGCGCTCGAACTCGCCTTGATTCGCGTCCGTCTTGGGGCAGCCGGCGACCGGCTTTCGCTGGCCGGCCCGAAGCGCCTTGAGCAGGCGCTCGGCGGCACTGGCTTTGGCGGGGTCGAGCCCGAAGGACCTGGCCAGCTCGAGGTGCCGGATGGCGTCGGCGGACCGGCGCAGCCGCTGGTATTCGAGGGCGAGATCCCAATGCAGCAGCGCGTTGCGGTCATCGAGGACGAGGCCACGGCGGAAGGCTTCCACGGCTTCGCTGTGCAGCTCGCATTGCCGGAAGTGCTCGCCCTGGAGCTGGTAGACCTGCGCCTCCTCGGGGAACTCCTCGATCAGGCTCCGGATCAGCGACTCGACCTTGCGCTCATCCTTCTCCTTCTGGATCGCCGCCCGAACGGCGGCGACGCGCTCCAGAAGCTGCGTGGGGGTTTTGCCGGCGGCCCGCAGCGTCTCGAGCATCTGTCGGGCGGTGATGCGTCGGGCGACATCCTTCTCGAGGGCCAGGTCGATCAGATCGCTCAGCCAGGCGGGCACTTGCGGACACGCGGTGCGGGCAGCGGTCTGCCGTTCGTCCCGGATCGCGTCGATCACGACCGCCGGGTGGCTGTCGTCCTCGCCAAAGGGCAGTTGGCCCGTCAGCATTTCGTAGAGCATGACCGCCGTGGCCCACACGTCCGCCGGGAAGGAGGATCCCTCCTTCCCCAGCAGTTCGGGAGCGGCGTAGAAGATCGTGCAGGAACCCGAGCAGGTCCGCTGGTTGGTGGTCAGGAATTTCGAGATGCCGAGGTCGGCGATCTTCGGGACCCTGCCGTGGAGGAGGATGTTCTCCGGTTTGATGTCCCGGTGAAAGAGGTGTTCTCCGTGGATCAGGACGAGGCCTTCGAGAACCCCTTCGACCAGCAGGACGGCCTCTTTCCACTCGAGACGTTTGCGCCGGCCGAGGTTGAAGCCGCGGACGACCTTGCGCAGGCTGCCGTCGGGCACGAACTCCATGACCATGACCCACTGGTTGTCAAAGAGGTCGATCCCGAGATAACGGCAGAGGTTGTCGGACTTGCAGGCCTTGAGGCGCTCCTGCAACAGGATGTTGTTCTTGACCTCCTTCTGCAGGACCCGCTGGTTCTTGGGACTGGAGGGTATCTTGATGGCGACCTGTTCCGTGCCATAATCCTGAATCAGCTCCGCATCCAGAACTCGCGCCAGCCAGGTATGGGCGAAACCGCCCTGGCCCAACGACCGGATCAACTCGAAGACCTGCTCCTCGTTCTCTGCGGCCTGGCGCACGTGTTGGTTCATGATGTTTCCGGCCGCTGGCCTCGTCGGCCCTGGCCTGGATAAGAGGATCTACACGGGATTGCGCCCAAGGCTGCTTTGTGTCCGACGTGAATCGCGGAGGATGCCGCCCGCTGCCTGGCCCCTTTCACGCGCCAGCAGGCGCCAACAGGCTGAATAGATCATTGATCTCTGCTGTGACATCCTCGTCGGAGAGCGCATAGGAGGAAACCTCTCTTCGCAGCAGGCGCTGGAAGGCACGCCTGGCGGTGATCAGGCAATTGGCTGCCGTTTTCTCGTCGATACCGTGGCGGACCGCCAGATCGCGGAGCGACGGGGGGCTGGCCCCTTCAAGGGCCGGCCTCACAATCCGGTCCTCGAAAATCTCGTGGTGAACGCGCTTGCCGCTTTGGCCGCATTCCTCCCGGAACATCCGCAGGATGCGATGGAGGAACTCGCGCGCCCAGACCCGGTCGAACACGCGCTCCGGGGTCTCCGAGCTTCCGGGTTCGATGGCCCGCCGCTCTTCGCCTTGACCGGCAGGCTCATCCAGGGAAACGAACCCCGCAGCCGGGCGACGGCGTTTGGCGCGCTGGGCGCGGTTGTAGTTCGACATGAAGTGGTCGCAGGACGTCCTGAGAAACGTCCGAAACCGGCCGCGCTCCTGCCGGGCGCGGCCAAAGAGGTCATGTTTGAGGCAATCCACCAAAAACGACTGCACGATGTCTTCCGCCTCGTGCTCCTCGTATCCCTTGCTGCGCACGTAAGCGTAAAGCGGCCTCCAATACCGCTTCACGAGCTCGTTGAGGATGTTGGCTTTGCCCGTGCTCTTGCCCGACCGCACCGCCCGAAAGAGCCCCCAGTCGGTCGTGGCAAACCGTGAACCGCCCCCTCCGCCACCCCCGCGGGATCCGGTCGCCGGCGTTGATGTCTTCGGATTCGTCGTTGTCACGTTCTTTCGGCGCCCCTCGAGGCTTCCTTTCGAGCGCTCCCGCCCAGCACGCGTCACACATCCCCATCCACAAACGAACCCGCTCGCCTGTCAACCCGCAAACGGGCGGGTGCGCGCACCGCGGCGTTCTATGCTTATGCGTTGCAGTATGTTGGGCCTCTCGGACTCTGTCACTCTCAAAAAGGGCGCCTCAGGGATTGCCATCGCTGGCCCGGAGAAACCGGCTAACAAACCGCTCGTTGCGGTGTCTTATGATCAAGGCTGCGAACTCTCGCCGACATCGTGAACGCCATGAACCCCCCCGAGCCTGTCTTCTGTTTGTCCCCCCGGTCCTGGATCGCCCTGCTGGCAGCAGCCCTGTGCCTGGCCCCCCGCGCCTGGGGGGCCGAGACCACACCGCTGGATCCGTTGCGGGCGGACATGCGCGCCGAACGCTTCGACTCGGCAATCGCCACCGCCGACACGATCATCGCTGCCAAACATCCCCAGGCCGACGAGGCTCACTACTTGAAAACGCTGGCGCTCTTTCACGCGAAGCGATTCCCCGAAGCCGCCGCTGCCGCCGATCAACTCGCGTTCGCATTCCCGGAGTCCGTCTGGCGGCACAAGGCCGTCTTCCTCAAGGCCCAGGCGCTCATCGAGCAGAAGCAGTTCCAACCCGCCGCCGCCCTCTATCAGGCCGAAGCCGCCCGTCTCCTCGCCGCTGACCGCAAGCAGGAACTCGTGGGCGTGATCGTCGCCTTCGCGGAGAAGCTCAGCGCCCAACCCGATCCCAGGATGCCAGACGCTCCCAGGCCCGATTTCCCAAAGGCGCACGGCCTCTTCACCAAGGCACTGGGCATGGAGATCTCCCGCGATCTCCGCGATGATCTCGTCTTCAAGAAAGCCCGCGCCATCCAGCAAGCCGGCAACTTCGGCCAGGCCATCCAGGATTATCAGGCTTACCTGACCGAATTCGACCCGGGCTGGACCGGCCCCGCCGGTTCGGGGACTGCCCGTCTGCCGCTGCAGAACCCGCCGCCGGCCGGGAAGCACCTTGCGATGGCGCGGTATCGCTTGGGCGAGTCGCAGATTCAGGCCGGCCATCTGGCTGCGGGGCGCATGGAACTCGAGGACCTGCTGAAACTCACCGCCGCCCGCGCTGGCGCCTCGAATCCGCTCGAGATCGAACTGTCCACCCAGGAAGGCAAGAGGCTCCCGCAAGACATCCGGTGGTTGCTCGTGCAATCGCACTTCGTCCCCTCCTCCGGCGGCGGCGCTGCGAACAAGACCGCGCCCGCCGGGGAGAGCAGTGGGCGCGCCCGCGGCCGGTCGTCCGCGGATCCCGTCCTCTTCACGCTGCGCGAGGGGGAACCGGATGCGGCGTTGCGCGTCTGCCGGAGTTTCCTCGAGGCGTGCCCTGAGGGGAGCCGTGCGGTTCGGGCGGCCTGGATGATCGCCGAGACCCTCGAGACCGCCGGCCGGGCCGACGACGCCATCCAGGCTTACCGGGACGTCATCGCCGGACGCGGCTTCCAACCCGAGACCGCGGAGGCCGCGGAACGACTCGACGAGGAGCTCGGCGCCACGCCCGCCGCGCATCTGGCCAACCTGCGGATGCGGGCCTTGTTTCGCATCGGCTCGATTCTCGCCCAGCAGAAGAAGAACGAGGAGGCCATCGCCGCGTGGAAGACCTACGTGAAGGACCACCCGAACGGCCCCCAATGGTCCGACAGCCAGAGTGCGCTCATCGATGCCGAATACCAGATGGGGCTCGACGCCGTGATCAGTCAGAACGAGGCGCTCGGCCTCGAGCGGTTCGAGGAATTCCTGCGCGCTCATCCGCTCGACGCGCGGTCGCCCCGGATCCTCTACCTCTTCGGGGCCGTGCACGAGGCCAGGACCCGCGCCCTCGAGGAGTCCCGGGGCGACCGAGCCGCCATCGAGGCCGGCTACCGCAAGGCCATCGGGGAATGGACCAAGCTGACCAGCAAGTATCCCCAGAGCCCCGAGGCCCGCAGCGCCCTGATGAAGACCGCGGGGATCCATGAGGAGAAGCTCGGGGAGTACGAGACCGCCCTCGGCATCTACCGCCGGCTCGCCGACGAATTCAAGCATGGCGACGCCCAAGCCGCCATGGTGCGGCTCACCCGGAAGTCCCTCGAGTTGTCCGCCGACCGCACGTTCCGCTCGAACGAGAAAGCGGTGGTCAAGCTCCGGCTTCGGAACATCGAGAAGGCCACCTTCCGGCTGCACAAGCTCGATTTGCAGGCCTACTTCCGCAAGATGCACGGCATCGGGGGCGTCGAGGGGCTTGATGTCTCGCTGATCCAGCCGGACACGACTTGGGAGTTCAAGCCCGAAGGCTACGCCAAGTACAAGCCCTTCGATCAGGAGGTCGAAGTGCCGTTTCCCGACAGCGAACCGGGGGCGTACGTCGTCACCGCCGGCGACGACGACTGGGAAGCCACCGTCCTGGTGCTGCGGTCCGACCTCGAGATGATCGTGAAATCGAGCCGCCGCGAGGTGCTGGCCTTTGTCCAGAACATGCTCACCGGCAAACCGGCGGCCGGCATCGACATTCTGGTCAGCGACGGCCAGGCGGTCGCCGCCTCCGGCAAGACCGGCGAGGATGGCGTGTTCAAGACCGCCCTCGAATCGCTGCAGAACCTCGCGGACATCCGCCTCTTCGCCCTCGGCAACGGCCATGCCGCCTCGTTCAACCTCGAGCTCTCCGGCCTCGAGCTCTCCTCGGGCCTGACTCCCAAGGGTTACCTCTACACGGATCGGCCCGCCTACCAGCCCGGCGAAACCGTTGCCGTCCGCGGCATCCTGCGCGAAGTGCGCAACGCGGCCTACGCCGTGCCGGAGAACGGCGAGTTCAAGGTCAGCGTCCTCGATCCCCAGGGCCGCCTGCTGTCCGAACAGACAGTCAAGCTCAGCCGTTTCGGGACGTTCGACTCGGCCTTTGCGCTCCCCGCCGGCGCTGCCAGCGGCCAGTACACGCTGGCTGCCCACCAGGATCGCAAGGGACACGAGCCTCTCCATTTCCAGGGGACCTTCGAGGTCCGCCCGCTGACGCTCGCCAAGATCAAGCTGGCGATCGAGTTCCCCCGCCGCGTCTGGTTCCGCGGCGAATCGATCGAGGCGAACCTGCAGGTCGCCTACTACTGGGGTGCGCCGTTGGCCGGGCGGCCGTTGCGCTGCACGCTGCCCGATGGCCGCACCCAGCAGGTCACCACCGACGCCCAGGGCAAGGCCCGGCTCCTCTTCGACACCGCCGGAATGCGCCCCGGGACCGCACTCCGGTTCGCGGCCTCGCTCGACGGCGAAGACGTCGCCGCCTCGGAGACGGTGACCCTGGCGCGGCTGGGTTTCGGCATCGCGGCCAAGCCGAGCCAGCCGGTCGTCATCGCGGGCGAACCCTTCGACCTGGCAATCACCGCCACCGGCGCCGACGGCAAACCCGTCGGTGAACCGCTTAACGTCGCGGTGTTCCGCGTCGAGAAGCCCAAGGCCAGTCCGTTGCTGGCGATCCTGCCGTGGCGGGAAACCGAGGGGCCGCAATCCGCCGAGGTCAAGGTGTCCGAGTCCGAGGTCAGGACCGATCCCGCCACGGGCAAAGCCGTCGCCCCCCTGACCCTGAACCAAGGCGGCGTGTACCGGCTCCGGACCACCGGCACCGACCGCTTCGGCCAGACCATCACCCACCAGTGCCAGGTCGAGGTCTCGGACGCCACCGATGCCGTCAAGCTCCGGCTCTTTGCCGAGACCGCCACGCTCAAGGTCGGCATGAACACCCGAGCGCGCCTGCACTCCCGCATGGACAAGGGACTCGCGCTCGTGACGTTCGAGGGCGAAACCATCCTCCATCACCGGATCCTCGAGCTGAAGCAGGACTACCATGACATCGCCATCGCCGTGGGACATGAGCTGTTCCCCAATTTCCGCCTCGCCGTGGCCGCGATGGACGGACGCGACCTGCGCGCCGCCGTCAAGGACTTCACCGTGGAACGTGAGCTCAAGGTCCTCGTCAAACCCCTCAAGGACGCTTTCCTCCCCGGTGAGACCGGGCACGTCGAGGTCGGGGTTACCGATCAGAGCGGTCGGCCGGTCGAGGCCGAGCTGAGCCTCGCGCTCGTGAATGAAGCCCTGTTCGCCATCTGTCCGGACCCCCTCATGCCCATCCTCGATTACTTCCAGAAGGACGCTTGGCGTCACGCCGAGTTCAAGCTCGGCGCCACCTGTGCCTTCCGCTACCCGGGCAAGACCCGTCCGGTTTCGAAAGACGTGGTCCAGGAAGCCGAACGCGTCACGCGCGGTCTTGCCGAGGTTCAGCAGCTCGCGGCGCTGGGCCGGCCCGTGGCCCCCGCCCCGCCCCAGTCGGTCGCAGCGCCCTCCGGCGGCAGGCAGGCTATCCGGGCCAATGGCGCGTTGCGCATGCGCAGCGCCGCCGGCAGCGAAGTCAGCGGCTTTGCCGACTTCGACGCCGACGGGGCGATGGACCTCGGCTTGGTCGATAGGAAGGCCAAGCCCGCGGAGGGCGGGGCGTTCTTCTTCTCTCGGTCCGTCGAGGGGGAAGCCCCCGAAGCCTCGGCCCGCCGCGAAATCAAGGGCGAGGGACGCTGGCTGCCCTCGGTGGTGACCGGTGCCGACGGCAAGGCCACGGCCGCGATCCCCATGCCGGAGACGACCACCGCCTGGCGACTCACCGCCCGCGGCTGCACCGTCGAGACGCTCGTCGGCCAAACCACCGCCGCCACCCTGACCCGCAAGGACTTCTTTGTCGAACTCAAGACCCCCTCCTTCGCCCGCGAAGGCGATGGACTCCGCGTGGTCGGCCGGGCCCACAACCTGGGCAAGAACGCCGGCCCGGTGACGCTCCAACTCCGCGTGCTCGACGCCGCCGACAAGACCAAGGTCATCGCCCAGCGGGAGAAGACACTCGATCTCGAGCCCCAATCCAGCGCCGAAACCACGTTCGACCTCGTCACGGTGCCGGCCGTGCTCGGCCTCGTGACGGAACTGACCGGAACCGCCGGCCCGCACAACGACGCGCTCGTGCTCGAGATCCCGGTCCGCCCGTGGGGACTCCCTTACGCCGCGCACGCCGGAGGGACGGCGGAGGCGGACACTGCGGCGGTCCTCGGTCTGCCGGGCGACCGGTCGTACGCCTCGCTCTGGATGAGCGTGGCCCTGGGGCCCGATCTGCGCACCGCCGTGCTCGATATGGCCCTGCGCCGCGGCGGGGCCGGCCCCTCGGATCCCATGGCCCGATTGCGTCCCCCCGGCTGGGGCGACACGCCGGCCAACGACCTCCTCGCGGCCGCCGCCGGCCTGCGTTACGCCCTCGCCGGCCAGATCGGCGAGAGCTACTCCCGCCCACTGGCCGACCGCGCCCGCGCCCTGGTGGCCACCCTGGTCGCCAGCCAGACTGCCGAAGGCCAGTGGACCTGCCAGTCGCTGGGCCACCTCACCACCGCGCGCGTCTTCTGGGCTCTCATCGAAGCGCGCGCCAGCGGCATGGTCGTCGGCAAGGAAACCCTCGATAAGGCGGCCGCGGCCCTGCTGAAGCAGTTCGAGGGCTGCGACGCGAACGACAACGACAGCAAGGCTGTGATTCTCCACGCGCTTTCGACCGACCGCCGCGCTGATTTCGCCCATTGCAACCGCCTCTACCGCGACCGCCAGGCGCTGGGCAACTCGGCCCTCGCCCACCTCGCCCGGGCCTTCTTCAATCTCGAGCGCCGCGAGATTGCCTCGGAGCTGGCGACACTGCTCGAATCGAAGGTCAAGGTCGACGCCGGAACGTCCGTCGCCTGGGAAGGCGGCTGCAGGCTGGTCTGGCTCAATGACACCGATGAGACGACGGCCATGGTCCTCCTGGCCCTGGCGGAGACCAAGCCCGGCTCGAACGCCGCCGCCGCCGCCGCCCAGTCCCTCCTGAAGGCCCACGGCTGCTTCGGGTTCCCCAACCCGCGCGCCCACGGCCCCGCAGTCGCCGCGCTCTGCCTCTGGTTCGGCCAGGGCCTCCCCCAAACCACCGACCTCGAGATCGACGTCGCCGTCAACGGCCGCGCGATCGGTGTCGTGGCGGGTGCCGGCACCTTCGGCCTGCATCACCTGCCCGTCCCCGCGGACGTCCTCAAGGCGGACAAGAACGTCGTCGAGTTCAAGATGCGCGGCCGCGGGCGCTACACCTACGCGGCCACCCTCTACGGGTTTTCCCCGGACGTGAAGGCGTCCCCGCCGAACATCACGCCGTGCATGGAACACGTGCGCCATCTCCACGCCCAGCTCGAGTACCGGGGCAAACCGATCGGCGCGGACAGCAGCTCGCCGGTGAAACACCTCGAGAACGGCCAGCGATTCCGAGTCGCGCTCCGGACCGAGCGCGGACATTCCGGGGATGGCCGCCGGTACGCCCTCGAAGTCGCGCTGCCGCCCGGCACGCGCCTCGATGAGGGCACGCTCCGCGCCGAGCCCAACTGGGTGACGGGCCGGGAACTCACCGACTCGACCCTGACCCTGTTCTTTGACCGCTGGCTGCACTCGGTCAGCTTCGAGCTCAGCGGCACGGCGCCCGGCACGTTCCGCATGCTGCCGCCGGTCATCCGGGAGCTGGGCAACCCCGCCTTCATGAGCGTCGGACCGGTGACCGAGCTCACCGTCCTGGGCGGGGGCGAGACCTCGCCGGACCCCTACGCGATGAACATCAGCGAGCACTATGCCCTCGGCAAGTGCCACTTCGACGACGGCGATTTCGGCACCGCCCTCGAACACCTCGCCGCGGTCCACAAGGACAATCCCAAGCACAACGAGAGCGAGCTGGCCCGCATGTTGTTGTGGATCTACACGAGCCCGAAGTTCTACGACGCCCGGAGCATCGTCGACCGGTTCGAGGTCCTCCGCGAGCGCTATCCGCAGCTCGAGATCCCCTTCGACAAGATCCTCACGGTGGGCAGGGCGTACACGGACCTCGGCGAGTTCGAGCGTTCCTGGCTGGTCTACCGCGCCGCCATGGCCGCCAGCTTCAATAACGACTCCGCCATCAGCGCCGTGCTCGAGGACGAAGGCCGGTTCCTCGGCTCGATCGACTTCCAGGAGCGCGTCTGGCGCGAGTACCCCGACACGGCCGAGGTGCTCTCGAGCTACTTCGCACTCTCGCAATTGCTGTACGAGAAGGCCCCCAAGGCCCACGAGCTGCCCAAGGAAGACGGCGTTCAGCCCGAGAAGATCGCCATGCTCCGCCGCACCGCCGGCCTCCTCGTCTCCTTCCTGGCGATGCACCCCAGGGACCCGCTGGCCGATGACGCCGGCTTCAGCCTCGCCAACTGCCATCTCAGCCTGAAGAACTATCCGCTCGTCGTCGCCCTCAGCGGCGAGTTCGCCCAACAGTACCCGGACAGCCCGCTGGCTCCCGGCTTCCAGTACATGGCCGCCCTCGGCCTGTTCTGGCAGCACCAGTACGCCGACGCCCTCGCCGCCGCCACCGTGGTGGCCGACGGCGACAGCAAAGACCGCGACGTCGCCCGCTACATCGTCGGCCAAATCCACCACGCCGAAGGCAAACCGCAGCAGGCCATCGAGTGGTACACCAAGGTCAAAACGCTCTACCCCGACGCGGCCGAAGCCATCGCCTACTTCGAACAGAAACGCATCGCCCTCGACGAGGTCAGCGTCATCCGCCCCCGGCAACCGGTTGATCTCACCCTGAAATACCGAAACATCAAGGAAGCGGCGCTCCAGGTCTATCGCGTGGACCTCATGAAACTCTACCTCCAGCAGAAGAACCTCAGCGCCATCACCCGCGTCCAGCTGGCCGGCATCCGGCCCGAGCTCGAGCAGACCACCGCTCTCGGTGACGGCAGGGATTACCTCGAAAAGACCCGCACCCTGTCGCTGCCGTTGAAGGACGAAGCCGCCTACCTCGTCATCTGCCGCGGCGACGATCTCTTCACGAGCGGCATGGTCCTGATCACCCCGCTCAAGATCGAAGTCCAGGAAGACGCCGCCAGCGGCCGGGTGCGGGCCAACGTGCTCGATGCCGACAAGGGCGGCTACCGGCCCGAGGTCCACATCAAGGTGATTGGCAGCGCAGACACCGAGTTCCGCAGCGGGGAGACCGACCTGCGCGGCCTGTTCGTCGCCGACGCCGTCCGCGGCAAGGCCACGGTGATCGCCCGCGAGGGCGAGTCCCGGTACGCCTTCTTCCGGGGTGAAACGTGGCTGGGCGCGCCGCTCAACGCGCCGGCGGCGCCGGCCGCGCAGCCCGCCACGCCCGGACCCTCGATCGATTACCTGAACAACCTCAACTACGAGAACACCAGGATCCAGGAGCTGAACCGCGGGCGTTTCGACCTTCAGCGGCGCCAGGCTCCCGCCAAGGGCGTGCAAATGGAGCAGGCATTCTGAAGGGGCGGACGGCGATCAGGCCTGGGCGAACATCGCCTCGTAGTGCGGCATGGGCTCGAAGATCCCCCCCGAGCTGCGGTAGAAATCCGTCCCCAGCTCGTAAACCCCCTGCCGCACCCGGGTCCAGGGGGCGTCCCGGCGCGGATGGTAGCCGAGCATCGCGTCCCAGTTCCGGTAGTTCTGATGTCCGTTGCTTTCGAGCAGGCCCAGCCTCCCGAGGCCCGGGAAGGGCGCCAGCCTGGCGGCCACGTTCTTGTTCCACTCGATGAGCACCGGATTGACGGTCAGGTCCGCACAGAAACAGGGGACCTGCCGCTCGTGGGCCGCGCGGGCGATTCTCAGGCTCATGCTCAGGGTCTTGGCAATGGGCTTCAGCGCCATGGCCTTGTACCCCATCTGCATCCGCACGATCGCATCCTCGACCGTGTGCGCGCTCTCGTCGGCGGCAAGCCGCACCGGGATGTCGCCGACCTCGATATCAAGCTCCTCGGCAAAAGGCTCCTCGATGATGGCGATCTGGTCGAAGGCACCCAGCCGGCGAGCGTGGTCGAGGAGCTCGAGCAGCGTCTCCTTCTTCTCGTAACGCCCGTTGGCGTCGAAGTAGTAGGGGAGCGCGCCCGTGGCGGTGTGCGGCGTCTTGAGGTGGCCGATTGCCTGGTGGATTGCCGTCAGGCGCGCCTTGTCTTTCTCGAGCATCTCCGCCTGCGTTCCCGGCTGGCCGATCTTGATCTTCATGAAGAAGTACCCCGCGTCCGCGCTCGCCTTGATCTCCTCGACAGGGATGGTGTAGGCCATCAGCGGGATGCCGGCCACGCGCTCGTGACGGTGCGCGAGGGCGGCCCGATAGACGGGAGGAATCAGATCGTCAAAGGTGGCGATGCCGTTCTCCTTCGCGTACAGCAGCCAGGCCGCGCTGTCGACGCCGACGAGCGCGTTCAGGGCAAAGGTCCGCCGCAATGCCGGGTGCGCCGTGATCCTCTGTCCGTAGGCATGGACTTCCGGGAGCACCGCCTCCAGCAGCTCCTCCGGAGCCGTGAACGTCTGGCCGCGGAGAATCTGGAGCGCCCGCTCGGTCATCGCGTACATCAGCGCGTTGCCCCCGCTCTCCGAGTGCTTCGCGAAGACCGACGCATCCGACCACAGCACGCTCTGGGAGCAGAGCCCGATCCCGTGCGCCCCCGAGCCGCTCTCGAGATAGGCCGCCGTCTGCCAGATCTCCCGCATGTAGCTCCCCTTGAATCCGAACGGGCGGACCAGCGGCTCCCGCTCGAAGTTCGAGCTGACCTTGGACAGCGTGATCTTCCGGGGGCCGGCAGCGGCGCGGGCCGGAACGGGGGGGAGGACCGGCGTCAGGGCCGCGGCGCCCGCGGCCATGAGCCCTTGGTGGAGGAACTGTCGGCGGCTGGTGGTGGAAGCGGAAGACGTGGTCATATTGGAGAAGGCGGGCGCTTGGGGAAGCCGTATCAGCTTCGGGTCGCTTTGACAATGATTACTCGAATGAGTGCAGTCGGGCTTGATCGGGGGGAGAGGCTGCCAGTAGGCTGCGGCTTGGCAGGCGGCGGGGGCTGGATCTTGGGCCGGAGCGCGCGATGGCGGCGGCGGCCAATGTCCTCGTTGGACTGCTGACGAACGTGAGAGCCTGTCTGAGCCACGACGTGTTTCGACCAGGTTGTGGGCGCAGGGTTGCCTGTCGGAAGCATTGTCGACGGCGGCCGCTTCCGGAACCGGGTTGGCTCTGGAGATTGCTGGCGATGCTGGCGTGGCTGGGATGGGTGGCGATGCCGGGCCCGGCTCGAGCGCAGGCGCCGGTGCCTGACGGTCCCGCTCCCGAGCGCTCGAATCAGGTCCTGGTGTTGGATGGCCGAGGGGCGCACGCGCGGCTTCCGATCGAGCCGTTTCGAGAATTGAGCAATGCCACCCTCGAATGCTGGGTGCGCTGGGATGACCTCGCGGGGACAAGGCGGTTGTTCAACTATGGCCGGCCGAGGCGGGACTTGAGCGTGCTGTCGCGCGGGCGCGGGGCCTTGGCCATGGTGATCGCGGACGCGCGGGCGGGGTTGCAGTGGCTGGAGGTCGAGGGCGTCCTGCGGACGAACCGCTGGTACCATGTGGCGGCCTCTGCCGGCGGGAGCGGCATGCAGCTTTGGCTGAACGGGACTCCGGTCTCCTCGGGCGGGTCGTACACGGGGAGCTTCTCCGCAGCGGCAGAGGACGGAGACTGTTACCTGGGCAGGTCGGTGACGGCCGCGGACAACGAGGCGACGTTCCACGGGGTGATCGATGAGTTTCGGGTGTGGTCGCGGGTTCGGACCACCGAGGAGATCCGGCAGGACATGTTCCGGCGAGTCCGCCCCGGGGAGCCGGGCCTGGCCTGCACGGTGGATTTCGAGCCCGACGAGGAGTTGGCCGGTTTTGTCGAGTTCGCGGCGGGCGCGCGATGGGAAGCGATGGAGCTTCCGGGGTCGGAGGCGTTCGCCTCTCAGGCCGTGGTCAGAGGACGCGTGCTGGGTCGGCGGCGGGAAGCGGTGCAGGACGCCTTTGTGTTGGTGAAAGCGTACGAGTTGCCGGTGGCGGCGGCGGCGACGGACGAGGCGGGGGAGTTTAGCTGCACGGTACGGTTGCCGGGGCCAGCGGCAATCCGCGTCCAGGCAAGCCGGCCCGGGGTGGGCTATCGGTCGAACGATTGGATTCCGGTCGAGTCGGGGCAGGGGGAGGTGCTGGTCGGCGATTTGCGGATGGAGCTGGGGCCGGGGTTTGGCGAATGGTCGGGGGGAAATCCAGCGCGGGAAATGCTGGTGCGGGCGGCGGGATCGGAGAACCCGGCGGTGCGGACTCCGGCGGAAGGTCTGCTGCGCCAGATGAAGTGGCCCGGGGGCGGGGAGGGCGGGCCGGCAGGGCGGATGCCGACCGGGACGGGTTTTGTGGCGGGGGCACTGACGGCGTTTTGCGTGATCCACGCCCTGCTGTTTGCCTTTCAGCGGAAGGCGCGGGATCACCTGTATTTTGCGTTGATCAGCGGTTTGGCGGGGGTGATGAACTGGCCGTTGCGCGGCCTCGAGGAGGTGCGGTCGCCGCTGATGCCGCTGTTGGCAGTGTGGGTGTTGCGGTTGTTCCAGTCGCTCTTCGCGCCGTCATCCGCGGAGACGCGGCGGTGGCTGGTCCAAGGGGCGCTGGTGTCGGTGGTGGTGCTGCTGGTGGACGCCTTGTTGCTCTCGCTGTGGGGTGTGCTGGTGACCGTGGCGCGGATCGTGGCAACGGTGGTGGTGGTGGCGGCGGCGTTGCGCGTGGCGGGGATCGCGTGGCAGGCGTGGCGGGCGGGCCGGTCGGGCGCGCGGGTGATCGGCGTGGGACTGGGCGCGCTGGTCGTGTTCTGGCCTTGGGATACCAGTGTGCCCATGGTGCCAGGAATGGCGTTTCGACAGCTGGGAGTGATCTTCTTCTTCGGCGCGATGTCCATCCACCTGGCACGGACCTTCGCCAGCGCAAGCCGCCAGCTCGAGATCCGGGGCATCGAGCTGAGCCGGACCAACGAGCAGTTGATGACCGCCAACCAGCAGATCGAGCACCAGCGACGGGAACTCGAAGTGGCCAAGGAAGTGGCGGATGCCGCCAACCAGGCGAAGTCGCGGTTCATCGCCAACATGAGCCATGAGTTGCGGACCCCGTTGAACGCGATCATCGGCTACAGCGAGATGCTCGAGGAAGTGGCGGGCGAGAACGGGCACGCCGAGTACATCCCGGACCTCCAGAAGATCCAGGGGGCGGCGCGGCATCAGTTGCTGCTCGTGAACGATATCCTGGACCTGTCGAAGATCGAAGCGGGCAAGATGACGGTGTACCTCGAGGAATTCGACCTGGGGCGTTTGTTGGAAGAGGTGGCGACGACCGTCCAGCCGCTCGTGGCCAAGCAGGGGAACACGCTGACGGTCGAGCGGCCGGATGAGCTGGGCCGGATGCGGTCCGACCAGACCAAGGTGCGACAGGTCCTCCTCAACCTGTTGTCCAACGCGGCCAAGTTCACCGAGCGCGGCCGCATTGTGCTGCGGGTCGAGCTCGAGCCCGGAGAGAAGGGGGGGCGGGCGGTGTTCACCGTGAGCGATACGGGGGTGGGGATGACGCCGGAACAAGTGGGGCACTTGTTTCAGGCGTTCACCCAGGCGGACGCCTCGACCACACGGCGGTTTGGCGGGACCGGCCTCGGGCTGGCGATCTCGCAGCGGTATTGTCAGATGCTGGGAGGTGAGATTCGAGTGACGAGCGAGCCGGGCGTGGGCTCGACATTCCGGTTTGCGGTCCCGCTGATGGCGGAGTCGGCGCCGCCGATGGCGCCGGCGACGGGGGTGGCGCCGGTCGGGGAGGCGGTCGCCGGAGCCCGGGAAGCCGAGCCGGCCCAGGCGACGGGCCCGTGGGTCCTGGTGATCGACGACGATCCCGCAGTGTTGGACCTGATGCGGCGGACGCTGGAAAAGGAAGGCTTCCGGGTGGCAACGGCGCGCGATGGCGGGGTGGGCCTGGCGGAGGCGAAGCGGTTGCGGCCGGTAGCGATCACGCTGGATGTGCTGATGCCCGGGATGGACGGCTGGGCGGTGCTGAGCCGGCTGAAGGCCGATCCGGCGACGGCGGACATCCCAGTCATCATGATGACGATCGTGGACGATCGGACGCTCGGGTTTGCGTTGGGCGCGGCGGATTACCTGGTGAAACCGGTGGACTGGAAGCGGCTCGCGGGCCTTCTGGCCAGGCACCGGTCGCAGGCGGCGGCTTCGGTGGTGCTCGTGGTCGACGACAACGCGGAGGAGCGGGCGCGGATGCGCCGGGATCTCGAGCACGAGGGGTGGGTGGTGGATGAGGCGGCCGATGGGCGCGAGGCGCTCGAGCGGGTGGCAGCGCGCGCGCCGGGGTTGATCCTGTTGGACTTGTTGATGCCCGGGATGGATGGATTCGAGTTCCTGCTCAAGCTGCAAGCGCAGGCGGAGTGGCAGGCGATCCCCGTCCTGGTCCTGACCGCAAAGGACCTGACGGAAGAAGAGGCCGCGGATCTGCGGGGGCGGGTGGACAAGGTGTTGCCCAAAGGAGCGTATCGGACGGACGAAGTCCTGGCCGAGGTGCGCCGGCGCTTGGGGGCTGCCGGGCGGGGCCCGGGCGAGCCGGTGAATCCAAGTTGAGGGCGAGGTGTCTATGGCGAGGATCCTGTTGGTGGAAGACAATGAGATGAACCGCGACATGCTCAGCCGGCGCCTCGCGCGCAGTGGGCACACCGTGATCTGCGCCGTCGACGGCCAGGAAGGGCTCGAAGCGGCGGCGCGGGAACGGCCGGACTTGATCCTCATGGACATGAGTCTGCCGGTGCTGGACGGCTGGGAGGCAACACGCCGGCTGAAGGCGGATGCGGAGCTTCGTGGCATTCCCGTGATCGCGCTGACCGCGCACGCGATGGCGGCAGACGAGCAGCGGGCGCGGGAGGCGGGCTGCGACGAGTTCGACACCAAGCCGGTCGAGCTGCCCCGGTTGCTGGAGAAGATCCGGGTTCTCCTGGCGAGCCGTGCCTCGGACCCAACCCAGTCCCCAGGCTCATGAGCGAACCAAACTGGCATCGAGAAGGCTCCGAGCCCGCCGGGGCCCACCGGCTGGCGAGGATCCGCCATGACTTGCGGACCCCGGCGTCGCACATCCAGGGGTACAGCGAGATGTTGCTCGAGCAGACGGCGGATCGGCCGCGGTTTGCCCCCGACCTGAAACGGATCGAGATGGCCGGACGCCGGTTGGTCGAGTTGATCCGTGAGGAGTTGTCGCCGGAGCCACTGGCGGGAGGCACGGTGGACGCGCGCCGGTTGCAGGCGGAGTTTCGGACGCCGTTGAACCACGTGATCGGCTACAGCGAGCTGCTGATCGAGCAGGCGGAACAGGAGGGCGCGGAGGATCTGGTGCCCGATCTCGAGAAGATCTCGAGGGCGGCGCAGGCGTTGCTGCGGCTGGTCGAGGAGCGGCTGACGGCGGAGGTCTTGGTGGCCGCGGCGGCGACGGCGTTGCCAGCGGTCGCGCCGACGGCGCGGCCCGACGCCCTGGCACTGACGCGGTCGGCGGCCTCGGTGCCGCCGGCGGGACCCGGAGGGGAGGGAGGCTTGATCCTGGTCGTGGACGATGACCCGGGCAACCGGGACATGCTGTCGCGGCGGCTGCGCCAGCAGGGCTTTCGTGTCGAGGTGGCCGAGGACGGGGAGCGGGCCTTGGGCTGTCTGCGGTCGGCATCCTGCGACCTGGTGCTGCTCGACCTGGTCATGCCGGGGATGGCAGGGGATGAGGTCCTGACGCGCATTAAGGCGGATCGGGAGCTCCGTCACGTGCCCGTGATTCTCCTGTCGGCCCTGGATGAAATGGACAGCGTGGTGCGCTGCATCCTGATGGGGGCGGAGGATTACCTGGCCAAGCCCTTCAATGCGGTGTTGCTCCGGGCTCGGATCGGGGCCTGCCTCGAGAAGAGCCGGCTGCGGCGGCAGGAGGCCGCGTACCTCGAGGCGCTGGAAACGGAACGGCGCAAGTCGGAGTCGCTGCTGTTGAACGTCCTGCCCGCGCCGATCGCGGATCGCCTCAAGCGGGGTGAAACAACGATCGTCGACAGCCTGCCTGAGGTCACGGTGATGTTTGCGGATCTCGTGGGGTTCACGGCGCTCGCCTCGAGGGTGGCGTCCGTGGATGTGGTCCGGCTGTTGGACGAGGTCTTCAGCGCATTCGACGAGCTGGCGGCGGCGCAGGGCCTCGAGAAGATCAAGACGATCGGGGACGCCTACATGGTGGTTGGGGGGTTGCCAACGCCGCGCGCCGATCATGCCGAGGCGGTGGCGGAGGCGGCGTTGGGCATGATGGCCTATGTCGAGCAGCACCCGGGCGATTACCCGGTTCCCTTGCGGCTGCGGATCGGCATCAACACCGGGCCGGTGATTGCCGGCGTGATCGGCCGGCACAAGTTCAATTACGACCTCTGGGGAGACACGGTGAACACCGCCAGCCGCATGGAAAGCCATGGACTGCCGGGCCGGATCCAGGTGGGCGCTGCGGTGTATGAGCGGTTGCGGGGGCGCTACACGTTCGAAGCGCGAGGCACCATCGAGATGAAAGGCATGGGCATCGTGCCCGCCTGGTTCCTCACCGGGCGCGGCGGCGCGGCGCCATGCCCGCCGCAGGGTTCGGACCGTCTGTGAGCGCGGGCTCGAGCCCATGAGCCCATGGCGGTGTTGTGAATGCGCTTGACCTCCGACTGCCAGACTTGTACCCACGAGCATCTGCTTCCCCAAAACACAAGAAGACTCGGTTCAGTTTTTGTGAAAGCAGACAGACCCACGGATGATTACGAGAAGGGGATAGCGGTCATGGCTGATGACGTTCTTGTCGAAGGCTTCGACATCTCCGGATTCTGGTCGGGTATTTACGGAGGACTTGGATTCCCAGTACAAGGCGGGCACATCGTCCGCAATCTGATACACGGCTGTGTCTCGGAGGGCATCACCATGTCCGGATCGAGAGACTATGAGATCGGTCACAATACGGTAGAAGGCACTCCGACCGGGATCATGCTTAACGGCGCCAACACCCGTGTTCATATCCATAACAACCGAGTAACGGCCTCCCGGGGAGACGGCATCCGGCTGTGGCTCTCACCCGGTTGCGTCGTCGACCACAACGTGTGCGAGGACAACGCGTGGGACGGCATTTATTTGGCGCAGTCCCCAGAGTGCACAGCGGACCACAACCGGGCCTGCAACAACGGTTGGAACGGGATCGAGGTGGGGAACTCGCCCGATTGCACGGTGACCGGCAACGAAACTTGCGGCAACCGTTCGGGAATCACCGTTGGGGGCAGTTGTGGGACCCGCTTCGAGCGTAATCTCGCTGCAGGTAATGGTGGCTGGGATCTGTTTGCCGTCGATTGGGATGGTTGCGATCCCACGTGTAACTGGTACTTTAATAACCGCGCTGACACCGCATATCCCTCTCTCGAGCTATGGGATGTCAAAGTCCCCTGAGTTCTTGAAGCCCGCTCTGGCGTGAGCATGGCCGAAGCCGCCACTCGGAGTCGTGTGGCCCGTGTTCTGCACCTGGATTGCCGCGAGTCCCAGAGTCACGGTCCAACCACGACGGGCCAGCGGAAGGTCGAGGCGAGGGCGATGCGGCGCCCCATGGCGGAGGATTCGCGGGCGGCGGTGATGATCTCGAGCACGTGCAGCGCGTGCTCGGGAGTGACGAGCAGCTCCTTGCCGGTCGCCAGACATTCGGCGGCCAGGGCGGCGCCCTGCTGCCAGACGTAGCCCTGGGCGTCCGTGGCATGGCGCTGTAATCGCGGGGCGTCCTTCGTGGCCAGGTCCACCCCCAACGGCGCCCAATCGTAGCCCACCAGCCCCATGAAGCCGGTCGAACCGACGAGGGTGAGGGTGTGGCGTGTCTCCTGACTGCCGTCGTGGCCGTGCGGATTGAAGTAGTTGAACCCGGATTGGATGTGCGAGATGACGCCCTGGCCGTGGTCGAGGAGCACCATCGCGTTGTCCTCCTCGGTCACCCGGATGCGGCCCTTGTCGCCGACCGTGCGCTCGGCCGTGACGATGCTGCACAAGGCGGTGACGTGTTTCGCCGGGCCCAACAGGCCGGTGAGTGACGTCAGGTTGTAGACCGCAAGATCCGGCATCGAGCCGCCAAGCTTCTCGTAAAAGAACGCCGACCAATCGGGGCCTTCATGGCCGTAATCCGCGTGGGCGGCGGCCACGCGGCCCAGTTTGCCGGCGGCGAGTTGCCTGGCCATGAAGGCGAACTGGGGGCTCTGCACCGTGATCGGCGCACCCCAGAGACGCAGGCCCTTCTGCTGCGCCCGACGGAGCAGCTCCTGGCCCGCCGCGAGCGTGTTGGCGATCGGTTTCTCGCTCCAAACGTGCTTGCCCGCTTCGAGGGCACGGCGGTTGATCCCCTCGTGCTGCTGCATGTCCGTGAGGTCCACGAGGAACTCGAACGGCTCGCCGGCCAGCATCGCGTCGATGTGGGGATAGTGGTGCGCCACCTTGAACCGCGCCGCCTGCCGCCGGGCACGGTCCGGCTTGAGGTCACAGAGGCTGACCACCTCGACAAACGAACAGCTCGTCAGCGAGGGGAGATAGGAGTTCGACACGCTGCCGCAGCCAATGACGCCGGTGCGGATGCGTCGGGCTGGCGCCTCGGCGGCGAGTGCCGGCAGCGCGGCCGCAGTCGCGGCCGCGCCGCCCGTCAGGAAGGCGACCCGGGTGAACTCACGGCGGTTCATGTCGGGAGTCTGTGCTCGAGCCGGGTCTGAGGCGGCGCCATGCTAGTCCATCCACAATTCGCCCACTTCGAAACTGGCCTGGTATTTCCCGGCGATCTTGAGGGTCACGGTGGCGCCGTCGCCGCCGCGTTCGCCATCGGCCTCCAGGGGCAGCTCCTGCTTGGCGTCGATCGCCTTGAGCGGCAGCTTCAGCAGCGGCTCCTTGGCCTTGCCGTAGACGAGCAGCTCGAGTCCGCCCCCGGACTTCTGCCGCACCGCGAGCGGGTAGACCGGGGCCGACACCTGGCCGTTGTCGGTGGTGAACTTGATCACGTTCAATTGGCTGGCGGGAACGACATCGTAGTCCTTGCGCACGCCGAGCAGGCGGAGCCAGAGCTCGCCGACCGGCACCGCATTGGTCCCGACCTTGGCCAGGGACTCGACCGTCAACCGGGCATCGGGGATCAAGAGGCCGCCGTGCTCCTCGTCCCGAATGGCCATCGGCTTGGTCACGTCGGCTTCGACTTTCAGGGGCAGCGCCTCGAGCAGCTTGGGGTCCTGATGAATGAACTTGGCGAAGCGCTGCGCCTGCTCGAGCGGCAGGCGCTCCTGCGCCTGCATCGAGGCTGGCGTGGCCAGGAACGCCGCCAGGGCGCACAGGGTGAGGGTGGGGTTCAGAACGGATTTCAGGGTATGTGTCATGCTGTACATAACGCTGCAGTGAGGTTCGAGGTTACAGGACTTCCAAGGGTAAATCTGGCCTCAGGGGGCCGGGCGCTCCCGGACCTTGAGGAGGTCGATCGTGACCTGCTCGGGCGGGGGGACGAGGGTTTCGGCGATCTTGCGTTGTTCGGGCGTCAGCTCGCGGTCGATGGCCCCCAGCATGCGGTTCACGACATTCCCGGTCTCGCGTACGGTGTCGTGATGCAGAGTCTTCATCTCGGTCACCGCCTGGTCGATGGCGGCCCGCACCCGGACCCGCTGGTCCGGAGAGAGCCGCAGTTTCTGATCGATGAGCCGCATGGCGTACTCGTTCCAGTTCTCAGGGTCGAACTGGAGCCGCATCTCCCGGCGCTCCCAGCGGGCGCCCAACAAGGCGCCGAACGCCCCGCTCACAAGCATGAGGCCGGCCAGCGTCGCCAGGATTTTCGCGCGATCCCTCGCCTTCATAGACTCCAGAAAATGCCCGCAATCACGTTCTCGAGGGGCGGACGCAGCGTGGCATCGTGCCGGTCGAGCCCACGGTCGAGAACCGTGGCGATCACCAGCAGGGAGGCCATCGCTCCCAGGGCGCGCAAGGCCCAGCGCAGCCAGAGGCCGCCGGCATCCGCGCCCCTCCCCGGTTGGGCCCGCGCCCACACTCGCGCCGCCCAGCCGTGAGGAGCCGCCTCGGACAGCGACGGCGCCTCCCGGGCCGCCGCGGTCAGCCGCTGCCATCGCCGGTCAAAAGTGTTCATGACGCTGTTCCTTCCGGTACTGCTCCGCCACCCGCCGCAACCGCTGGCGGGCGCGAAAGGCCCGCACCTTCACCGACGTTACGCTCCAGCCGGTCAGGGCGCTGATCTCTTTGACCGACCGTTCCTCGAGGTCGAGGAGCGTCAGCACCAGACTGTCCGCGGGCGGCAGTCGTCCGAGCAAGTGCCTGACCACCTCGCGCGCCGCCGCCGCAGAGCCGGCCGGGTTTTCGTCCGATCCCGCAAGCAGGTACTCGAGCCAGGTTGCCTCTTCCTCGGTCAGGTCCGACCACATCCGTTCGGGCCGGCGCCGTTCCGCCCGCAGCAGGTCGAGGCACGTCCGGACCGCCACCCGCGACACCCAATGGACGAACGGCACGCCCGCCCGGGGCTGATAGCGGTCGAGCCGGGCGAAGATCTTGAGGAAGACCTCTTGCGCCAGGTCCGCCTCGCCCGTCCGCACCGGCCGATGGCCGCGGACGATCCGGAGCACCACGGGGTAGAGACCTTCCACCAGCCGTCGCCCGGCCTCCGCGTCCCCCTGGCGCGCCCGCTCGACGTCGGCGTCGGTGACAACTTCGCAGATCTCGGCCGCCATGGATTATCCGGCCCACCGTGTCAGGATGCTCGAGGTCACGTCAAGAGTCCGTTGTTGTTTCTGTTAACGCCCGCAAGCCTCCCCAGGTTACAGAGCGTTCTTCGTGCCTCCGCGGTTGATCGCCCGACTCATCCCACCGCAGAGACACGAGGAGCGCAGAGGACTCCCCCACTAACCCCAAGCCGATCCCTCTCCGCGTTCTTCGTGCCTCCGCGGTTGATCGCCCGACTCATCCCACCGCAGAGACACGAAGCGACGCTGAGATTCGCGTTTCGTCCCCCTCACCAGTATAATACCAAATGTGAGGGCAAACACTGTCACCCAGTCGATCATCGGCGGTGCCATTGAAGTCCACCGCGAGTTGGGTCCGGGTAAACCGGAGGCGGCTTACGAACGCGCTCTCTGTCGGGAACTCGAATTCCGTGGCATGACGTTCCGCGCGCAGAAAGCTCTCCCCGTCGTGTACAAAGGCGTGAAGCTCGACTGCGGTTACCGCCTAGACATCCTGGCTGAGAATACAGTCGTCGTGGAGGTCAAGGCGCTCGAAACGATCGCACCGGTTCACGAAGCTCAGATGATCACCTACCTGAGACTGGGTGGCTGGCGCATCGGACTGCTCTTGAATTTCCACGTCGCCGTTCTCAAGCGGGGAATCCGGCGCTTGGTGCTCGGGTTCGAGGAGGGGAACCCGCCAGACTTGACAAGACAGGGTCGCCAACGGTGCAGGCAAGCAGAACCGGATCCTGTACGAGAGACCGGGTCAGAATTGCAGGGCAACGCCGACACCAACCGGGTGTCTCATGCGGTCCTAGCAGCGGCTCTGGAAGTGCAGCGGCATCTCGGGCCCGGATTGCTGGCCTCGGCGTACGAATCGTGTCTGTGTCACGAACTCGCGCTTCGCAAGCTCTCGTTCGAGCGACGCGTGCAAGTTCCTCTGGTCTACAGAGGACAGGCGCTTCAGCAGGCGATGCACGTGCCCTTGCTGGTCGCGGGGTGCGTCGTGGTAGCACCCAAGGCGGTAGCCGAACTCCTGCCTGTCCACAAAGCGGATCTCCTGAGTCAACTTCGGCTCGGGGGATGGCCACAGGGACTGCTGCTGAACTTCAACACGTGCGCCCTGGGCGACGGCCTCTGCCGTCTGCTCAACGACCGTCTACCGCAATGGTAAGTCGAGCGCCGGCGCCTCCCTCGGCCCCAAACTGACGAGGGACGCTGAGTGCCCCCCACGAACCCCAAGCCGATCCCCTCTCCGCGTTCTTCGTGCCTCAGCACCGGACCGCGCCACCCGACATGTACAAATGCTGTTGTCAACCCGCATGCGGCCGCGGATAAACAGCCCATGCAACACCATCGTCCCACGACCGCTCGAGCCTCGGCGGGTCTTGCCCTCGCCCTGCTGCTGTCCGGCGAAGCGCTTCTTCCGAGAGCCGACGCCCAATCGCTCACGGGGAATCCACTGTCCGGGCTCGCCCAGCTCAAACCGTTCGAGGCGCGGCGCGCGTCGTCGTCTGATCCCAACTGGAAGGACGGCAACGGCGACGCCCGGCCGATCCCGCCCGGGGGGACGCTCACCTTGGCGGAGCTCGAAGGGCCCGGGGTGATCACCCACATCTGGTTCACCATCGCCCATGACGCCCCGTTTTACTCGAGGCTGCTCACGCTGCGCGTCTACTGGGATGGGGAGAGCCACCCGAGTGTCGAGGCGCCGATCGGCGATTTCTTCGGAATCGGCCATGGCGTGGACCGGCCATTCCTGTCGCTGCCGATCCGGGTGACGTCGGACGGCCGGGCCCGGAACTGTTACTGGCCCATGCCCTTCCACAAGTCGGCGCGGCTGACCGTGAGCAACGAGAGCACCCAGCGGTGCCACGCCTTCTATTACTACGTCGACTGGCAGAAGCACACGGCGTTGCCGGACGACTCCGCCTATTTCCACGCGATGTACCGGCAGGAGCACCCCTGCCAGATGGGCCGCAACTACCTGCTCGCCGACCTCGCCGGCCGCGGGCATTACGTCGGCACCATCCAGAGTGTCTATCACATGTCCTCCGGCTGGTACGGCGAGGGCGACGATTTCTTCACGATCGATGGCGCCGCCGAGCCGCAGCTCCGGGGCACGGGCACCGAGGACTACTTTTGCGACGCCTGGGGATTCCGCCAGCAGGACGGCCTCTTTTACGGGACGCCGCTCTGGGAGGGTTACGGCGCCGGGGATCGCAGCACGGCCTACCGGTTTCACCTGGTCGATCCCGTGCCGTTTACCCGTTCCCTGCGGGTCGAGATCGAGCACAAGGGCGGACAAGTCTTCCCCGACGGCAAGGTCACCGGCTACATCGAACGCGACGACCTGATGTCCTCGGTGGCGTTCTGGTACCAGATCGAGCCGCATCGCCCCTGGGCCGCCCTGCCGCCGGGCCCGGAGCGCCTGCCGTTCCGGGAGGAGACCCTGCTGGTGGGCTGGAAAGCCGTGCCCCAGGCCCGGCACTCGGAGCATCCGCTGCAGGTTCAGGACATCGGCGGGCTTACGGACAACCAGCAGCTCTGGTTCACCCCCGGGGATGACAAGGGATGGGTCGAGATCCCGTTCACCCTCGAGAAGGAGGTCAACGCCACGCTCTCGGTCCGGATGCTGCACGCCCCGGACTACGGCCGGTACCGTGTTCGCGTCGATGGTCGGGAGGCGGCGACGCTGGATCTCCATCATCCGAGCATCACTCCGACGCCGCATCGGATTGGGACGCATCGCCTGGCGGCCGGGCCCCACGTGCTGCGCTTCGAGTGCGTCGGCAAGGCGGCGGCGTCCACCGGCTTCTTTCTCGGCTTCGACACGCTGTCAGCCCGGATCCAGGCTTACAATCGGCCGGAAGGATTCGATCTCCGCCGGGTTCAAGGCGCTTTGGCGCCGGCGACCGAATAGGTCTGCTTGAGTTGCTGGAACCGTTTATGGACCGGGGAAGCGGCTTGGACCCGCGGTTCGAGTGACGCCAGAACCCGCCGGGCCTCGGCGGGATTCGAACCGCCCACCAGCACCACGTAGTCCAACTCGATGTCCGCCAGCCGCGGATCACGGAGGTCGGCGCGGTGCTGCTCGATCCATTTCCAGAGATTCTCGGGTCCCCCGCGCTTCGCCTCCTCGAACGCCGGTTCGAGAGCGGCCGCCATGCCGCGCATCTTGCCCGGGGCAGGCGCCTGGCCGCTCTCTTCGGTCGCCGGTTTGGACCTGATTCTCTCCTTGGCGTAGCGGTTGAATTTCAAGCCCAGCCAGATCACCGTCGCCACCAATAAAACCGTCAGAACGTGTCTCATGGAGTTGCAGTCTCAATCCCGGACCCGGCGCACGGAGGCGCCCAGCCGGCGCAGTTTCTCATCAATCTTCTCGTAGCCGCGGTCAAGGTGGTAAATCCGTTTCACGGTGGTCTGGCCCTCGGCCACGAGCCCGGCAATGACCAGGGCCGCCGAGGCCCGCAGGTCGCTGGCCATCACCGGCGCTCCCGAGAGGGCGGTGGCCCCCTTCACGATGGCGGTCGGGCCCTCGATGGTGATGTCGGCACCGAGACGCGCCAGCTCGCTGACGTGCATGAACCGGGCCTCGAAAACGCGTTCGGTGATGAGGCTGATCCCCGGCGCCTGGGTCATCAGCACCATCATCTGCGCCTGGGCATCCGTGGGATAACCGGCGTAGGGCTGGGTGGTGACGTCCACCGATCGGAGCGCCGCGTCCCCGCGCACCGTCATCGAGTTCCGGTTGTGGGTGATCCGGACGCCGACCTCCTGGAGTTTGTCGATGACAGCATGCAGGTGCTCGGGCCGGCACCGGCGCAGCGTGACCTCGCCCCGGGTGGCCGCCGCCGCCACCGCGAAGGTCGCCGCCTCGATCCGGTCCGGAATCACCTCGTGCTCGACCCCGTGCAGCTCGCCCACCCCGGTGATCGTGATCGTCGGGCTGCCCGCGCCGCTGATGCGCGCGCCCATGGCGTTCAGGAAGTCCGCAAGATCCACCACCTCCGGTTCGCACGCCGCGCTCTGGATCGTCGTGACTCCCTCCGCCAGGACCGCTGCCATCATCACGTTCGCCGTCCCCAGCACCGTGGGCCCGGCGCGCCCGCCCAGGAACATCTCCGATCCCGCGAGGCGCGGGGCCCGCACCCGGACGTAGCCTTGCTGGATCGACACGTCGGCGCCCAGCGCGCGCAGGCCTTTCAAGTGCAGATCGATCGGCCGCGAACCGATCACGCAGCCGCCGGGCAGGGAGACCTTCGCGTCGCGCAGCCGGCCGAGCAGGGGCCCAAGGACACAGATCGAGCCGCGCATTTTCCGCACCAGATCGTAGGTCGCGATCCCCTTGACGCGGCCTGCCTCGACCGTCACCGCATCGCCGTGCGCCCGCACCTTGGCGCCGAGGGCGGTCAGGATCCGCATCATGAAGGTGACGTCACTCAGCGCGGGAACGCGGCGGAGGGTGCACGGCTCACGCGTGAGGAGCGTCGCCGCCAGAATGGGCAGGACCGCGTTCTTGGCGCCGCTGATGGTCACTTCCCCCTCGAGGGGGCGACCGCCGCGAATGACGAGACTGTACATGGCTTCCCGCGTGACGCTCTGCTGCGGGGACCGCCGGGCGCCTCGAGCGCGCTCCCGATGCGGGTCCCTGGAGCGCACTCTATCGAGCCCGATGCGATCGAGGAAAGTGCAATCGTCGGCGCCCTTAAGAAGGCAGACGTGGACAGCGGTGCTTGGCGTATCGCCGCGGAGGAGGATGAGTTCTCTGGAAGGATCAAAGAGGGTGGTCCTTCCCTGGCTGGGCTGAAGCTGGAAAGCCGATACCGTTTCACCTGCCTTGAGCAGATCGAGGAGACCCACGGCGGCACCCGCGAGCAGCGAACACTACCTGATGAACCTCGTGTTGCCGGGTGTCACGGTGCCGCTGGCGGATCCGGGGGCGCCGGAGCATCCGCACCGATTCTATCGGGCGGTGGGTGGCGATTGAGGTCCTGTCGGGGCGTCATGGCAACCAGGTGACCGAGATCTCCCTTGCCACGGCTTTGAACTCGGGATCGCCGGTGACAAGGTCGGCTTTCAGTCTCCTGGCCAGCGCCGCGGCAAACGCGTCGGCCAGGCTCCGCGGCGGCATCAACCAGCGCGGGCGCGACGCTTCACGCGGAGCAGGAGAATCGCTGTGGCGGCGCTGAGAGCCGCGCCCGCCCAGAAGACGCGATCCCGATAGACGATCCGGACCGTGGAGGTCCCGGCGGGGATGCAGAGGGCCTGGAAAGCGTGGTTGGCCGGCCAGAGGCGGGCGGGGCGGCCGTTGACCTCGGCGCGCCAGGCCGGGTAGTGGGATTGGGCCAGCACCACCCAGGCGGGCGCCGGTGTCTCCGCAACGACCCGAAGGTGGTGCGCATCGCCCTGCCGCCCGGCGAACGTGACCGGGACGGCTGTCTCCGCGACTCCCGCCGCCGCCGCCGCGGCGCGTGCCGGTTCCGGCAGGAAGACGCGTGTCCGGAGATCGCATTCGGGATCGAGGAGAGCGTTGGGGTTCCAGTCGACGGGGGTGTAGACGGGCTGCTGGCCCCCGGTGACGAGGGGCATGGCATTCGAGCGGGTTATCCACTCGGTGGGGTTGGCGGGCGCCGTCATTCGCGTGACGCCGAGGAAATCGAGGAGGCCCTCGCGATGGGCAGGTGGTGCATCGTACAGCAACCGCTGCAGATCGGCCTGTTCGCGGATTTGGAGGGTGGCGGCCCCGTTCACCTTGGGGACGCCTTCGAGGAGGTTAAGGTTGGACCAGAGAGCGAGCCGTTTCCCGACCAGATCGTCGGCGGCGTTTGTCAGGCGGCTGTTCAGGAGTTGGTCTTCCGCCTCGGGGGTGATGAACACGCGGCCTTCACCCGAGTGGGGCAGGGAAGCAGCAGCCCGGGCGAGGCCGGGTTCGAGGACATTGGCGGGCAGGGTGGGATTCTGGGCGGGGACGTGGCTGAGCCCGTCGAGGGCGATCAGGACAGGCAGGACAATCGCCGCCGCCGCCGTTCTCGAGGTGATGCCAGTGCGCACCGTCGCGCCAAGGGCGGCGATCGTGGCCAGGAGGAAGCCGGCGCGGGCGGCCGTGTTGAGGAGGCGGACGGCGGCGGTGTCGGCGGCGGCTGCATGGTGGATGGTCCAGGCAGCCAACCCGGCGAGGGCAAGCAGGACCAAGCCGCACGCGATGGCGACCGGGCGAAAGGACCGGCGGGGGACATGGTAAGGGCCTGTCTTGAGCGCGGCGAGGGTGCCGGCAGCGAGGAGCGGTGCGGCGAATCCGGTCAGCAACAGGAACTTCACCGGGTACCGTGCCAGTCCAAGCGGGGGGACGGTTTCGCGGAGGACGCGGTAAGGGGCCGAGTGGTTGCCGAGGGCGAGCCACGCTCCGGCGAGGGCGAGCGCCGCGAGGACCCACCACCAAGGTTTGCGGACGAGACCAACGCCGGCGAGGGCGAGGGCGACGACACCCGTGCCGAGGTAGACGGAGGAGAAGAACTCCTGGCCGGGTTGGAAGTAGACGCCCAGGCTGGTGGGGAAGCATCGGAACAAGGGATCAACCAGGTTGGCCCAACCCCAGGGTGGGAGCGCCCACTTGCCGGTGGCGAAAGCGGTGTCGCGGTGCGAGTGCGTCAGCAGCTCGACAAAGGGGGCCCATTGGATCGCGGTGAGACCGGCAGCCAGGGCGGCCACGGCGGTCAGGCGGACGAGGGTCAGTCCACGGCCCGGGGGCGTGGGCTGGGCGGAGAGCGCAGGGGAAGCGGGGGAGGCCTCGCGGGGCGGTGCGAGCAGGACAATGAGGAAAACGACGAGCCAGGTCAGGCCGAGGATTTCGGGAACGCCGGCGAGGATTTGCAGGGCAGCGGGGAGGACGGCGAGCGGGACCGCTCGCGCGCCGTGTCGTGCGGCCCGGCATGCCGTGGAGACGACCCAGGGCATCCAGGCGAGAGCCGCGGTGTAGTTCGGCCAGAGGAGACAGGAAAGCGTGAGCCCGCTGAACACGAAGGCGGTGCCGGCCAGTGCGGCCGCGGTGGGGTCGCCGGTCCATCGGCGCGCCAATCGGTGCATGCCGAAGCCGGCCAGCCAGAGGTGGAGGAGGCAAAAGACGTTGGCCGCCCACGGCAGAGGCAGAAGCAGCCAGATCACCGACCCCGGGTAGAGTGTGAGCGTGCCCCACTGGGCGAGGAACGGGACGCCGCAGTGGCTGAGGGGATTCCAGAGAGGAAGCGCGCCCTGGGCGATGGAATCCCTCGCGTAGGCCATGGTCGGATAAGCGAGCACGCCGAAGTCGCGATAGAACAGCGTGCGCTGGCCCAGAAGGAGATCGCCGAAGGCGAGCCCCAGCAGGAGCGCCAGAACGACCGGGAACCGGTTGCGCTCCGGTGGATGGATCGAGGTCAATGGCACATCACGTCGAATCCATCCTCAGTCCTCGGTCCTCGGTCTGGTCAACCGTCCCACTGGCGCACTGACGCACCGGAGTACTGTCGTCGGTCCTCGTGACCGCCAGCGTGGGCAGCCGGCGGCGTTGGTACCAGGCGACGCCGACGAGATCGAACAGGCCGCGGCCGAGCCGGTTCCAGACGCCGTATTTCGAGGTGCCGGCGGTGCGCGGCCGGTGCCGGACCGGGACTTCCCGGGTTCGGAAGCCGGCGCCGGCGACGAGGATAGGAAGGAACCGGTGGAGGCCGTTGAAGCCGGGGACGCCGTCGAGCGTTTCGCGCCGGAACACACGGAGCGCGCAGCCGGTGTCCTGAAACTCGCTGCCGAGGGCGCGGGTACGGACCCAGCGGGCGATCCTCGACGAGACGCGCCGGAGCCAGGAGTCCTGGCGCTGCTCGCGTCGGCCACAGACGAAATCGGCGCCCTCGAGAAGCTCGAGGAGACGGGGCAACTCGGCGGGGTCATTTTGGCGATCGCCGTCGAGGGTGGCGATGAGGGGGCTGGCGGTGTGGCGGACGCCGGTCCAGACGGCGGCGCTTTGGCCGGCGTTGCGCGGGTGGCGGAGGCCGCGCACGCGGGGGTCCTGCTGATGGGCGGCTTCGATGCGTTGCCAGGTGGCGTCGGTGCTGCCGTCGTCGACGAAGACCAGTTCCCAGCGGCGCGGTTGATGTGCGAGGGCGGCGGCGACCTCGGCGGCGAGCGGCAGGACGTTCTCCTGTTCGTTGTAGACCGGGATGACGATGGCGAGTTCGGGGGGCACGGGCATCCCTGGAGTCCTCGACTCCTGAAACATGGGGTCACCAGGTCAAGTTTGGTCCCTGCCGTTCCAACCCCAGCCCCCCGCCTTCGAGGACTCCACATTGGCGAGGCGCGGAAGAGAGGGTCCGGAAAGGCAGGAAGGCTTCATGGGATCGCGGACTTCGTTAGGTCTGAGGCGCGCCTCGCTAGAGAGGACTCTAGCGGCGGAACAGGCCGGGAGGCGGCGCGCCTCCGAAGCGGCCCATCATCCGCTGGAGCTTGCCCATTTTCTTCATCATCTGCTGCATTTGGCCGAAGCGTTGCAGGAGGCTGTTGACTTCGGCCACCTTGACGCCGCTGCCGTTGGCGATGCGGATGCGGCGGCGGGCGTTGAGGATCTGGGGGTTGCGGCGTTCCCGGGGCGTCATGGCGCACAGGATGCCCTCCATGCGGCGGAACTCCCGTTCGCTCTGGCCGAGGTCGGCTTGCCGGGCGAGCTCGCCGCCGCCAGGGAGGAGGCCGACGAGGTTCTCGAGCGGGCCCATTTTGCGCATCTGGCGGAGCTGGTCGAGGAAGTCATCGAGGGTGAACTGCCCCTTGCGCATCTTCTCCTCGAGCCGCTGGACATCCTGGGCATCGACCGCCTCGGCGGCGCGTTCGACGAGGCTGACGACATCGCCCATGCCAAGGATCCGCTGGGCCATGCGCTCGGGATGGAACGGCTCGAAGTCCTCGAGCTTCTCGCCCACGCCCATCAGCTTGATCGGCTTGCCGACAACCGCTTTGAAGCTGAGGGCGGCGCCGCCGCGGGCGTCGCCGTCCAGTTTGGTCAGGACCGCGCCGGTGATTTCGAGAGCCTGATCGAAGTGGGTGGCCACGTTCACGGCCTCCTGGCCCGTGGCCGCGTCGAGCACGAGCAGGATCTCGCGGGGCCGGACCAGATCGCGGAGACGGACGAGCTCCTGGACGAGCGGTTCGTCGATCTGCAGGCGGCCGGCGGTGTCGAACAACAGCACATTGCATTGCCGGGCACGGGCCTCGTCGAGGGCGCCGCGGGCGATGGCGAGGACGTCGGTCTCGCCGCGTTTGACGAAGACCGGCAGGCCGATCTTCTCGCCGAGCGTGGCGAGCTGGTCCATGGCTGCCGGACGGTAGACATCGGCGGCCACGAGCAAGGGGGTGCGCCCCTGTTTCTGGAGAAGCCGGCCCAGCTTGCCGCAGGTGGTGGTCTTGCCCGAGCCGTGGAGTCCGACCAGGAGGATGCTGGTGGGATTGCCGCTGAGATCGAGCGCCGCGTTCTCAGACCCGAGCAGTGCGACCAGCTCGTCGTGGATGATCTTGATGACCTGCTGGCCGGGCTGGATGCTCTGGACGACCTGCTCGCCGATGGCCTTCTCCTTCACCCGCTCGATGAAATCGCGGGCGACTTTGAAGTTCACGTCCGCCTCCAGGAGCGCCATGCGCACCTCGCGCAGCGATTCGGCCACGTTCGATTCCGAAATCCGGCCGAGACCCCGCAGGTTGCGGAACACATTCTGGAGCTTGGACGTCAGGGCATCGAACATGCCCGCACGTTAGGGGATGCGGCGCGGGATGACAAGCACCCCAATCCGCATGCAAGGGTCCGCAGCGCCTTCCAGCCTCTGCGCCGTGGCGCACCGGCCCGCATCGCCGGTCCGCTGGTCTCGGACGGAGGACGGACGACAGCAGGATGAAATCCGTTCCCTCCTTCTCTCTGCGGGCGCTTGCCTCCCGATTGTCCGCGAGGTAAACTGCCGCTCACAACCCGGGTGCGCTATGAATGGAATCCACACTCGCCGACCGGAGACCGGCTTCACGCTGATCGAACTGCTCGTTGTCATCGCGATCATTGCGATCCTCGCCGGCATGCTCTTGCCGGCCCTGAGCAAGGCAAAGGCCAAGGCCCAGGGCATCATGTGCATGAACAACACCAAGCAGCTCATGCTGGCCTGGCACAGCTACATTGGCGACAACAACGACAAGTTCCCGGGCGCGTTCCACGGCGGCTGGGCCAGCAGCCCGACCGCCGACCACAAGGACGCGCCGTGGGTGGTGGGCTGGCTGGATTGGTCAACATCCTCCGACAACACGAACACCCTCTACCTCACCGACCGCCGCTACTCGAAACTGGCCCAGTACTTTGGCAATGCCAAGAACGTGTTCAAGTGCCCCGCCGACAAGTACCTCAGCCCCGTCCAGCGGACCCGGCACTGGACCGAACGCGTGCGCAGCATCTCCGGCAACATCGGCGTCGGCGAAGGCAACGCGGAGGATGGTCCCTGGGATGCCGCGTTTGCCCATGTCAAGCGCGCGTCGGAGCTCATCATCCCCGGCCCGTCGGACACCTGGGTTTACGTCGACGAACATCCGGACAGCATCAACGACGCGGGTTTCTTCGCGCCCTACAAGACGGAGTGGATTGATCAGCCGGCCTGCTACCACAACGGAGCGGCGGGATTCGCGTTCGCGGACGGTCATTCGGAGATCCGGAAGTGGGCTGGCCCCACCATGAAGGACCCCCGCAACACCAAGGTCAAGTATAGCGACATCGGTCATATCCCGGCGCTCGCATCGGACCCGGATATTCTCTGGATGCGATACCGGACGCCGCGGAAGAGCCAAACCTACTGAGGTCTGTGGGGGTCTGGTCCGCAGGCACGAATTCGATCCGCATGCCCCAGCGTGCTTGGCGTGGTCCGCGGTTGACCCGCTGGACCGTCACCGTGTCGGTGCTCGCCGACTGGGCCAGGCAAGAAAGCCCGGAGTAGCGACAAGGGTGGCGACGAAGGGGGATGGAGCGGCGAATGCCTTTGGAGGGGCCTTGGCGGGCTTTGCGTTTCTTGAGCCTTTTGGCGGCCATCCCTCCGCGTTTCGCGGCCGCTCCGGTGCGGTGTCAGTCGGGGAGTCGGATCTGGAAGAAATTCTGGGGGCCGGGGGAGAGTAACGGGTGTTTGAGGTCGATTGTGAACACGCCCTCGGTCAGGGACCAGGCGGAAGGGTCGCACGGGATCCAGGTGTGGAGATCGGACGAGCACCAGAGCGTCACAGGTCCTTCGAGACCGGTCGTTTCGGCGACGAGGAGACCGTCATCGGTGACCCGGGTCCCGGTGAAGGCGACCGTTTTGACCGTCAGGGTATTCTCGACGAGGGCGCTCCACTCGGTCCCATTGAACGCGCGGGCCTTGAGGGTGAGGCTTCGGGTGACGGGGATGTCGGCGGTGAGCAGGCCCTCGCTGCCGGGGATGGTGAGGGAGCAATCGAAGTAAAGATCGGTGTTGCTCTCGCTGCACTGGTGCAGCTCGACAGCCAGGGTGTTGGTGCCCGTCTGCAGGAGGGCGGCGACGTCGGCTTCCCGCTTGAAGTAGGTGTTGTGTGCAGGCCAATTCACGGCCGTCGCGGCATGGGTCTCGTAGGTGGGCGCTCCCGGGGGCATGTTTTCGCGCCACGCGGGGACCTCGACGCCGTTGAGATAGACGACGACGCCGTCGTCGCGGAGGATTTCGGCGACGACCTTCGGGATGGCGTTGGTGGTATCGACGATGAAGGCATGGCGCAGGTAGGTGGTGACGACGGTAGGGCCGGAGAAACCGACCACGTACCGGCAGGTGCCGGTGG
The DNA here is from genome assembly GCA_029556615.1 of Verrucomicrobiota bacterium. Taxonomy (GTDB): domain Bacteria; phylum Verrucomicrobiota; class Verrucomicrobiia; order Limisphaerales; family J093; genus JAKQDD01. The sequence continues at coordinate 9,210 of JAKQDD010000030.1, read as the reverse complement.
CGACCGGGTTGGGGTTGTCCGGGCCGGCGTAGCCGAGGATGGCGGGGCCTTCGATCCAGGCGCCGTCCGGGAATCCGGGGTCGCGCCACGAGAGACCGCCGGCGGGGGCCGGTTCGGAGCCGCGGTCGAAGCAGCGCCATCGGGCGCCGCGGGGGATGAGGGGGATCGGCGCCACGGGTCCCTCGCCCTGGACCGCGACGGCGGAGGGATTGACGCGGCCATCGGGGAGGCGCGGGTCGGAGCCGTCGAGGGTGTAATAGAAGGCGTTGGTGGCGGAGAGGCGGAGGAGATGGCCGGCGGTCACGGTGGCATTGGTGACGGAGAAGCGGGGGACATCGATGGACGGCAACCAGCGGCGCTGGCGGAACTGGGCTGCGACGATATCGCGGCGTCGGTCGAGGTAGGAATTGAGGACGGCGTTGCAGGCGGGGAGCCAGGTGGCATCCCGCGTCTTGCCGCGGCCCCAGCGGGCGGACTCGCCGATGATCGCGAGATCGATCTCATGCATGCGGCTCCGGAACCGCTGCTGCGCGTTGGCGGGGGTGAGCGCGCCATCACCGTAGAAGTGCTTTTGCACCAGGTCGGCGAACCGGAGGCGGTAGGCTGGGTGCTGGCAGAGGCGCTGGTGGAGGATGGCGGGGTTGAACGCGGCGAACGACGTGTAGGTGGCGCCGGCGGTGGTGGTGTCGCACGTCACCCCGTAGCTGCTGTTCGCGCCCAGGGAATGTTCGGCGTCGTGGCGCAGCCACTTGAAGCCATCCGGGAAGACCCGGTTGAAGACGGCGTACATGTTGTTGGGCATGCCGCCCCAGATCGACACGGGCGAGTCGGGGTCGCCCGTGTAGAAGGCGGTCAGCATGTAGACAATGAGGTTGTCCTCATCCAGGTAGACCGGGTAGGCGGGATTGGGGGTGCCGTCCGGGTTGAGGCCCTTCACGCGGTAGTAATTGTTGCTGTAGGCGCCGGTGAAGCCCTGGTTGACCGCGAGGTTGTGGAGGGCCGAGAAGGCGTCGAACGTGCCGTCGCTGGCGGTTGTGGTGTATCCCGGCTGGGTGGTCTTGATGCAGTCCCAATCGTCGTCGTCGCCGCCGAGGTACGTGGCGGCGAAATCGGCGTCACCGCGCTCCTGGGTCTGATAGAGGCCCCAGTACTGGCCATTGAGATAGAGGTGGTAGTACCGGCTGCGGGTGTAGGGCATCCCCATGTCCCGCTGCGAATCCCGGGAGAACGTCTCCCGCACGAAGGTCTCCTGCGTGCCGTTCTCGAAGGCCCACGAGTAGTTCTGCGAGGTGCGAAGGTCCACCTTGTCGAACTCGGACGCCCCCTCCTCGCCAAACAGCGGGAACCGCAGCTTGCCGTCGCCGTACTCGGACCGGAAGAAGAGCCGGAGCGAGTGCTTGGGGTTGCCGGCGCTGCGGCTGTAGGCTCCGCGGATCCGCAGGCCGGCGTCGATCTGGAACTCGGCCTCCGCACCGTGGACGGGATCGATGAGCTCGATGGAGACGGGCCGTTCCCAGGCGATGCCGTCGTTGCCGGGGTTGACGTAGATGCCGGTCTGGGCATTGAAGAGGTGGGCGAGGTCGGTGACGATCGAGATCGAGGGGATGGCATTGGTCATGCCCTGGCGCAGGCGCGTGGGGTCGCTTGTGACAATGCTCTGCCGGACGCCGTATTCCATGACGTGGCCGTTGACCTTGCCGCTCGCCGGCCAGCCCGGCGGCGGGCTGCTGCCCTGCCCGAGGATGTCCTCGAGGAAGAGCCAGGTCACCGTGGTGACGGTCTGGCGGATTGCGGCGGGATCCACGACGGCGGCGCGGAGGGTGGTGGTTTTCGAGACGACGAACGGGGCGGTGTACCGCAGCGAGTCCGTTGTGGGCACGGTCCCATCGAGCGTGTACCGGATCTCGTCCGCGGTGTCGGGGGCGAGGAGCGACACGGTGAACGGGGCGGTCTTGAAGCCGCGCGGTTCGCTGGCGGTGACGGCGGGGGTGGGGGCGTTGTAGGGCTCGGCGTTGGCGGACCCGGGGGTGGGCTCGTCAAAGAAGGCCAGCTGGTGGCCGGCCGGCCGCCAGGAGAGCCGCGGGGCAATGAGGAAATCGGGATCCTGCGCTGAATCATTGAGGGCGGTGATGGCGAGGGAATTGTCGCCAGCTCTGAGGAACAGCGCGGCCATGGAATACGACTGGCCGGCGAGGGTTTCGTCGAGCGATCGGGTGGCGGTGGCGGCGCTGTTCCAGGCGAGGGGCGTGGGGGCGTCGAGGGCCGCCACGGGGATGCCGTTGAGGGCGGCGATGAAGCCGTCGGCGCAGCGGACCGAGAGGGTGATGTCGTCCTCGGGAGCGGGTGCCGTCTCGAGACGGAAAAGCCAGCGGGCATCGAGGCGGGCGTTGACGCCTTGCATCAGAGAAGCGACATCGGTGTCGACAAGCGACCCGATGGCGCCGGCGAGGGGGATGCCGCTGGCGGGATCGCCGACGAGCCGGAAGGCTTCGGCGGAGAAGGTCTCCTGATAACCCCGGGCGACGGAGCACTCGAAGCCTGCGTCACCGTAGTTCTCGTTATAGACCAGGCGCAGGTGGTAGACGCCGGCGACCGGGAAATTGAATCGGGCGAGCGTGGTGTCGAAGCCGCGGCCGGTGGGGTATTCGGCGACGAAATCGACGCCATGTCCCCAGAGGCGCAGGCGGAACCCGTCGTCACTGCCGACAGCGAACGTCCAGAATCCCGCGGCCGGCACGAAAACGGCGCTTTCGGCCTCGAGCGCGAAGTTCTCCTTGTTCTGGCCGGGATAGGTGTGGCCGGGAAAGAGGCGGTTCTGGGCGAAGGCGCCGGAGGCGCCATTGGCGTGAAAATCGAGGGTGTCGTACTGGCCCACGATGGGGTAGGCGGCGTCGGTCTTCCAATAGCGGCGGTTGGCCATCATGGTTTCGGCGTCATCGATCGTGTTGATCGAGCGGGTCAACTCGTAGTAGCGGACGGTGAAGGCCCCCTCGGGGCTGCCGAAGCCGAGCGCGCCGGCCCCGTCGGCACACGGGCCGGTGTTGTCGGCGTTGGGGACGCAGTAGTGGCAAGGGGTTCCGGCGTCGACGAGCACGCGCTCGCGCCGGGGACCGCGGCCGTAGGCGACATCCCGGAGCTGGGGCGGGTAGGCGGGGGCGAACTCGCTGGCGACCGTGACGCCATCGGGCTGAACCAGGCCGAGGTACTCGCCGTCTTTCGAGAGGCTGAAACTGGCGTGGAGCTCGCCTTGGACGAGGGCGACCGGGGAGCTGTCGGCGAAAACGACGAGATAGCCGTTGGCGGGGATGGTCGTGCCGTTGGGAATGCGCCACTGGGTGAGATTCGAGGCGCGGTCCGTGAGATACCAGCCGCCCAGGGGTACGGCCTGGGGACCGTCGTTGGCCAGCTCGATCCAGTCGGCGGCATCGCCAGCCAGGGTCTGGAGACCGCTCGCGTTGTCAGCGACGATCTCGTTGATCCAGACGCCGGCGCGCGGGCGCGGCAAGAACGCCGTGCCGGCCAGCAGCGCGAGGGCGACGGTCATCAGTGCCCGTTGGCGAAGGACGGGGAGGGGGGTGGCGGGCTCGGGCGGCGATGGCTTGCCAGGCATGGCGTTGCGGACGGTGGGCTGGCCGCGTCAGGTGTCGCGGATGACCGCGTTGAGGGTTTGTTTCACGTGGAGAATGACCTTGTCGTGGGTGGCATTCACCTCCGCGTCGGTCAGGGTGCGATCCGGGCTGCGGTAGGTGAGAGCGTAGGCCATGCTCTTCTGACCTGCCGGGATCGATTGCCCCCGGAACACATCGAACAGCTCGACCGCTTCGAGACACGCCGGGCGCGATTGCCGGACGGCGAGCAGCACGGCGTCGTGGGTGACCGACTCCGGCACAATCATGGCGACGTCGCGGCGCACGGATGGAACTTGGGGCAGAGGTTTGAACGCGCGGGATGCGTTGCGCCGGGCGAGCAACTGATCGAGATCGAGCTCCGCCATCCAGACCGGGTCGCGCAGGTCATTGTCCCGCGCGACGGCGGGCAGCACCTGCCCGAGCTCGCCGAGGAGGATCCGGCCGAGCTGGATCGTGGCGGACTGGACGAACAGGGCCGTGGCCGCCTCGCGGCGGAGACAGGAAGCGCCGCGCACGCCGTAGTGTTCGAGGAATTCCTCGATCAACCCCTTGAGATCGGAGCCGTCGTACCGCGCTTCGCGGTCGTCGCCGCTCCAGAACCGCGGCTGCCGGCGTCCGCTGAGGACCAGCGCCAGGCGCCGGCGTTCGCCGACCCCATCGGCGGTGCGCGTGAAGACGCGGCCGATCTCGAAGAGCGCGACGTCCGGGTTTTGCCGGCTGCAGTTGTGGCGGAGGGCGTCGAGCAGCCCGGGCAGGAGGCTTGGGCGCAACACGCCCATGTCGGCGCTGAGCGGGTTGGCGAGGGGGACGAGGGTCTCGGCGGGGGCGGCGAGGCGGGCGGCGGGTTCGGCGATGAGCGTCTGGCCCTGGGCCTCATCGAGGCCGAGACCGGTCAAGTGCCGGCGCGCCTCGGCCAACTGGTCGTGCACCGCATCGTAGTCGTTGGCGCCGAGCGCGCCCCGGGGAGGCGTGGGCGGGATTCGATCCACCCCGTGCAGGCGGCAGATCTCTTCGACGAGATCGATTTCGCGCTTGAGATCAACGCGGAAGGTGGGGATGCGGAACGTGACGGGCTCGGGTTCGGCGGGTTCGGCATCGACCGGCTGGGGCTTGCGCCGGACCACTTCGAGCCCGAGCGGGCCGAGGCAAGACTCGATCTCTTCCGGACGCAGGCTGATGCCGAGGAGTTGCCGGACTTTGCGGTGGCGGAGCGTGACACACCGCGGCTCGACCGGCTCGGGGTAGGCGTCGACGGCATCCGCGGCGAGTTGGCCGCCGGCGGTTTCGAGGATGAGACGGGCGCAGCGGCGGCTGGCCCAGTCCGTGCCGCCCAGGTCGGCGCCGCGTTCGAAGCGATACGAGGCGTCGGTGCGCAATCCGAGCGCCTTCGAGGTGCGGCGGATCTGCGTGGGTTGGAAGTAGGCGCTTTCCAGGAGGACGTCCACGGTGCGCTCGTTGATCTCGCTGTTCTGCCCCCCCATGATGCCGGCCAGGGCAATCCCCTTCTCCGGGTCCGCGATGAGCAGCATGTCGCCGGTGAGCGCGTGGGACGCGCCGTCGAGCGTGGTGAACGTCTCGCCTTCGAGCGCGCGCCGGACGACGATCGTGGGGCGTCCGTCCGGGGCGGGAGCGACGAGGTGATAATCAAAGGCGTGGAGCGGTTGGCCGCACTCGAGCATGACGTAGTTCGTGGCATCGACCACGTTGTTGATGCTGCGCAGGCCGACGCTTTCGAGGGCGCGCCGGAGCCAGTCCGGGCTGGGGGCGACGGTGACGCCGCGGATGACGCGGGCGACATACCGGGGACAGAGATCCGGGGCGTCGAGGCGGACGGCGACGAAATCCGCCGCCGGGCGGTCGCCGGCGGGCAGGGTGGTTTCCGGGAGACGGAGCGGGCGTCCGGTGATGGCGCTGATCTCGCGGGCGATGCCGATGACGCTGTTGAGGTCGGGGCGGTTGGGGGTGATTTCGAGATCGAACACGACGTCGGCCTCGCTGCGGCCGAGGAACTGGGCGAAGGGCTGTCCGAGCGGGGCGTCGGGCGGGAGGATCATGAGGCCCTGGGCGTCCTCGGCGAGTCCCAGTTCCTTGGGGGAACACATCATGCCATGGGACTCGACGCCGCGGATTTTGCCGACCTTGATGGTGAAGGGCGGCTCGCCCGGGCGGGCCGGCAGGGTGGCGCCGGGGAGGATGAGCGGCACTTTGTCGCCGGCCTTGAAATTGTGGGCGCCGCAAACGATCTGGCGTTCGCCCTTGCCGTCGGCCACCCGGCAGACGGAGAGCTTGTCGGCGTTGGGATGCTTGTCGCAGGTCAGGACCTGAGCCACGACGATGCCCTCGAACTCGCCGCCCAATTTCTGAAGGCCTTCGACCTCGACCCCGAGCAGGGTGAGGCGTTCGGCAAGGTCATCCGGTGACCCGTCGTAGTCGACGTACTGTCTGAGCCAATTCAGTGTGACTTTCATGCGGCGCATTCCCCCGGTCGCAGACAGGGGATGTGAAAAGTAGCGGTTCCCGCGCGAACGCCCAATCAAAATCTGCCGTGCCCACAAAGCGAACAGCGGGCCGTGTCACCACGGCCCGCTGTTGCCGAATTCACCGAAACGTCAGGCCGCCTTGTCCTCGGGGATCCGCATCCCGTAGAACGAGCGGTAGACGAAGAAGAGCGCCACGAGGAACAGGGCGATACCGATGCCGATCTTCGTTCCCTGGCTCTTCATGGCGACAGCCATTTCGACCGCGAGCAGGCCGAAGAGCGTTGTGAACTTGATGATGGGGTTCATGGCCACCGAGGAGGTGTCCTTGAACGGATCGCCCACGGTGTCGCCGACCACGCTGGCTTCGTGGAGTGGGGTGCCTTTGGCCCGGAGATCGACCTCGACGATCTTCTTGGCGTTGTCCCAGGCCCCGCCCGCGTTGGCCATGAAGATCGCCTGGTACAACCCGAAGAACGCGATGCTGATCAGGTAGCCGATGAAGAAGAAGGGATCGAAGAACGCCAGCGACAGCGAGAGGCAGAAGATCGCGACGAAGATGTTGATCATGCCTTTCTGGGCGTAGATCGTGCAGATCTTCACCACTTCCTTGCTGTCCTCGATCGACGCGCGCGTCGCATCCAGCTTCATGTTCTCCTTGATGTACACAACGGCCCGGTAGGCGCCGGTCACGACCGCCTGGGTCGAAGCCCCGGTGAACCAGTAGATGACCGCGCCGCCCATCAGGAAGCCGAGGACGATGTGCGGCTTCACCAGGCTCAAGCTGGCCACGACCGAGTCCATGCCGGCTTTGATGATCTCCGTGGGCAGGGCCTCGCCGCCCAGGGTCACGCCCTTGGCATGGGCGATCCCCTCCGCCGCCACCTTGGCCAGCAGCAGGATGATGCCGAAGATCATCGTGGTGGCCCCCACGACGGCCGTGCCGATCAGCACCGGTTTCGCGGTCGCCTTGAAGGTGTTGCCGGCGCCGTCGTTCCGCTCGAGGTTGTGCTTGGCCGCCTTAAAGTCCGGCTTGAACCCGTACTTCGCCTCGATCTCCTTCTCGATCCCCGGGATCCCCTCGATCTGGCTCAGCTCATAGACGGACTGCGCATTGTCCGAGACCGGCCCGAAACTGTCGACGGCGATGGTCACCGGTCCCATGCCGAGGAACCCAAAGGCGACGAGGCCGAACGCGAAGATCGGCGCGGCGAACCCGATTTCCTTCGGCATCAGCTCGACCAGCGCCCCGTGGTTCGAGAGCACGGCCGCGATCAGCATCAGCACGAGCATCAGCAGCCCTTCCCAGAACGCCGAGAAATTGCCCGCAACAAACCCGGAGAGAATGTTGAGCGAGGAACCGCCCTGCTTCGACGCCGTCACGATCTCCTTCGTGTGACGGCATTCCGTGCTCGTGAAGATCTTGGTGAACTCGGGGATGAGGGCGCCGGCGGCGGTGCCGCAGGAGATGACCACGGAGAGGACCCACCAGAGATCGGGATGAATGCCGCTGCCAGGGGCAGGCACGAGCAGGAGTTTGCTCGCGATAAAGGTGACGATGATCGAGATGATGGACGTCACCCAGACGAGCGAGGTCAGCGGGAGCTCGGGATGGAAGTCTTTGGCCTGCGAGTACTTGGCCGTGAACACCCGCTCGTTGATGAAGTAGGCCACCATCGAGGTCACGATCATCAGAATGCGCATCACGAAGATCCAGACGATCAACTGCGCGCAGAGCGCCGAAGTGCCCAAAGTCAGCGCCAGAAAGGTAATCAGCGCCACCCCGGTCACGCCGTAGGTCTCGAACCCGTCCGCCGTCGGCCCGACGCTGTCGCCGGCGTTGTCCCCCGTGCAATCCGCGATCACTCCCGGGTTCTTCGGGTCGTCCTCGGGCAGCTTGAAGATGATCTTCATCAGATCCGACCCGATGTCCGCGATCTTGGTGAAGATGCCGCCGCAGATACGGAGGGCGCTGGCGCCGAGCGACTCGCCGATGGCGAACCCGATGAAGCACGGTCCCTTCAGCTCGACGGGCAGCAACACCAGAATGCAGATCATGAAGAACAGCTCGACGGTGATGAGCAGCAACCCGACGCTCATGCCCGAGCGCATCGGAATCGCCAACGGCCCCCAGGGCAGACCGCGCAACGCGCTGAACGCGGACCGGCTGTTTGCCTGCGTGTTGATCCGCATGCCGAACCAGGCCACGCCGTACGACCCCAGGATCCCCAAAATGGAAGCTACCAGGATCAGAAAGACCTGCACGGCCGTCATGTGCTGCAGAAACTTGAAGTAGGCCACAATGCACGCCCCGATCAGCAGCCAGAGGATCGCCAGGAACTTGCCTTGCTGCGCCAGATAACTCTTGCACGTCTCCCAGATCAAATTCGACACGTTGCGCATCGAATCGTGCACGGGCAGGTTCTTCGTCTGGACGTACTGTACCAGGCCGAAGAGCAACCCGATGGCGCACACCACGATGCCGCCCAGCATCAGTTGGTTGCCCGTGATTCCTCCCAGGAACGTCACGGTGTCGAGCTTGGGAAGTTTTAGCTCGGCTTCACTGGCCAGGGCGCAAAGCGCCAGCCAGGGCGCTCCCGCCATCAAGGCCAGCCGGATCAGGTTCTGATTTCGTCTCAACATAGGTCTCGGTTCGGTTCGGATTCCGGGCTTCACACTCCCCCCCGGGGCAGGGCCCAGCCCGCGGCCGGGCCGGCATGAATCCCTCGCAACTATTGGAAGCCAAGGATCAAGTCAAGCCCATTTCCCCTGGAATTTGAGGACACAAAAGGCTCGAAGTTGCCGGATTTCCGGGATCCAACGCGCGAGTTCTTGCTTAACCAATTGAACAGCAATATTTTAGATTCTACTGTCCAACCATGCCAACCCCTTCAGTCCCCACCCGGATCCTCGCCTAACGCGTGTGGCGCGAACGTTTGCCATCGGCACCTGGTGGGTTTTCACCTTGAAGGCGCGTCGGGTGTCGGCTCCGGGGTGGCCCGCCCGCGCGCGGGCGGGCTCTATAGAATTGGGAGGGAATGGGCCCGCCCTGGGGGCGGGCATCCAAATCCGCGGAAACCACTGACGGGGCGGCTCAGCACGCA
>JAKQDD010000022.1 GCA_029556615.1 Verrucomicrobiota bacterium | reverse complement strand
AAAATTCTTTGTACTTGTCGGTGTCGTTCTTGCGTACCGCGTGCTGAATGCGCGACAAGGTGTCCGGATTGTACTGATGATGCTCGCCGCGTTTGCGCCAGCGGTATTGTCCACCCGGATCGAGCTCGCGCGCGCGGGCATGCGCCGAGGGATACGCGACCGCGTGGCGCATGAGCGATTCGATTGCGACGTCTTCGACGTCGATGCCTTCAACGCGCGAGGCCGTGCCGGTGAAGCAGCGTTCGACGAGTTTTGTGCTGAGGCCGACCGCTTCGAATATCTGCGCGTTGCGGTAGCTGTGCTGCGTCGAGATGCCGATCTTCGACATCGTCTTCAGCATCGCGTTTTCGATGGCCTTGAGGAAGTTCTTGATCGCCTTGCCGGGATACTCTTCGACGAGTTCTTCGCGATCAATCAGGTCTTGAATCGTTTCAAACGCGAGATAGGGATTCACCGCGCCCGCGCCGTAACCGGTGAGCAGGCAGAAGTGCATCACTTCGCGCGGCTCGCCGCTTTCGATGACGAGTCCCACCTCGCCGCGAAGCCCGCGGCCGCCGAGGCCGTGGTGCACGGCAGCCGTCGCCAGCAGGCTTGGTATCGCCGCACGGGAGGCCGTAGCGCCGCGGTCGGAAATGATTATCAGTGACGCTCCGTCGTTAATCGCCTTCTCGGCGGCGTTCACCAGGTCGTCTAGACCCTTCTTGAGCGATGCGCCGGAATCGGCGGCAGTGGCGTCGAAGAGCGCGTCAATCGTTACAACGCTGAAGTCGTTCCGTTTGACCGCGCGGAGTCGGTCCACGTCCTGGTTGGTCAGGATCGGGTGCGGAATCTTGAGCTGCCGGCAGTGCTGCGGGGTTTCCTCCAGCAGGTTTCGCTGCTTGCCGGTGTAGCTCATCAGCGACATCACCAATCCCTCGCGAAGCGGGTCGATCGGCGGGTTGGTGACCTGGGCGAAGAGCTGCTTGAAGTAGTTGTAAAGAAGCTGGGGACGATCCGACAGGACCGCGAGCGGCGTGTCGTTTCCCATCGAGCCGACCGCCTCGACGCCGTCGCGAGCCATCGGCACCAGCAGGATCCGCAGGTCCTCAAACGTGTAGCCAAAGGCCATCTGCCGCTCGAGCACCGTCTCATGATCGGGTTCAGGCAGCGACGGCGGGTCCGGCAAGTGAGCGAGCTCGACCCGGTGGCGGTTCAGCCACTGGCGATACGGCTGCGCCGAGGCGACCGCGTGCTTGATCTCCTCGTCCGCGATGATCCGCCCCTCCTCCGTGTCGATCAGGAACATCCGGCCCGGCTGCAGCCGGCCCTTGCGCAGAACCCGGTCCGGCGCGAGATCCAGCACGCCCACCTCCGAGGCCATGATCACCATGTCGTCCTTCGTGACATAGTAGCGCGACGGCCGCAACCCGTTCCGGTCAAGCACCGCGCCGATGCGAACGCCGTCGGTGAACGCGATCGAGGCGGGACCGTCCCACGGCTCCATCAGGCAGGCGTGGTACTCGTAGAACGCCTTCTTCTCGTCGCTCATGCTCTCGTGGTGGGCCCACGGCTCCGGGATCATCATCATGATCGCGTGCGGCAGCGAACGGCCGGCCAGGACCAACATCTCAAGGCAATTGTCGAACATCGCCGAGTCGCTGCCGTTGGGGCTGATCACCGGCAGAAGCTCCCGCAGCGAATCCCCGAACAGGTCGGACCGGAACATCGCCTCGCGGGCGTGCATCCAGTTGATGTTCCCGCGCAGGGTGTTGATCTCCCCATTGTGGGCGACGTACCGGTAGGGATGACCCCGCTCCCAGCTCGGAAACGTGTTCGTGCTGAACCGGGAATGCACCAGCGCCAAAGCGCTCTCGAGCTCGGCATCCCCAAGATCGGGGTAGTACGGACACAGCTGCTCCGACGTCAGCATGCCCTTGTACACCATCGTCCGGTGCGAGAGACTCGGCATGTACCAGAAATCACTCCCCTTGAGACCGGAATGTCGGATCTCGCGCACCGCCCGCTTCCGAATCACAAACAGCCGCCGCTCGAACGCCATGTCGTCCGCCAGGTCCGGGCTCCGACGAATGAACACCTGCGCCATGAACGGCTCCGAAGCCCGCGCCGTCGCCCCAATCAGCGAGTGGTCCGTCGGTACCGTCCGCCAACCCAACACCTCCTGCCCTTCCTCCGCCACGATCACCTCGAACAGCCGCTGGCAGTTCCGACGCTCCGCCGGCGTCGGCGGCAGAAATGCCATCCCCACCGCATACTGCCGCGCCGCCGGAAGCTGTACCCCCACCCCCGACGCCGCCTTCCGCATGAACCGGTCCGGCATCTGCAGCAGTATCCCCGCGCCATCCCCCGTGTTCGGTTCGCTCCCGCATGCCCCCCGGTGATTCAAATTCAAGAGCACCTGCAGCGCGTCGCGGATAACCTGGTGCGACTTCCGACCCTTCACGTTCACCACGAAGCCAACCCCGCACGCCTCGTGCTCGAACGCCGGATCGTAAAGCCCCTGACGCGGCGGCGGCCCCAACCCCCGCCCCGGGCACCCCCGGCCCCGGCCCCGAACCTGCTCGTTGCTCATCCCGGATCCAATCAATTCGTTAATGCTCTGTGTTAGCCCAACCCAAAACCGCGCGACTATTGACCAGAACCCGCCCCGGGCGCAATAGGGCAGAACCAGAAAAAGGCGGGGTTTGTCCCGCCCCGCCGGTTGGGGTATCGTGGATCCGTGAAGCGAAGCTGGACGGCAGTCGGCGCGGGAGCGGCGTGGTTCGTGGCGGCCATCGCGGCGCAGCCCGCCGACCCGCCATCCCATCCCCCGGCCAACCCGCCCGCGGCCGCCCAGGCGACGGTTTCTGATCCGATCGAGGCCGAATACCGAAGACTGCTCGAGGCGGACGACGCCGCGCACGCGGCAGTGGACCAATGGATCCGCGAGAACGCGGCGTTCAGCGAGCAGGGGGCGGATTACTCCCACGTCACCCTCAACGCGCGAATCGAACGCCGCCTCGAGCCGGTCGAGAAGGCGTACCGGGACTTCCTGCTGCGGAATCCGGGCCATGCGCGCGCCCGCCTGGCCTATGGCAGTTTCCTCAATGGCCTCGGGCGTGACGACGAAGCGCGGGTCCAGTGGGAGCGCGTCCGGGATCAGGATCCCAAGAACCCGGCGGTGTGGAACAACCTGGCGGATTACCATGCCCGGAACGGTCCGATCCGGAAGGCGTTCGAATGCCTGGACCGGGCGCTGGCCCTGAAGCCGGAAGAACCCGTCTACTGTCGGAATCTGGCGACGCTGCTGTTGCTGCAGCGTGCCGAGGCGCGGGAGGCGTACCGACTCGAAGACGACCAGGCGGTGCTCCGGCGTGCGCTCGACCTCTACCGCAAGGCCCGGCGGTTCGATCCGGACAATTTCACCCTCGCCGCGGATCTGGCCCAGGTCTACTACCACTTGAGCTCCACCCCGGCCGGGGACAAAGCCGCCGAAGCGAGACTGGCGGACGAGGCCCTGGCGGCGTGGGGCGATGCGCTGCGCCTGGCCCGCAACGACCTCGACCGGGAGGGGGTGCGTCTCCACCTGGCCCGCGTCTGCCTGCGCCACGGGCGTGTCGAGGAAGCCCGGAAACACCTCGGCTCGGTCCAGAACCCCGCCCTCGGTCCGGCGAAACAACAGCTCGCCGAGGAGCTCGAGCGCCGTCCGGGAAGCGGGCCGAAGTGAGGGGGCAACCGCAGCGCAATCAGGAGTCGTCAAGTCCCCGGTGCTTTTGGTACAGCTCTTGCATTCGATGCGCTGTATGATGATCGGGCGACGGCACGTGCTCCTGGGACTTGTCTCACTGGCGTTGAGCGGGTTGTATCCCGCCGCCAGCCAGGTGGTGATCTCGGAGTTCTTTGCCGCGGACGGCCGGGTGCTGGCGGATGAGGATGGCCATTACAGCGATTGGATCGAGCTGGTCAACGTCGGGTCGTCCACGGCGAACCTCGAGGGATGGTCGCTCACCGACAACCCGGACCGCCTCCGGAAATGGGTGTTCCCCGCGACTCAACTCCCCCCGGGCGGCTTCGTGCTGGTGTTCGCCTCGGAGAAAGACCGGCGGGTCCCCGGGCAGCCGCTCCACACGAATTTCAAACTGAGCCAGAGCGGGGAGTACCTCGCCTTGGTCGAACCGGACGGATCCACCCGGGCGTCGGAGTACGCCCCAACGTTCCCACCCCAGGCCACCGGTGTCTCCTATGGACTGCCCCTGAACTGGCAGGAGAGCCGGTTGGTCCCGCGGGAGGCTCCCGGCCGCTTCTGGGTGCCTGCGGATGACGCTCTCGGCAATGCCTGGACCCGGCCGGACTTCGCCGATGGCGCCTGGCTCGAGACGCCGACCGGGGTCGGCTTCGATTTCACAGGGCAACCGCTCCTGGTCCCCGTGGCCGACTCGGTCGAGGATTGGAACGCCGACGGAATCCAGGGGTACCGCGGATGGTGGTACGGATACTACAACAAGGCGGCGGACACGGTGGCAGGTTTCCAAACCAACGACTTCATCCTCTTCCCCCGGACCGAGGGGCCTCACGGACCGGCGAACTACTGGAACGGAGCGGCTTACCGATGGCCATCAGCGACCCAGCCCTGGGATATGATCGGCCCCAGCCAGGGATATCCCAACGGCGCCAACAGCGGCGGCGAACACTGGGTCATTCGCCGCTGGATCAGTCCCGTGCACGGGGACCTCGAGGCCGTCTGGCGCCTCGCCAAGGTCACCTCCGGCGGCTCCGGCGTCACTGCCCGCCTCTATCACAACGGCGTGCTCCGGAATATCGCCACCATCCTTGGCACCGACACCGCCGGCGTGGTCCGCACCAACCTGCTCCCGGCGGTCGCCCCGGGGGATTTCATCGACTTCGCGCTCACGCCCATCGGCAAGAGCAGCGCCATGGATGACATCGGCGATTGCGCCTCCTGGGAGATCACCGTGTGCAGCACGGGAACGCTCGGCTCCTGGGTGACCACGCCGGTCGACGCCCTCCTGCACAACCGCAACGCCTCGGCGTTTCTGCGGCTGCCGTTCGCCGTCGACAACCCTGCCGCCATCGATCGGCTGCGTCTCCGGATCCGATACGACGACGGATTCGTGGCCTATCTCAACGGGACCGAGGTGGCCCGGCGCAACGCGCCGGCGGCGGAAGACCCCCCCCAGCCGCTCCCCTGGAACTCCACGGCCACCGCCTCCCGATCGGCGGCGGAAGCCGCCAGCCCCGAAGTGCTGGACCTTACCTCCTATCGCGACTTCCTGCGGGCCGGCCCCAATATCCTGGCCTTCCACGCGTTGAACGTCGCCCCGGACGATCCCGATTTCCTCCTCGTGCCGGAGCTGCTGGGCACGCGATTCGAAGCCGACCCCGCCCAGCGGGTCTACTTCACCCTGCCCACACCCGGCGCGGCCAATGGCCCGGGCACGCTCGCCATCGGACCCATCATCAGCGAGGTGCGGGCGACACCCCCGGTGCCAGGAGACGCCGATCCGCTCCTCATCACCGCCCGGCTTTCGCCAACCTTCCTGCCGGTTGCCAGCGCCACCCTGATCTGCCGCATCCAGTACGGTGCCGAGACGTCGATCGCCATGGCGGACGACGGCGCGCACGGCGATGGCCTCGCCGGCGACGGGATCTACGGCGGCGTCATACCCGCGGACCTCTCAGTGCCCGGCCAGATGATCCGGTACGCGATCGTCGCCACGGACACCGAGGATCGCGCGATGCGATCACCCCCGTACCCGGACCCCATCAACAGTCCGGAATACCACGGCACGATCGTTGACGTGCCGGCCCTGGCCGCCAACCCCCTCCCCGTCCTCCACTGGTTCATCCAGTCGCCCAGCGCCGCCAATTCGGACACGCCCGCCCGCAGCTCCGTCTTCTTCAAGGACCGGTTCTACGACAACATCGGGGTCACCGTCCACGGACAGTCCACACGCGGTTTCCCCAAGAAAAGCTACGACTTCGATTTCAACCCCGGCGACAACTTCCGATGGTCGGAGGACGCGCCCGCGGTCGATGATTTCAACCTCCTGACCACCTGGGCCGACAAGAGCCACCTCCGCAACGTGCTCGCCTACGAAATCTACCAGCGCGCCGATTGCCCCGGCCACTTCGCGTTCGCCGTTCGCGTCCAGCAAAACGGCGCTTTCTTCAGCGTCGCCAACCTTGTCGAGAACGGCGACGACCATTTCCTCGAGCGCCTGGGGCTGGATCCTGATGGGGCGCTTTACAAGATGTACAATGCCGGAGAAGACACCGCCGGAGCGGAGAAAAAGACCCGCAAGTATGAGGGCACCGCCGACCTCCAGGCCCTCATCACGGGCATGACCCAGTCCACCGCCCTCGCCCGCCAAACCTACATGTACGACCACCTCGACCTCCCGGAGTTCGTCAACTGCCTCGCCGCCCGGGTGGTGACCGCGGACGTCGATTGCTGCCACAAGAACCATTATCTCTACCGCGACACCAACGGCTCCGGCGAATGGCAGCTCATGCCCTGGGATGTCGATTTGAGCTTCGGCCGCGTCTGGACCTGCGGCAATCCCTGCCTCAACTACTTCGACGAGACCCTCTACACCACCCAGTCGCTGCTCACCGGCTCCGGACACACCGTCATCAACCCGGTCTTCGCCACCCCCGCCACCCGCGAAATGTACTTCCGCCGGCTGCGGACGCTCATGGATGCCCTCCTCCAACCCCCCGGCACGCCCGCCTCGAACGATTTCATCCGGCTGCGCTCCCTCGCGCTGCGCGACGCCATCGCCCCCGACGCCGCCCTCGACCTGCAGAAGTGGGGGTTCTGGGGCACACGCGAGACCATCATCCAGGCCGTCGACCGCATCCACAACGAGTTCCTCCCCGGCCGCCGCACCTTCGTCTTCCGTAATTCGTCCGTCACGAACTCCGGCGAACTCCCCCTGCCCCAACCCTCGAATGCCTTCGTCGGATTCGGACCGCTCGAGTTCCGGTCCGCCGCTGGAATCCCCCTCGAGGAATGGCTTTCCCTGACCAACCCCAATGCCTACGCCGTCGACATCTCCGGGTGGCGCCTCGAAGGCGGCGTCCGGTTCACCTTCAAGGGGGGAACGGTCATTCCCAACCGCTCGACCCTGTACGTCTCGCCCAACGCGGCCGCGTTTCGCGCCCGGACCACCACCCCGAAAGGCGCCGAGCGCCGCCTGGTCGTGGGCTCGTACGACGGCGATCTCTCCGCGTGGGGCGAATCGCTCGAACTGCGTGATGCCGGCGGGCGGCTCGTGGCCACCCACAGCTATGCCCCTGACCCCAGCCCCGCCCAGAAACTCCTGCGCGTCAGTGAACTCCTCTTCCACCCCGCCTCGTTGCCCGGCGACGTCTACGACGCCGAGGAATACGAATTCCTCGAGCTCGAGAACCTGGGATCCACGGCGCTCGATCTCCACGGGGTCGCCTTCACCAAGGGCATCTCCTTCCGTTTCGACAACGCCAGCATCACCGAACTCGCCCCCGGCGCCCGACTGCTCCTGGTCAAGAACGCGAGCGCCTTCGCCGACCGCTACGGTCCGGGCTGGCCCGTGGCCGGCGCCTACACGGGGAGCCTCGACAACGCCGGTGAACGCCTCCGGGTCGAAGACCGCTTCGGCGAGACCATCCTGGACTTCAGTTACGACGATGCCTGGCATCGCCTCGCCGACGGCCTGGGATTCGCCCTAGCGACGGTCGATCCCGCCGCCGAACCCTCGGCGTGGGCCACAGCCGCCCAATGGCGCCTCAACGGGACCTTCGGAGGCACCCCGGGACAGCCCAATGCCCCCCTCCCCCAAGCCCCCGCGGTCGTCATCAATGAGATCCTCGCCCACACCGACCCGCCGCTCGTCGATGCCGTCGAACTCCACAACCTCGACACGATCGAGGCCGACCTCGGCGGCTGGTTCCTCACCGATGACCTCGATGAGCCCCGCAAGTTCCAGATACCCCCAGATACCCGCCTCGCCCCAGGCGAGTTCCGCGTGTTCACCGAGGCCGACTTCAATGCGGTCCCCGGCGCGCCGTCGAGCTTCGGACTGGGCGCCGACGGCGACAGCCTCTGGCTCTTGTCCGCGGATGCGGCTGGTGCCCTGACGGGCTATCTGGCGGGCACGGCTTTCGGGGCAACCCCCGCCGGCGTCAGCCTCGGCCGCATCCTCAACACCGCGGGCGAGGTGGATTACGTCCTCCAGTCCCAACTCACCTTGGGCGCGACCAACGCCGCCCCGCGCGTCGGACCCGTCGTGTTCTCGGAGATCATGTTTCACCCGCCCCCCCTCGGCACCCATGACCCGCCTTCGAGCTACATCGAGCTCGCCAATCTCGGCGCCCAACCCGTCCCCCTCCGGCACCCGACCCAAACCACCAACACCTGGCGCCTCCGCAACGCCGTTGACTTCGATTTCCCCCAGGACACCGTCCTCCCCGCAGGCGGTCATCTGATCGTGGTGGGATTCGATCCCGCAACGGATCCCGCTTCGCTCGACGCTTTCCGCGCTCGCTACAGCATCACGTCGCCACTCACCATCCTCGGCCCCTGGACCGGAGGCCTGGCCAACGACGGGGAGACGATTGAGCTCGAAGCTCCCGACACCGCGGAGGACGAGCTCGTTCCCTACGTCCTCATCGAGAAGGTCCATTACCGGAACCAGAGCCCGTGGCCGGTCGAAGCCGACGGCCTCGGCGCGTCCTTGCAGCGGCAGGCCCTCGCGGCCTATGCCAACGAGCCGACGAACTGGATCGCCACGGTCCCCAGCCCTGGCGCTGCCAACCGGCCCAATCGGCTGCCCACGGTCGCCCTCACCGAGCCCGGCAACGGCGCGACCTACACGATGCCGGTCGACGTCGCCCTCGTCGCTGAAGCCAGCGACGCCGACGGCGCCGTGACCGGCGTCGAGTTCCTCGCCGATGGCATCCTCTTGGGCCGTGTGCCCGCGCCTCCCTATCGTTGGCTCTGGACCAACACCCCGGCCGGCTCGCACGTCCTCACGGCACGCGCCCTCGATGACCGCTACGGAACCGCCGAATCCGACCCAGTGACCGTCACCATCGAGCCCGCGCCGCTCGGCATTCGACTGACCAGCCCGGCGGACGGCACCGTCCTCCTCAAAGGCTCGTCCGTCCTCCTCACCGCCGAGGCCACACCCGATGGCGCCCCAATACGGAACGTCCGACTCCTGGCCGGCAACCTGCCGCTCGCCGACTTCACCCAGTCGCCCTACGCGTTCACCTGGTCCAGCTCGGTCAGGGGAGTCTACCCCATCACCGCCGTGGTCACCGATGCGGACGGCCGCTCCGCCACCTCCGCCGTCGTCACCGTCGCCTACACCGGCGGCCGGCGCACCAACGTCGTCCTCGTCCCCGCCGGAGCCACCTGGAATTACCTCGACGACGGATCGAACCAGGGGACCCACTGGACCAGCCTCGACTTCCCCGACGAGCGGTGGAAGACCGGCGCCGCCGAGCTCGGCTACGGCGATGATCTCGACGGACGCCCCGAAAAGACCCGCATCGGTTACGGGCCGGACGCGAACACGAAGTACATCACCAGCTACTTCCGGCACGCTTTCACCCTCGACCAGGCGGCTGACTACTCGGATGGCGTCCTGCAACTCTTGCGCGATGACGGCGGGATCGTCCACGTGAACGGCACCGAGGAGTTCCGCAGCAACATGCCGTCGACGCCGGTCGATTATCTCACCAGGGCCAGCAACGCCGCCTCGGGGACGGAAGAGACCACCTACTACATCCGGCAGGTCACCCCGGGCCGCTTCCGCAACGGCCGCAACGTGCTCGCCGTCGAGATTCACCAAAACGGCCCCACGAGCACCGACCTCAGCTTCGACCTGGTGCTGACGGCCAACCAGACCTTTCTCGAGCCCATCGTGCTTGCGGATCCCCGCGACCGCCTGGCCCAGGCCGGCGACACCGTCGAGATCGCCTGCCGTGCCGCAGGCACCGCCCCCCTCGAATACCAATGGCGGTTCAACGGGACGCCGATCGCGGGCGCCACCGCCGACTCCCTCCAACTCACTGGAGTCAGCCCCGACCACGCCGGCCTCTACTCCGTGACCGTCCGCAATCCCCTCGGATCCACCGTCAGCGCCCCCGCCCGCCTCACCGTCAATCAACCCCCCGTCGCCCAGGCCGACACCCTCGCCATCCCGGTGGATCATCCCGTCGTTCTCATCGCAGCCGAAGCGCTGGCCAATGACCGCGATCCCGAAGGCCATCCCCTCGCCATCGAGAGCTGGATCGGCCCCGGCCCCAGCCACGGCGTCCTCACACCGGTCGGGAGCGGCATCGAGTACCGACCCGACCCGGGATTCTCAGGCTTCGACCAGTTCCACTACGTCGTGGCTGACGACCAAGGCGGACGTGCGACCGGCAGCGTCCATGTCGTGGTCGCCGAGGGCGCCATCCCGGAGCCGAATCACCTCACCGTCGAACTCGTCGGCGACGACTGCCGGTTGCGATACCGCGGCACCCCCGGCCAGGAGATCGAACTCCAGCGCTCCACCGACCTCGGCTCGTGGTCCGTCGTGACCAGCACCATCCTCCCTGTCACCGGCTGGCTCGAAATCCGCGAGCCCGGAATCCCCGTCCGCGCGGTGTTCTACCGGGCCGTCCTCCGCTGATCAAAGACCGATCGCGTCCAGCACCCGGAAGTAGATCCCGTGCCCGAAGTCGTTCGGGTGATTGATGTTGTTGCCCAGCAGATCCTCCGGCTTCTTCCGCGCCGCCATCGATTGCCAGTGGCTGAAGACATCCGCATACGCGCTCCCCGTGGCCTCCGCCACCCGCCGCGTCGCCTCCGCATACTCCGCCATCCGGTGGGTCCCAAACCGCCACTTCGGGTTGGGC
Organism: Verrucomicrobiota bacterium; assembly: GCA_029556615.1. Taxonomy (GTDB): domain Bacteria; phylum Verrucomicrobiota; class Verrucomicrobiia; order Limisphaerales; family J093; genus JAKQDD01. The sequence goes on along the minus strand of JAKQDD010000022.1, from coordinate 5,249 downwards.
GGAAACGCCGAAAACAACACAACCTCCGCCCCCGTCTCCGCCCGAATCCGGTCGATCATCCGCCGCAGATTCTCCTCGAACTGCGGGATCGGCACGCCCCCCACGTTGTGGTCGTTCATGCCGAAGCCGAGCAGGACCAGGTCCGGCTTTTCATCGAGCACCTTCGCCTGCAGCCGCTGCAAGCCCTGAACCGTCGAGTCGCCGCCCGTCGCCCCGTTGACCGCCGTGACGCGAGCGCTCGGATGCCGCCGCTGCAAGGCGTCCGCCCAGCGCTGCCAGAAGATCAATCCCGGCCGCGACGCGTCACCCCCCGCCGTGATGCTGTCTCCGAACGCCACGATCTTCACCGCCCCGCCCGACTCGAGCTTCGCCTGCGTCGACCGCAGAAACCGCGTCTGCGGGCTCTGCACCAGCCAAGGTCCCGTCGGAACATGGGCGTAGTCCACAAACGCAAAAAAACCGCTGTTGCCAAAACCCGGGAACTTCGTGTGATCGAATCCCTCCTGCCCGAACAGGACGTTCGTCCGGAAATCCGGCAGGCGCGAACCCGGCACGCGCCGCAGGGTCCCCGCCCGATAGTCCACAACGTAGTCTCCGCCCTCGACATACACCACACTGCCCGGCTCCGGCACGTAGGTGTTCCGGACCACGAGCGGCTGCCCCTGAACCGGGACGCAGGCCAGCGCCGCCGGTTCCTCCCCGATGAACACCACCGATTCCCCCTGCACGGACTGGGGACGCGGTTGGGGACCGATGACACAACCCGCCAGAACCAGCGCGGCGGCAGCGAGGATCATGACATGAGAACAGAGAATTCGTATCATGAGTATCAATCCTCGCTCTTCCGGGAAAGCGGACGGGGTTTCGCCATTTCGACGTGGCCAAACCGCACCATAATCGCCTGCGGTACTCAAGCGAAAACGGGACCCAGCGGGCGCGGAGGCGCGGAGCGGAGGTGCACGACGGGATTCTCCAGCAGATGGACAGGATGGGAACCACCAATCGAAGTTCTCCCCGAGCATCCTGTCTTGCACCCGGGCGCACGTGCAGGCGCGGGGCTGGCTGCGGGCACGCGCTGGTCAGTCCCCGGCCCACTCCGGCTCCAGCGCCGCCACCAGCTCCGGTGGGAACCGACGGGGCTTCTCCTTCGTGTCCGTGCACACGTGCACGGTCTCCCCCTCGAGAACCAGCGCGCCGGCACTGCGCACGACGTGGCCTATCGTCAGCCGCGCCCCCCGCAGGCTCTTCGGCCTCACGGTGACCTCGAGCAGATCGTCATAGCGCGCCAGGCGTTCGTACCGCAGCCGAATCTCAATGATGGGAAACGCAAACCCACGCTCCTGCCACGGCAATAGCGGATGCCCCAACGCCCGAAAGTACTCCCCCCGGGCCCGCTCGAGCACATCCAGGTACCGACTGTGATAGACGTGGTTCCCGAGCGTGCACTCGGCATACGTCACACGGTGGCGATAGACAAAGGGCGCCGTCATGCCAGACCCGAGATCAGCGACTCGAGGAATTGCCGCGCCTGGACCGCCTGCGCCGTGATCCGCCGCACATCCTGCCCGTCGCCCCGCGCCAGACACTCGACCACCAGCGGCCCCCCCCGGAAGCCCCCCGCCCCCAAACGACGCAGCACACCCGCAAAATCCACCCGGCCCGTCCCCGGCGTGACCATCACTTCCTTGGGCGGCAGGAAATCCTTCACGCTCATGCCCACCACCAGGCCGTCCACCGTCGCCGCATCCGCCACCGGATCCAACGCACCGTCCGAGTAGTAGTAAATATTGCCCGGGTCGTACCAGAGCCGGAAGTTCGGATGCCGGACCCCCTCGATGGCCTCGCGGCATTGCGGCCCTGTGGCATTCCGGCCGCCGTGAGGCTTGATTGTGAGCCGGACACCGCGGCTTTGAGCCTCGGGACACACTTCGGCAATCGCCCGGTAATACGGCTCGTGCAGGCTCGCCTCGCCCGTGCCGCCGAGCAACAGGTCCGGGGACCCGCAGGCGGCGCAATGCCCAACCAGCCGGCTCAGCGCCCGCACGTTCGACGCCACGTCCGCAGTCGGCTTGAAATCGCCGTACACGGATGCAGTCCGCAGTCCGCGGCGCCGGACCTCGGTGCCCACGTCCGCCGCCGCCTCGAGGGAGGTCTCGGCGCTGATGATCACCCAGGACTTCCCCTTGGCGGTCATGATGCCCGCATACCGAAAGCCGGCCTCGGCGATCGCGTCGAGCGCGACCCGGTAGTCGTGCTGATCCCACGGCCGGGTGTAGCAGCCGATCTGCCATCGGGACCCCGGCGCCACCGTGCGGCACGCCGGCAGCGGCGCGAGCGCGCCTGCCACCAAGGCTGCCGTCGCGCGCCGGACGAACGACCTCCGGTCCAGGGCGCGGTCAGTGCATCGCCACGGCGCACGTGCCAAGGCCGCCGCGGTAGTAGTTGAATTGGACATTGGGATGCTCCGCGAGCAGGGACATCGGGACTGCGGTATCGACAAGCCGCCGGCCAATCATATACGCGGTCAGCCGCTGGCCGAACGGATTGTCGTGGGTGCCCGCCTGCCAGATCGACACCTTCTCCGCCTGCCACGTCTCGGCCGGGCCCACGGTGATCGCCTGGGTCGGGACCAGGGCTATGTTGCCCCCGCCGCTGGTGCGGGCGTTCTGGGCAATCGTCAGGGGATGGAGATCCACCACGCGGGTGGCGAGCTTCCGGTATTCCGCAGGTGCCGGCGGCTGGTCCTTCCAGCGGCCACGCCGCGGAAGCGGATCATTGAACGCCCAGTGCTTCACGTCGCCCTGTCCGCCCTGCATCACCACGCACCGCACCCCCGCCTGCCAGGACCGACGGTAGGGAGCGGTGTCCGCCTTCGGAAAATGCAGGTGCGCGTCCGGCATGCGGTGCCGCCGGTCGATCCGGTCGAAACAGAGCGTGCGATCCGCCCGCTCGAACGAGAGGGGATGCGTGACCGGCACCTCGCAGCCGTCGAGGAACCACTCGTCCATCCCCCAGAAATGGCCGGACCGCACGTCCAGTCCCAGGGCGTTCACGATCCGGGCCACCAACGGCAGCTGCTCCGTCGGACCAATCGGCCCGCAGACCCCCGCCGGGTTGTCCTCCGTGCTCTGGCGCCAGGCGTCGATGTACTCGAGCGCCTCCGCCAGGTAGAACTCCTCGAGGGTGTCGTACAACACCACGCGAAAACCCGGCCGCGACAACCGCTCGAGATCGCGCGGCGTCAGCCGGGCCACTTCGCTGACCAACTCGGTGTCCAGGGTGGTGTAGTCCCACCACTCGGGAGCAATCGCGCTCCGCTTTCGGGCTTCGGGCATAACGATCAAAGCACCTGCGTTTGCCCCGGAACCGCCACCGGGTAGCTGCCCTGCGCATCCGGCATGACGGGCGCCGGACCGTCCCAGTCCAGCGACTCGAGCCGCGGTGCCAGCTCGAGCTCGGACCGGATCGCGTCCTCCCAGGTGATCCTCTGGCCGGATTCACACGCCATCCGGCCCATGATGGCCGTGAAACACCCCTTGGCGCAGCGCTCCGTCTCGTTGTACGGCTTGTTCGAGCGGATCGCGTCGAACAGCAGGTCGTGCTCGACCTGGTAGGCGTCGCACTCCGGCCCCTTGTACTGCCAGGCCAGGTTCGCGGCGCTCTGCTCGTGCCCCCGGTAGATCCGCGGCTTGGGAATCCCCTCCCCGAGGACCGCACACCCCGTCGCCCCCTGGATGACGTCCCCGAAGAAATCCCAACACTTGGTCATGTGCCGGCCCTGGGCGAAAAGCCGCGTGCCATCCGGGAACGTGTACTCGGCGGCGTAATGATCAAAGAGCTGATCGGCATCCTGCCGCACCTGGCGCCCGCCCATCCCCTGCACCGAGACCGGCCACGCGTTCTTGACCCAGCAGCAGACATCGATGTTGTGGATCAGCCAGTCGACGATGAAACTGCCGTTCAGCCACGTGAAACAGCTGTAGTTGGCGATCTGATAGGGCACCTCCTTCTGGCCGGCGGCACGGGGGGTGACACCCACCGGCCCGTGCATGCGATAGGCCCAGGCGGTGATCACGTCGCCAATCAACCCCTTGTGGATCTCGGCCACGGCCTCCTCGAGCGGGCGGTAGTGGCGGCTCATCAGGCCGCCTGCAACCTTCAGGTTCTTGCGCGTGGCTTCCTCGCCGGTCTTCAGCACCCGGCGGATCCCCGGCGCGTCCACGGCAAACGACTTCTCCATGAAGACATGGCACCCCTTCCCAATCGCGTACTCGAAGTGCATCGGCCGAAACGCGGGCGGCGTCGCCAGCAACACCACGCCGCCGGCCCCCAACGAGTCAATCGCCTGCCGGTAGCCGTCCAGTCCCACGAACTGGCGCTCCGCAGGCACGTCCACCTGCCCCGAGAAGCGTTGCCGGAGCTGTCCCAGGGTCCCCTGCAACCGCTGCGGAAATACATCGCACACCGCCCACAGCCGGGTCGGCCCCTTCGTCGAGAGCGCCTGGGCCGCGGCGCCGCTCCCCCGGCCGCCGCAGCCGATCAAAGCCACCTTGAGCGTGTTGTCCTCCGCGGTGTACCCGGGACGAACAACCGCTGCGGCCAATGCCGCCCCTGCCGCCGCCCGGGTCGAGGTGCGCAAAAACTCACGCCGCGTCGTGCCGCTGGATTCGCTCGAAGGAGATGCATTCATGGTGAAAAGAAAAGCGCTTTCGTTGCTGCTCTGGTCGGTCCTGTTACGGTGCTGATGATTCCCTAAAGCCCCGCAGATTGGCAAGCGCGCACGTAGCGACCCTCATGGTTCGCACACGGCCGGAAGTCGGCGGCCCTCACCGCGCCGCCGGGTTCCCGCGCGACGAGCCGTTCCTGTTCCAGTTGCCGGACAAAGCGGCTGGGGGCAGCCGCTAGCGAGGTGCCGCCTCAGACCTAACGAAGTCCGCGATCCCATGAAGCCTTCCTGCCTTTCCAGACCCTCTCTTCCGCGCCTCGCTAATGGAGAGTCCTCGACGGAAGGAGGGGAGGCCTGGAACAGCAGGGACCAAACTTGACCCAATCGCATCGACTTTCACAAGTCGAGGACTCCACGCCTTTTCCCAGACTGCGCTGGGAACATGGGGTCCGCCTGCGGCGAACAGCAGTTCGCGAACGCCGACTCCCGCATCGAGTCCGCGCGCCGGTTCTTCCCTCCCCCTGCGACCCCGGAGCGGGGGGAGTGCCGCAAACAAGGTGACAGACTCATTGTCCCCAGTTCA
>JAKQDD010000011.1 GCA_029556615.1 Verrucomicrobiota bacterium | reverse complement strand
TTCCGATCTGCTCGGAAGAAAACGCAAAGGCTCGAAGGCGCCAAGGCGCCAAGGGGAGAGGAAAGGCATCCCCGCTGTCGTCTGTCGTCAGTCGTCTGTCCTCCGTCCCCCTTTGCGCCATTGCGCCGTTGCGCCTTTGCGTTGACTGCCTGGCTCGGAAGAAAACGCAAAGGCCCGAAGACGCCAAGGCGCCAAGGGGAGAGGAAAGGCATCCCCGCTGTCCTCTGTCGTCTGTCCTCCGTCCCCCTTTGCGCCCTTGCGCCGTTGCGCCTTTGCGTTGACTGCCCCCGCCCGGAGGGAAACGCAAAGGCTCGAAGGCGCCAAGGCGCTAAGGGAATCTGCTTTGCGTTAGCGCCTTTGCGTTGACTCCCTGGCTCGGAAGAAAACGCAAAGGCTCGAAGGCGCCAAGGCGCCAAGGGGAGAGGAAAGGCATCCCCGCTGTCGTCTGTCGTCTGTCGTCTGTCCTCCGTCCCCCTTTGCGCCCTTGCGCCGTTGCGCCTTTGCGTTGACTGCTTCGGCCGGAAGAAAACGCAAAGGCTCGAAGACGCCAAGGCGCTAAGGGAATCTGCTTTGCGTTAGCGTCTTTGCGTTGACTGCCCCCGCTCGGAAGAAAACGCAAAGGCTCGAAGGCGCCAAGGGATTCTGCTTTGCGTTAGCGTCTTTGCGTTGGCCTGCGAAAAGGGAGTGGTTCAGCGCGTCGAGTCCAGGTATAACGGGCGCGAGCAGTTCGTTCCCGGCACGTGTTGGGGTGGGGACGACGTGCACGCGGGCGCGGCGCATATACTGTATGAAAGTGATTGGACTCATCGGGGGCATGAGCTGGGAATCGACCGCCGAGTATTACCGGCTGATCAACGAGGCGGTCCGGGAACGGCTCGGCGGGTTGCACTCCGCGCCGTGTCTCTTGTACTCGGTGGATTTCGAGGACGTGGCCCTGCTGCAACGTCAGGGGCAATGGGCGGCCGCGGCGGCGCTGCTGACAGGCGTCGCGCAAAAGCTCGAGGGGGCGGGGGCCGGCCTCGTGCTGATCTGCACCAACACGATGCACAAGGTCGCGGACGCGGTCCAAGCCGGCATCCGGGTTCCTCTCGTGCACATTGTGGACGCCACGGCGGCGAGCATCCGGCGGGCCGGCATCGGCCGCGTCGGCTTGCTGGGAACACGATTCACCATGGAAGAGGAGTTTTATCGGGGCCGGCTGGCGGGGGCCTTCGGCGTGGACGTCGTGATCCCGGACCCTGCGGATCGGGAGACCGTGCACCGGGTGATTTTCGACGAGCTATGCGTCGGCGTGACCCGGCCCGAGTCGAAAGCCGCGCTGGCCGGCATCATGAGCCGCCTGGTGGAACGGGGTGCCCAGGGCATCGTGCTCGGCTGTACCGAGCTGGATCTGCTGGTGGGACCGGGCGACTGCCCGGTGCCGCTGTTCGACACCACGCGCGAACACGCCCTGGCGGCGGTGGACGAAGCGCTCCGGTGAGCGGAGGACGGAGGACGGACGACAGACGACAGACGACGGAGGACGGACGACAGACGGCAGAGGGCAGAGGGCGGAAGGTTTTTATGCGAATGAGAGTCATTGTGGTGGGCGGCGTTGCCGCGGGGCCGAAGGTCGCAGCGAAGGTCATGCGGTTGAACCCCGAGGCCGACGTCACGGTCATCGAGCGGGGGGAGTCGCTTTCCTATGCGGGCTGCGGCATGCCGTACTGGCTTTCGGGCGAAGTCAAGGAGTTGCGGGACCTGATGAGCACGCCGGCGGGCGTGGTGCGCGATGCGGCGTTTTTCCAGAAGGTCAAGGGTGTCCGGGTGCTGACGGGGACCGAGGCGCTCGAGATCGACCGGGCGCGAAAGCGGATTCGGGTCCGCTCGAAGGGGCGGGAGCAGGATGAATGGCTCGAGTACGACCGGCTGGCGCTGGCCACCGGGGCCAAGCCGGTCGTGCCCCCGTTTGCCGATGGCCGGCTGGGGAACGTCCACACGCTGCACAGCCTGCCGGATGTCGAGCGGATCCAGGCCTGGCTGGCGCGCGGGGGCAACCGGCCGGTGGTGGTGATCGGCGGGGGGTTGATTGGCCTCGAGACCACCGAGGCCCTGGTGCAGCGGGGCTGTTCGGTGACGCTGGTCGAAGCGCTGCCCCGGATCCTGCAGCCGCTGGATGAAGAACTTTCGCGATTGGTCGAGAACCACCTGGCGTCTCATGGCGTCACGGTGATGACCGACGCGCGGGTGACCGGGCTCGAGGGCGGGGAGACGGTTCAGGGCGTGGTCACGACTCGGGGCCGGTTGCCGGCGGAGCTTGTCCTCGTGGCTGTCGGGGTCCGGCCCAACGTCGAGCTGGCGCGCGCCGCCGGCCTGGCCATCGGCGTCACCGGCGGCATCCGCGTGGACGCGGGCCTGCGGACGTCGGATCCGGACATCTTCGCCGTGGGCGACTGTGCGGAGACGACGAATCGGGTCACGGGCAAGCCGTGCTACGTGCCGCTGGGATCGACGGCCAACAAGCAGGGGCGCGTGGCGGCCATCAATCTCTGCGGTGGCAACGACTGCTTCCCCGGCGTGCTGGGCAGCACGGTCTGCAGGGTGTTCGATTATTGCGCGGCCCGGACGGGCTTGACCGAGGCGGCCGCCCGCGAGCACGGCTACGACGTCATGACGGCCATCGTGCCCGACTTCGATCGGGCGCATTACATGCCGGGGGTGGGGCTGATCGTGCTGAAACTGGTCGCGGACGCCCGCACCCGAAAGCTGCTGGGGGCGCAGGCCGTGGGCCCCGGCACCGGAGACAAGCGGATCGACGTCGCCGCGATGGCGATCACTGCGGGAATGACCGTGGACGACCTCGCGAACGCGGATCTCGGTTATGCCCCGCCGTATGCGACGGCGATGGACGCGATCCTGACGGCCGCCAACGTGCTGCGCAACAAGCTGGACGGCTTGGTGGCGGGGATTTCGTCGACCGACGTCAAGCGGCGGCTCGACGCGGGGGAGGATTTTTTGTTCCTGGATGTCCGGAGCCCGGCGGAGCATCAGCAGGAGCGCCTGCCGGGGACCGTGCTGATCCCGCTCGGGGCCCTGCGCGCGCGGCTGGGCGAGCTCCCGCGCGACAAGGAGATCGTGGCGTTCTGCAAAGCCTCGCTGCGCGGCTACGAAGCCGCCAGGATTCTCCTGGGAGCGGGCTTCCCGAGGGTTCGCATGATGGACGGCGGGGTGGCTGCCTGGCCGTTCGAGAAACTGCGCTGAGAAACCAGGGCTCGCCCCCCGAATTGCGTGCTTGCGGTTGTTCGGGACCTTGGTGTATCGGTAGCGGCGCGGGCTCGAGGGTGAGCCGGCGTGGCGGAATCGGCAGACGCGCTAGACTCAAAATTCTAATCTCCGCGCTTTCAGAGGGTCTCTCACCGTTGCGCGCGTCATGCACGAAACCCTTGCTGTTATTGCTCTAAATGCACTCTAGCCCCGTCTGATGGCCCTCCGGATTCACACGGTCTTACTGTCGCACAAAGTGTAGCAAACGCTGCTACGACGATCGGCGGTGGCGTGAGCTGGGTCCGAGTGGCAATGCACGCGGGACGGTTCGGTAAATTCAACACGCGATGCGCCAAAGCCCGCCCTGTCCCAGAACCGCGCACGTCCGTTGAGCCAATCCGGCACCCGTGCGTCGATGGTGCCCAAGGGTGCTTGAACCCCGGCGTCCGTTTGGGATCGGCTGCCGCCCCCCCTTCTCCCCGGCGCCGACTCAAGACGCGTAGTGGGCAAAACGGCGCAACGGCACGCGCAATCGTGGGTGCCGAGACCAACCCGAGGCCAGGGCAAGGGATCTGTTTGTCGCGGCGGGCACCCGGCGCCGGCACCCCGGCACCCCCCCGCAGGGACCCCTCCCACCCCAGCGTTAAAGAAGGGAGTCCCGACGGGAATGGGCAGCGCTTTCGGCAGAGGCAAAGACGTGTCGTTCCGGTGCCCTGCCGGTCCTTGTCGCTGATCTCGGGCAATCCGGCGAAGGTCGAGCGGTTCTCCTCGCGAGTGCCCGACAAACGGCGCTCCGAGTGCAGTAGCGCGTCTTGACCGCGCAGCACGGAGACGAGGACCGCGTGGTGTTGGCGGATGGTCGCCGCAACCCGACGAGGTGCTGAGGAGTGTGGGGGAGCACGAGGCTGCGGTCGTCGCTCCCTTGGACCGATCCAGGTTGCCGGTGGCAGTCTCGGGACAAGTGCACAGCCAGAAACTGAACGCCAGACCTTCAGACGGATAATCCTACGCCCACCGGTTCGCAAACCGCCACCGCACCCGACCGGCGTTGATCATCAAGCACTTAAGCCGCTGGCCTTCAGTAGGTTATCCCCGGTTTTGGCACGATTCTTGAATCCCCGCGTCTTTTGGTAACACTGGGGCGCACTGGGGCGCACTGGGGCGCATTGCCAAACAATCGCCAAACATTTCGGCGCCTGGAGAGGCCGGACGAGCGCGGGTTCAAGGCTCGGCGGCTACGTGGCCCATCGCTTGTGTGCGAGGATGGATGGAGCGCAGCCGCGACCGCCGGGCAGGGTGAGGACAGGAGTCGGCCGCGTTCAACAGTATCCGTCAGGGGAACAGGCGATAGGCGGATGAGCCGCGGTCTGGTTGACTGGGCGGCGTGAAGGAACTGGCGTGGCGACCCGCGGCGAACGAAGACCTCAGCGGCGGCCTACTTGGGCGGGAGGGTGCGTGCTTCGGGG
>JAKQDD010000008.1 GCA_029556615.1 Verrucomicrobiota bacterium | reverse complement strand
TGGCTAAGCATGAAGGACGACGGCGGGAGCTGGTGGGAGGTGCCGGCATACCTCTCCCTGGCAGCGATCAGCCTGCCGGCCGTGGTTAAAGCATCCGAGCAGGCGAAGAAACGAATTCTCAAGGTGGTAACAGCGATATGAGTTTCAGAGTGTATAGATGCATTCAGGACGATTGCGGAGAGATTTGCAGGTGCACTGCCGGGCTGGTCAGTGCCCGGCACCCGAAGCCCCCGGAGTTTTGCCCGTACTACGGCGGTCCGTGCACCTGGGAAGAATTCGATTGCTCCGACGTGGACCAGGCGGTGTGACCCCGATCACAGACACGCTCTCGCCCCGGGTCCTTCTCCGGTGCTCCGGGTGTGGCCTGCGATGGACGGCCGCGACCCTCGACCCCGCAGCCTGTCCCGCGTGCGGCCGGCGGGAGAGGATCGCCCTGGTGCGGCGGTTCGGTCCCGGTCGCATGTCACTCCACCCCGGCCCGTCTCCCGCCCTCGTCGAATCGCTCCCCGGTCCGGAACCCCGACGCCCGACCACGAGCGCCCGCCCTGGCATGTCACTGGTGTCACTCCGGCGGGACAGTGCACCCGGGACACCCGGATCCCCCGGTCCGATCAAGCCTGGCAGATAAGCGCCATATCGGGGCACGAATGGGACGCCTAACCGCCCGATCGCGCACCCCGGCGGCGCGTAAACTCCCGGGCGCGCCCGGGAAGCGCCCCGACTCTCAGGAAATAAATGGGACAATGCACGAGGGACAAAACATGCCCGGGACACTTTGCGCCTGAACGGAGCCCTTACCGGCGCGTATTCGGGCACCGGCACCCGGAAGGCGGCCCGGTTCCCTGAAAAAAATCCCGCCCAATGGGAAACAATGCGAAGCCAACGTAGCAGACCCGGCAGCCGTTCCACTGGAAATGCGGCCGGGACCTCCGGAGATCTCCGGCCCGCGACAAGGCGCGACATAGCGCCACATCGCGCAACCTCGAAGACCGGCGGCGGCGGGACAATGCAGGCGGCCCAAGGCGAAGCAGGGACCGGAACATAGCGAAACAAAGCGAAACATAGCGCACCACTTCAGGCGCGCCGTACCGTGACATTCCGTGCCAAAACCCGCACCTCACAGGTGAACCATACCGACGCATACCGACGCATACCGAAGCACCCCACCGGCCGGTATACGCGGCATATTACCCGTAGTTCCTCCACAGACCGGAGTATATGCGGCCGACGCATACCGCCCGGGAAGCGACGAGTGGGAACAATGCACCGGATACAAAGCCGTTTCCCGTGGAGCCCGGGAGAGCGTCACGTAAGCGCCATAACGCGGCACGTAAGCGACCAC
>JAKQDD010000230.1 GCA_029556615.1 Verrucomicrobiota bacterium | reverse complement strand
GCTTCAATGGGGCCGCGCTCAATTGAGCGCGGAGAGGGCGGCTGAAGTATGAGCCGACAGGGCAGGGGTTGCAAGGCGAAGTTGCGAGTTCCCTGGCGGTTGAGGAGCGATTCAGCAAGAGGCTTTGGGAGCATGAAATGTAAGTGCGCGCCGGCAGAGGAGTTACGCGACGCGAGCGCCGCGGGGGTTTTCCGCGGCACCGGGCCGCTCGCGTCAATTCAGGATGTCAAAGAGCGCTCAGAAAGCGTAGCAGGGCGCATCCAGTTTGAGGTAGGGGACGCCCAGGGCGGTAATGACGCGGTCGCCGCGCCCCTCGGCGGGGCCGAGGCGGACGAAGATCACCTGGTCTTCGGCGTGGTTGATAAGGGCCGTCAGTTCGGCTTCCAGCGCGGCCTTTTCCGCCGGGTTGAGGTCGCACTCGAAAATCGAGAACTGGAGGTGGTCGCCGTAGTTTTTGCAGGCTTTGAACACGCGGCGCAGGCGTTTGGCATCGGCGATGTCGTAGCAAACAAGGTAAGAGGTGCGCATGGAGGGGCGGGGGGAGCGGTCAGCGGGTCGTGAGCGGGAGGTATTGGGGGATTTCGCCGGTGAGCACTTTGGCCAGCAGGCGGGCCTGGAGTTCGAGCGCGCGGCGGTAGCTGACCTTGTAGTCAAAGACGGGGTGGGTGAGCAGGGCGTTCATGCGCTGCTCGTATGCCTGGAAGAATCGTTTGCGCCCGGGCGGCGTGAGGTTGACGGCGCGGCCGGCCTGGACGAAATCGCTTTCGCTGACCATGCGGTTGTTGATGCAGGTGAGGACGGCGGATTCGGCCACGAGCGGGCGGAACTCTTCCATCAAGTCCAGCGCGAGCGCGGGGCGGCCAAAGCGCGGCTGGTGGTAGAAGCCGACATACGGATCAAAGCCGACCGCCAGGGCGGCCAGCAGGCAATCTTTGGCCAGCAGGCTGTAGGCGAGGGAAAGCAGCGCGTTGACCGGGTCGGTGGGCGGGCGGCGGTTGCGGCCGTGAAAATCAAAGGGGAAGCGGCCGCCGGAGGAGGCCGGCATTTCCAGGCCGGGGAGTTGATCGTCCCGATCGTCGGCCGGCTTGAGCATGCCGCCGAACTGCTCGAAATAGGCCGCCGCCGCGCTGCCTTCCACGCCCAGGAGCGTTTCGAGGGATTCGGCCCGGGCGGCGGCTTCGGCGCATTGTTTCAGCCGGAGCAGCGTGGCCGGCGGGGCCTCGCCATGATTCCGCATCAGCAGGGTGCGGTGGTTGCGGATTTTACCCTGCACGAACTGCCGCGCCAGGGGGAGGCTCCCGGCGGGGTCGCGGGCGAGGCGGAACTGCTCGATGCGCAGGAAGACGTTCTTGAGCGCGTGGCCGCGGGTCAGCCCGTAGAACCAGCCCCCCATCGAGAAATAGGTCACCGGCACTTCCCGTTCGCACAGCGTGTGCAGGGCCTGGGTGGTGATCTGGATGTTGCCGAACAGGCCGACGTGCGACACATCGCTGATGCGCACTTCCTCCACCCGCGAGTTCTCCTGCTTGATTTGCAGCACTTCGTCCTTGCGGCCCACGCGCAGGCCCTGGGTGGTGAGGTAAAGCGCCCGCGTTTCGTCGCGCGCCGCAATCAGGCGGCGGATGGGCGCGGCGGGCGGCGCGGAAGGAGAAACGGCCGGCGCCGCCAGCCAGCGGGTTTCGTCCGGCAGGCAAATCGTGACCAGCGAACAGCGGGGGCACTTGGGCGAGGCGGCCAGCGGCGGAGGAATGGCGCCGGCGGCGGCCTGGCGCGCGGCGGCGATGCGTTCCTCAATCCAGGAGACCAGTTCCGGCGTGATGGCCAGCCGCACCCGCTGCTTCGTTGCGCGGTAGTAGATGACGCCTTCGTTGCAGGTGTAGCCGTTATCCCGGAGGATCAGCGCCTGCGCCCCAAGCTGCATCCGGTCTGCGTCCCACAACTCGTTGCCCGCTTCGCCGGCTTTCGGCGCGCCGGCCTTGTAATCCACCGGGCAGACTTCCCCGGCGGCGAACAAGTCGCCCGTCTCTCCGGCCCGCCCTGGCGAACAGCCCATCCGCGCCTCGATCAAATCCATTTTGGCGGTGACGCCCAGGCGGTCCGAGCCCATTTGCACCGAGCGCGAATGGATGATTTCGTCAGCCGCCGGTTGGGCGTTCCGCGGCGAGGGCGCTTCGGCTGGGACCATGCCGTCCGCGGTCCGCGGGCTTTCGTCCGCGGGCTTCCGTTTCCCCGCCGGCGGAAGATTGCCCTTGCCGGAATCTACGCGACGGTGCAGCGCCTGGCCGCGCAGGGTGTCCGCACTCTCAACGAAAACGCTCTCGACAAACTCGTAATAGAACAGGCGCGGGCAATAGATAAACTCGTTGAGCATCCGGGCGGGGATGATCGAAGCGCGGAGCGCGGCGTGCGGGGCGGGTGGCGCGGGGCTTTCCGTGCGCGCCGCGGGGGCGGAGGAGGCCGGAGCCGGGGCTGCGGGTGCGGATGCGGGGCTGCGGATTGCGGGCCGCGGGCGTTCGGCTGGCGGCCCGTCCCGCTGCAAGATTTCCAGCGCTTCCCGGAATATCGGGTGCGGAGCGGTACTGGCGCGCGGGCCAATCGGGTCAAAAGGCTCGGGCTTCATGGCGGGTCAAAACCGGGCGGGTTAAAACATACCATATATAGGGGTGCGGACAGGGGAAGCCCCCCTACGGGTAGTGCTTTTTGGGGCGGTTGGGGCGTTTCCGGCTTCAGATCGCAACCGTTGGCCGGGCCGGGGCACTCTCCCCCACGGAGACGAATGGGGCGGGGAAGAAATGCCCGGCCGCCGCCCGTCCCGGCGAATGCGCCGCCGAGGCGGGAGCAGGCGGATTTGTCCCCGCCGCCGGAGGAACCGTCCCGGCGCCCCGGGTCTGGGGGGGCAACCGTTATTCCATTGGAGCCGCGGCGCGGCCGGGGCGCGGAGTTCATTCGTCCACCGGCGCAAACAGGCCCAGGCCGAAGTGGGCGCCGTAGCCGAAGGCCAGCGGGCCGGAGACCGGCTCGGCGAAGGTGAGTTGGAAGGCGGTTCCGCTGTGGCGGCCGCACCGCCCCTGGCCGTGATAGCGCTGGCTTTGGAACTGGAGCGGGCGCAGGCGCCGGGTGCCGGCTGGGAGCGTTGCGAGGGGTTCAATTTTGGCGGGCAACGGCAAGCTGGCCTCCGCCAGCAGTCGTCGCAGGTCATGGGCGGGGGAGCCGATGGGCCAGCCGTCGGCATCGAGTTTTGGCCGGCCATCGCGATGCGTCTTGGGGTGGCGGGTCGCGACAAAGGGCGTGAGCGAGCGCCATACTTTGGCCGCCGCAAACAAGCGGCAGTCGGAGAAGGTGCGGGGATCCCCGAAGCCCAGGAGCACGAGCTGTAAATCGTGCCCGCCGTGGCCCCAGACCCGCTGCAAGGATTCCAGGGCCCGGCGGGCCGGGGGGGCGAATCCTTCCCGCGCGAACAGGGTGACGTGGGTTATGGCGTCGCGCGGCCCGGCGGCCTCGCAGAAGATGAAGCTGTGGCCGTGGCCTTTCAGGGGTTTGCCGCCGGGGTCCAGGCCGGTGAAGACGGAAGGGGCGGGCTCGTTGCGGAAGCGCGCAATCAAGGCCTGGTGAATGCGCTCGGCGACGGAAACGGCGCGGGTGAGGCGCGGCGCTACCGTGCTGGCGACCACGAAGCGCGCCACCGTGACGGGGCGGCCGGGCCGGGGCGGGGGCGGGATCGGAGCCGATTCAAAGCAGTCTTCGCGCCGCACGTAGTCCGCCAGCCGGGCACCGGGCGGGAGGGGCCAGCCGGCGGCCTGCAAATCGCCGGTGTCCGCGTGCAGCGCGTCGAAGAGGTCGGCCGGCAGCTTCGGTCCGGCACTCGCCCGGGCGGCTTTTCTTGCCCTGGCCCTGGGCGCGGCGGCCGGGGGCGGACTGGCGGCGGCAAGGCCGTCGCGCCAGCGCTGGAAGGCTTCCGCGCACTGGGGCGCCAGCACCCGTACAAGTTCATGGGCGCGGGGCAACGGCTCGTTTTCCGGCAGCGGGCGGGCGTTGGCCGCAAAGGCGGCATCGTCGGCCAGCAGCCGGGCTTCGACCAGGGCTTCGGCCCGGCCAAGATAGCCGAGGCGTTCGCAGAGGAGCGCCAGCACCCGGCGCTGTTCGGAAGAAAGCGCCGCTTCCCACTTGATCCGCAAGGGCCCGGCAACGTGGATGAAGGTGTCGAAGACTTTGGCGAGATTCTGTTTGCCGCTTTCAATCAGCGGCAGGTAGTGCCGCGTGTGTCCGAGGCTGGCCGGGGGCAACTGGCAGGCGGGCGGCTCCTGGGCCAGGGCCTGGATGAGCTGGCGCATCAGGGGCTCGGGGGCTTCGTCGGGCGACACCTTGAGGTGCCAGGTGGCGATCAGGGCGCGCAGCAAGCGCCAGGGCGAGGGGGGCCACTCGACCGCTCCTTCGTTGACGTGACTGCCCCAGGGGGTGGCGTGGTAGCGGCCCGCCGGGAAGCGAAGCTCAATGAGCGGCATGGTCAGTCCTCGTAGATGACGGTCGTTTGGGGCGGTTGGGCGAAGCGGTCCGCCACCGCCTTGATGAGTTGAGGAAGCGCATCTTCGATCTCCTTCAACGCGGGCAGCGTGAAAGCAGCCGGGCGCTTGACCTGAAGCGCGCCCTGGAGTTCCAAATCACAGGCCGTACGCAGGCGGAGGCCGTCGCGCAGGAAGCGCTGGATTTTGAACAGGGCCAGGGCGGTGAGCAGTTGCTCCACCGGGCGGCCCAGTCCGAACCCGCGGATCAGCGCCAGATCGAGGATGAAGTAGGCGGTGATTTCGCCGCAGAATTCCTCGCGATGGAAGGGGACATTGCCGAAGCCCCTGGCGGTGTCGCCGCTGGGGTTCAGCGCGTCGTTTTTGACACCGCCGCTGGCGGCGACGGTAATGTTCCGGGCCTCGATGAAGGCCGTGAGGGCGCGCGGCAGCCGCATTCGTCCGCCGGCAATCTCCGACTTCGCCAGGAAGACGCCATGCAGGAGGCTGTTGAGGTCGTATTTGAGCAAGGTTTGCGCCAGGCGTTTCAGGTTGACCGGCGCCAGGTCGCCGACGGCCAGCTCTTTCTTCAACAACGCCAGGAATGACTTGTCCTTGCCTTCGAGGAGGTAAGGACTGTTAAGCCGATGCGCCTCGAGCACAGAATTGGTGAGCGGCTTTCCCGCCTTGTCAGTGACGGCGACGCAGGGCAGCCCCTTGAGCGGGGCCACCCAGTCGTTGGCCTGGGTATCCCAGCAGACGGCTTCCAGGCGGTTGGCCATGCTTTGCGCGGACTCGACGAGCAGCATGTCGGTGCCGTCGGGCAATTTGTATTGCGCCGCGCCGAGATTCGGGAAGCCGGTCGGCTGAAAGCGGGTGCCCGCGATGGGTTTGAGTTGGGCCTCCAGGTGAAGGCGCGGTTCAGTTTGGAGTGATTCGAGGTTCATGGGGATATGTTTATTGAGCGTTCAGGATTCCGGAGTATTCAAGCGCGAGTGAGCCCCTCCGGACGGAGCACCGTTTCGCGCAGTTTCGTCCACTCGCAACGGGCGAGCGGAAAGAGCAGGGCCGCTGCGGCGCGCCGCGCGACCTCCCCGCGCAGGGGGATTTCCCGCAGGGCGGGCGAGAAGCCGGAGGCGCGCAGGCGGCGAACGGCGAGTTGCGACGCGGCGGCGCCGTCGCCGGCGGCGGCACGGCGGTGAATGGCCGGGACCAGGGGAATGGCGTCCGCGTTGACGCGCGTGGGCAGGAAGCAGAGTTTGAGCAGCGCGTAGAGGGCAGGGGGGGCGCAAGCCTGCGGGGCGGGCGGGCTCTCCACATCCGCCGACCAGTCAATCAGGATCATGCCCCACAGCAGGTTTGCGAGGAGCGCATCGTCGGTTTCGCCGACGATGAAGGCGGCGATGTCGGCGATGCCGGCAGGGCGGCGAGCGGTATCGGGGCAATCCCCGATGCCCGCCTGCTCGGCGCGGACCAGGCGCCGGGCGAAGATGGCGTTGAGAATGTCGGGCAACGGGGCCGCGCTCCATTGCACGTCGTTGGCGGGGGCGTCTGCCCAGGCGAACTGTCCGCGCCGGGTCATTGCCACCGGTTCGAGGTGGCAGCGCAAGGGCAGCCAACCCGCCGCGCCGAAATCGCCCGTCAGCGACGCCAGCGCGGCGGCGAGCCGGAATTCGCGTGAACCAGTGTCAGCCTCGGCCAGCCAGCGCGTGGACAAGCCCTGAAGGGGGCGCAGAAAGGCCGTTTCCCGGGTCCAGCGCAAGCTCCGGGCAACCGCGCGCTCCGCCTGGCCTAGCGCGATGAGAACGGCCTGGAGCCGTGCGGCATCATTTTGTTTGCACAGGTCGAGGATGCGGTCTTCCAGTTGGCGAAGCGCCCGCGAAACAGAAGCGGGCGGCTGTTTGGCTGTCGGGCTGGCTTTGTCCCGCAAGCGGGCCATCCAGTCGTCGGCTTCAGTGAGCAGGTCGGCCCGGGCGTTGCGGCGAACGGCGACGCGCCCGAGGGGCGTGGCGAAGTAGGCAAGCCCATTCCGAACCTGAAAGCCGAACCGTTGGAAGGCGCTCAGTCCCCGGTCCACCCCGAGCGTTACGACGGCGCGGGTAAAATCCACGCCATTGCGGGCGGCGCGGTGGCCGATTTGGGCGCGGCCTTCGCCTAAGACCGCAGCGAGTTCGGGCAGGGTCGCCGCGCGTTCCCAGAGCGGCAGCCACATCTCGGCCCGGGCGCTCTGCTCATCGGCTCCGGCGGCGCTGGCATAGCCGACGCCCGTTTGCCTGACGCAAAAGGGACATGCGAGCACGCCCGCGAGACCGGCCTCGAGGCGTTTCACGCTGGCTGCGGCGAAGAGCAGCGCTCCTTCGAGCATGAGCACGTAATCCCACGGGTTGACCGCCGAGTCGGCGTCAAAGCCCGAAGTGCCATTCACCCCGCCGGCCGCCCCGGGAAAGAACTGGCCAATGGGGGCTTTGTTGCGGCAAATGGGGACAAGCTCGCCAAAGAGCGACTGTTTCAACCAGGTGGCAGATGCCGGCGTGGGCGCCCCGTCGGCTGGCTGCATCACATCAACAATGCGCTGCATGAAGTTGTTGGTGAATTCAAGCCGGCCATCGTTGCCGCCCGTGCCCAGGAGCGGAGGATACTCGGCGCCCCCCGCAGTCAGCACGAACGCCGTATCAAGCCACGGCAGCGCCGGCTCCGGCAGCTCATTGCGGCAGGCCAGGAGCAAGCTTTCCTTGAGTTCCCGGGGCGGCTTCTCCGTCAATTTCGCCTCGGTCACGGCGCGCCGCGCGGCGCTTATGGTCTGGCGATAATGGCGCAGCCGGGAACTGGCTCCCGCCTCAAGGGCTTGGATGGCTTTCGTGTTGTCCTTGTTGTAGAATCCGCTGCCCCCATTCCACGGCGCCACGATGGGGGTTGGCTCATAGCGGTGCAGGAAGAAATCAATCAACGCGTTGCGGTCGAGCGCGGAGCGCAGGACGAAGGTGTCACGTTGCCAGCAGCCGGCGGCAGCGGGGTCGGCTTGTTCGGCCACCAGGCGCAGGACGCCGAGGGCTTTGAGATAATGCGCGATCGGCACAGGGGCGCAGCCGGAGAGGATGATGGGGGCCGGGTTCATGCAGCGGGCGGCAAGCTGAGGCGGTCGAGGAGGGCGCCAAAGTCGTGTTGTTCTTCTGGAGTGGCGGTGCCGGCGACGATGTGGCCGGCGAGACTGCGAAGGAGGGCGGTTTTTTCGGGCGGCAGGGGCAGCGTGGCGATCACCTTGCGAATTACCGCGACGAAGGTGTTTCCATTGAAGTTGCAGAAGGGGGCCAGACGATGGCAGCGGCGGCACAGGTCGGTGGCCTCGGCCAGGGTGATTTCCGTGCGGTGAGTGGTTTCCCAGAGCCGGCGAGTTGGCTCGTAGCCGTCGCGGGTGGGCTGGTGGAGGGCGGCTTTGGGCAGGCAAAGCTGGCGGTTGGTCTCGACAATAACCGCCCAGGTAAAAGGGTGCAGCCAGGCGCGTTTCATGGCTTGGGTTTGGGACGGCTGGCTTTCCTGGCTTGGCGGATCTCGGCCACAGTTTGACTGGCGTAGTAACCCTTGCCGGTATCTCGGTAGAGCGGCTCGGGACGGAACTTGTCCTGGATGCTCAAACCGTCAGCGACCAGTTCGGCGACGAGGGATTGCTCGTGTGCCGAGAGCACCGGGGTTGAAGCGGGAGGCCGAGCCTCTTCGTGAAGAGCCATATCAGGGGAAACACCAGCGCGGTCAGCGCGTTTCGCCGGGCCCGCCTCCGCGGCGGAGGCGCGGCCGTCGGCCGCGCGGAGCAGCATTTCAAGCCAGGCGAGCTGGAACGGACCCAAACGGTCGCGCAGAGCGATCATTCGGGCGAGCCAGGACGAGCCGCGGGCTGCCTCCCAACCCATCTCCATGAGCCCCAGGTTCAGCTTTAGTGGCTTATGACTCAGGGAGGAATCAAGCTCCAAAGCAGCAAACGCCTCGGCAGGAAGCTCGTCGCCTTCGACAATGCCCCGCGCCACGCGGGTATCGAGCGCGAATCCCGCAGGCGGTTCTTCTCCCGGGAGCGAGCGGATGGAAAGCCGGACCTTGCCGTGGTGGGCGGCAACCAGGTAGGCCACCAGGTCGCGCTCGGCCTGGTTCGCCGCCCCGGCTTGCAACCATGCCAGCGCCGAGGCCAGTTCGTGCCGGAAGTGCCGCCGGGAGCAGCGTCCCGCCCGCTGTCCGGATTTCGCCCAGAGTGTGCCCTGCTGTTCCTGGTTTTCGCCGACGAGCATGGCCTGAAAGACGGCGTGGGCCTTCCCCAGGTCGTGCCAGCGAGCGGCGGTTCGCAGGGCGCTGGCGCCGGGCTCTGGCAACTCTCCGCCGGCGGCCAGTGCGGCCACCAGGCCCGCGGTTTCCTCTTCGACGTGCCGGGTGTGGTCGGCGAGTGAAACCCAGTTCTGAAGGAAGCAGCTTTCATTGCCGCTGTAACCGCCGCTCGGCGAGCTGGCTCCCGGGCAGATTAACGGCTTCACCCAGCTCTCTTGGAGTTGCGGGTTGGCGGGTTCGCCCGTCCAGCCCGATTCCGAGGAATAGCCACCCGCACGGATGTCCAACAGGTAAGCGCCGCCCGGGCGCGGGGAATCAACGGGTTTCCATTGTTCCTCGAGGGAGTCCCAGGTGAAGACGTCAAACCGCTCTTTCCGCTTTTTGAGGGCGGCGAGAAAGTCGCGGAAACGCGGGAGAGAGACCTGGCAGAGTTCTGGCTGGCCAGCTTTGGGTTCATCGGGATCAGGCCGTTTTCCCTGCAAGTCGCGCCAGAAAACCTGGACGTCGGTATCCTCGCCGTCCCGGATGTAACGCGAGATATCGAGGTCGAGCCCGGCGAGGTCGGGGGTGGTGTCGAAGAGGTCCAGGAGGTCTTTGCGCCGCAGGACCGGGCGGGTAACGCGGCGCTCGGGCACGGCAACGTCGGCAAGTTTTCGAGGGCTGGCGTTGTCGAGTCGCTGGAGTGCGCTGCGGGCGGCTTCCAACTCCGCCGCGTCATACGGCCGCGCGAGTTCGCCTTTCCCCTCCGAAGGTTGCACCTCAACCCACGCAATCCCGGCTTCGCGGGCAAATTCCCCGCGCCGGTTGCAACGGCCGAATCGCTGGACCAGCGACGACCACGGGGCGAGTTCGGTGACGAGCAGGCAGGCCGAGACATCCACCCCGGCCTCCACGGCTTGCGTGGCCACCACGATGCGGTCTCCCCCGGCCAGGAGTTTCGCCTGTTGGACGGAGCGATCCGGGGAGCGGAAACGCGAGTGCACCAGCGCCAGGCGATCTTTCGCCATCCCCAGCCCGCCCAGGCACTCGAAGACTTCGCGCGCGCGCGCGACGGTGTTGAGCACCACCAGCGTCAGCGTGTTGAGCCGGTGCTTCTCTATCACGAAAGCGGCCAAGTCACGGGCGTAGGTTTTTTGGGTTTCACGGGTGAGTTTGACGGGGGCGGGGGAAAGCGGTTTCGAGGCGTGCAGGCGGGTTTGAACCTGCGGTTGTTCGCAGTCGGCGGCTTCCAACTGGATGACCGGCCAGTCTGGGTCTGGCTTGGGATGGTCTATGGTGGCGAGCCGCTCCGCTTCGAGCGTCGCGCTCATCCACCAAGTCGGGCACGACCCGACAACGGAATCGCTCGCCTTGTGCCGGAATCCGTCGAGTTGCGCGCTGGTTTCGACGCCCACCCCCATCAACTGCGTCTCGTCCATCACCCACAGGGCATCATTGTTGAGCAGGCCGAAGTGCATGGGCCAGCGGTAGCGGTTCATTCCGTAGCCGCGATTGAGGGCCCGGGAGAGCAGCATGTCCTGGGTGCCAATGATGATGCAGGGGCGTTCCGGGTAGAGGTCCCAATCGCGCTGGGCCGGCTCAAGCTCTTCGCCGCCCATGAGGATAACCGGCGAGCGCTCCCGCAGCCAATTCAGTTCCGCCTTGCCGGGACACTCGTCGGCAATCCTCGCCAGCCAGGCCGCCACATTCGCCTGCGTTTGCTCGACCAGCGTTCGCAGGGGCAGGCAATAGACCAGGCGGCGGGGCCAGGCGTGGCGGGGAGTTGCGGGGGCGAGCCGGTTCCAGAGCCAGGCGAGGACGACGGCGGCGGTCTTGCCGAGGCCGGTGGGGATATGGATGAGTTGGGATTGGCACGCCCGGCCCGCGCCGCCCGCCGCCAGCCGCTGTTGGTAATCATAGGGCGCGTGCCCCGTCGCTGCCTTGAAGAATTGTCCAAACGTCATCATGCGCACCTGGCTTAACCCGCGAGGGGCAGGCCTCTGAACCGGCTTCGCTTTTGCGAGTCGCCGCGGTGGGGAAGCCTGCGCCCCGGCCGGAGACAGCATTATTCAAGGCTTCCGGGCGCGGGGCAAGCGGATTTGCAGAGGATTTGCAGCCCGCCTTGCCCCCTTTTCGCGGCCAGCCAGGGTCGCCGGCGGGAGGCCTCAGCGGCGGCGCAGCACAGCCTCGCCGATGATGCGCGCGGCTTCTTCGTACGGCATATCATCGGTGTTGATGATGAGGTGGTAGAGCAGGGGATCGTCGGGGTCGGCGTCGAAATACTTTCGCAGGTAGCGTTTGCGCCCGCGGTCTTCCTGCAGAATCCGCGCCCGCGCCACCGGGCGGGTGAAATGATCCAGCTC
>JAKQDD010000225.1 GCA_029556615.1 Verrucomicrobiota bacterium | reverse complement strand
CTGCGTGTTTCGTGTCTCTGCGGTGGGACGGGGCGGCCGAATCAACCGCGGAGGCACGAAGTGCGCAGAGAGGGGATCGGGTTGGGGTTTCTGAGGGAGTCCTCTGCGTGTTTCGTGTCTCTGCGGTGGGACGGGGCGGCCGAATCAACCGCGGAGGCACGAAGTGCGCAGAGAGGGGATCGGGTTGGGGCTTCTGAGGGAGTCCTCTGCGTGTTTCGTGTCTCTGCGGTGGGACGGGGCGGCCGAATCAACCGCGGAGGCACGAAGAGCGCAGAGAGGGGATCGGGTTGGGGTTTCTGAGGGAGTCCTCTGCGCTTCTCATATCTCTGTGGTAGAGCTTGAAATGCGATGTCGGAGTCATTAATCATCGCGCATGAAGTAAGAACCTTGGCTTTTGGCCCCGAAACTGCATCGGCTCTTTGAGCAGTTCCCCGTGGTTATCGTCGCCGGGGCGCGGCAGGTGGGAAGGACCACCTTGCTCCGCGCCGAGTTTCCTGATGTTGCTGGGCGAGCATGTCTGGGCTCTGCCCTGGGACACACTGTAGCAACTTGTGGAACCGGTGGTTGCAGGGGGCGGGTCGAGGTGCTAGAGTCAGCGTGACTTGGCTCGACATGAGCGACGATTACAAGAACGAGAGCGGACGCAACGAACGGCGCGGGGGTGATCCGCGGGTTTCGCCGCGGACGATGCTGATGTGGCTGATCATCTTCAGCCTCGTGCCGCTGGCGATCTTCTTCAGGGACCGCTCGCAATCGCGTCACAAGGTGTTGAATCACCTCGAGTTTCTGCACGTGGTCGAGAGCAACCTGGTGACGGAGGCGACGATTTATTACAATCCCCAGTCGCTGCGGCGGGAGATTGTCGGGAAGCTGGCCGATACCGAGGGGGGGAAGGCGGGGGTGCCGTTCAAGATCGAGACGCGGTTATCGGAGGCGCTCGAGGATCAGCTGTTGCGGACGGGCCGGTTCAAGGTGGCGGAGCCGAACACGGTCTTTTGGAACCTGTTTTACGGGATTCTGCCGTTTCTGCTGCTGGCGGGGCTGGTTTATTTCTTCCTGATCCGGCAGATCAAGTCGGCGGGAAAAGGGGCGTTGAGTTTCGGGAAGAGCAAGGCCCGGATGCTGAACCGGGAGAAGAACCGGACGACGTTCAAGGATGTGGCGGGGATCGAGGAAGCGAAGGATGAAGTGTCCGAGCTGGTCGAGTTTCTCAAGGACCCGAAAAAGTTCCAGAAGCTGGGGGGGCGGATTCCGAAGGGGATCTTGATGGTAGGCCCGCCGGGGACGGGGAAGACGCTGTTGGCGAAGGCGATTGCCGGCGAGGCGGAAGCGGCGTTTTACAGCATCAGCGGCTCGGATTTTGTCGAGATGTTCGTCGGGGTGGGCGCGAGCCGGGTGCGGGACATGTTCGAGCAGGCGCGGAAGAACACGCCGTGTCTGGTGTTCATCGACGAGATCGACGCGGTGGGCCGGAGCCGCGGTCACGGGCTGGGCGGCGGGAACGACGAGCGGGAGCAGACGTTGAACGCGCTGCTGGTCGAGATGGACGGGTTCGACACCACGGACGGCATCATCATTATTGCGGCGACGAACCGGCCGGACGTGCTGGATCCGGCGCTGCTGCGGCCGGGGCGGTTTGACCGTCAGATCACGGTGAATCTGCCGGACGTCCGGGGGCGTGAGGCGATTTTGAAGGTGCACGCCAAGAACGTGAAGCTGGCGCCGGACATTGATCTTTCGGTGATTGCGCGCGGGACGCCGGGGTTTTCGGGGGCGGAGCTGGCGAACCTGCTGAACGAGGCGGCGTTGTTGGCGGCGCGATTGAACAAGAAACTCATCACGATGAAGGAGCTCGAGGAGGCCCGGGACAAGGTGCGATGGGGCCGGGAGCGCCGGAGTCTGGCGATGACGGAGGAGCAGAAGCGGTTCACGGCCTGGCACGAGGCGGGTCATGCGCTGGTGAATGTCATGCTCGAGCACACGCATCCCTTGCACAAGGTGACCATCATCCCGCGGGGCCAGGCCCTGGGGGCGACGATGTACCTGCCGAAGGAGGACATCCTCAACCGCGGGCGGAAGGAGATGCTCGATTTGATCACGGTGACCATGGGGGGGCGGATCGCGGAGGAGGTGATTTCCGGGGACGTTTCGACCGGGGCGGCCGGGGACATCCAGCAGGCCACGCAGATGGCCCGGGCGATGGTGTGCCACTTCGGGATGAGCGAGAAGCTGGGCATGGTGCAATACGGCGAGGACAACGAGTACATCTTCCTGGGACGCGACATGGTGCGGGGCAAGGAGTACAGTGAGCGGACGGCCCAGGAGATTGACGCCGAGGTGAAGCGGATCATCGACGAGTGCTATCAGAAGGCGCACTCGCTCATTCACGGGAACCTGGACAAGCTCGAGACGATTGCGAAGTCGCTGCTCGAGTTCGAGACGCTCGAGGGGGCGCAGGTCGAGGAGATCGTCCGGACCGGCAGGCTGACGCCGCCGCCGCCGCCGCCCGCGAGCGGTCCCCCGACCGGGGCGGAGGCGGCGACACCGCTGCCCGAGGTGCCCAAGCCGTTGCCGCCGAAGCTGCCGCCGGGACTGGGCGCGCCCGCGCCCGCGCCGGTGTGAGAGGCGGAAGGACCATCGCGGTCGGGTCTGGTTGGGGAGAGGAACCAAGTGCGGGGTGTCTGTGTTTTCACGCACCTGACACCAGACCGGGGTTACCCTCATGGGTTTGCCGGCTTCTTGTTGCGGTCCTGGTTCTCATGGTGGGGATGATCCCGGGGGGGGCGGCGTCCGACGACCGGGACACGGGTCCCTGGGACATGAGCGAGCTGCGGAAACCGCCGTCGTATTCGGCGGTGCCGGTGAATGAAACGACGGAGGCTGTGGTGTGGGAGGTGACGGACGGCCGGCGGGCTTTCGGCTATCTCTCGAGGCCGAGCGGATCGGGGCCGTTTCCCGGCTTGCTCTGTCTGTCCGGGTTCGAGTCCGACGCCGACCCGTATTGGAGCGAGCATTATGCCAGTCGGGGCTACGTCGCCCTGGTCACGGACAACCTCGGCAACGGTCCGGATGGTCAGCCCTTGCCGGAGAGTGTATTGCCGGTGACGACCACCAACACGTTCCATCGGATTGCGCAGGGCGAGCGCGAATGTTCCGTCTACCAATCCGTGGCGGCGGCGGCGCGCGCGATCTCGCTGTTGAGCGGACTGATCGAGGTGGACCCGGATCGGATAGGGGTGATGGGCTTGAGCTGGGGGGGGGTGTTGGCCTGCACGCTGGCGGGCATTGACGATCGCGTGGCGGGTGGAGTCGCCATTTATGGCGGAGCAGGAGTAGGCATCGAGTCGTCGTTTACGCTGCACTTCAACGAGATGCAGCCTGAGGACGTCCGTCGATGGAAGGGGGTGTTCGACCCGGTGCATTATCTACACCAAGTGCGATGCCCAGTGCTTTTTGTCAACAGTGATGGGGACAGTTACTTCTCCATGGGAACGACCCGTTTGTCCTGGGCGATGGCGCGGGGGCCACGGGCGTTGTGCATACGCCCGGGGCTGGGTCACGGGGCGGTGTACACCTGGGACTGGTGTCAGGATGCCGAGGTGTTTCTGGATGCCCATTTGCGGGGTGGGGCACACTATCCCTGCATCACCCAGACGGCATTTGGTCCGAGCATGGTGGAGGCCAAGATTGAGAACGTTGTAGGACTGCCCTCCGTCGCTTTGTACTGGGCCACAAATGAGACCAGGGCTTTCCAGGATGGCCAGGGCGCCTATTGGCAGAGTCGTGAATGGCAAGGAACGGTGCTGAACATCACCAACAGTAGCGTGCGTGTCGCGCTGCCGTCAGACGCCAAGGCTTACTACTTTGTTCTTCAGGATGGAGTCCGGCGTGCTGTGGCCTCCACGCCCCCACTCGCACCGCCCTGGATTCCTGCTCCTGTCCTGGTCGGGTTGCCCCGTGCGCCGGGGTCGCTGGGCAACAGAGTTGCCTTTGCGGCGGTGCCCGGAATCGAGTATCAGATCGAGGGCTCGAGCGATCTGTCCGTCTGGCTGCCCCTTGCCATGCTCGCCGCGTCCTCGGAGTCCTTTGTCTACGAGGACCTGATGTCGGCGGGGCCGCGGGCGCGGTATTATCGGGCGACGGTGGTGCCGTGAAGCGGGTGGGCGAGGTCATGGTGCATGGCGGGAGCTTGAGCGACGGCGTGGACGGCGGAATGGAGAACGAGTGGTCCGAGGCATGCGGTTCTTGATGCTCAACTGGCGGGATCCGCTGAACCCTCTGGCTGGCGGGGCGGAGCGCGTGACGGAGGGATATCTATCCGCGCTGCGGGAGCGGGGGCATGACGTGTGGTGGTTTGCGAACGCGTTTCCGGGGGGGGCGCCGGAGGAAACGGTGCGGGGGTTGCCGGTGGTGCGGCGCGGGGGGAAGGGACGGTCGATCCTCGAGGCGCGGTGGTGGTATCGGCGCCAGGCGCGGTTCGATCTGGTGATTGACCAGCATCACGGGTTGCCGTGGTTTGCGCCGTGGTGGTGCGGGACGCGGTGTGTGGCGTACATTCACGAGGTGCTGGGTCCGATCTGGGATGTGTTCTATCGGTGGCCGACGTCGATGATTGGCCGCTGGCAGGAGCGGTCGACGCATTGGGTCTACCGCAACGTACCGTTTTGGACGGCATCGGCGCACACGAAGGCGTTGCTCGAGGCGATGGGGGTCCGGCGGGTGCAGATCATTCCGTACGGGGTTCATACCCAGGTTCTGACGGAGCTCGAGCCGAAGCGGATCGAGCTGCCGATTCGATTGATCATGGTATCGCGGCTGGCGCCGAACAAGCGGGTCGACCACGGCATCCGGGCGGTGGCATGGCTCCGGGACCGGGGTGTGGAGGCGCGGTTGACGATTGTAGGGAGCGGCGATCGCGAGGGGGTATGGCGACAGCTGGCGGCCGACCTGGGGCTGGGGGATTGCGTCGAGTTCACGGGGGCATTGTCCGAACCGGAGAAGGATGTGCGGTTGCGTCAGGCGCACTTGTTATTGCACACGTCGTTGCGGGAAGGGTGGGGACTCAACGTGATCGAAGCGAATGCGATGGGAACGCCGGCGGTGGTCTATCCGGTGGCGGGCCTGGTGGAATCGACCCTGCACGATCAGACCGGCCGGGTTACGGACGCGGAGACGCCGGAGGCGCTGGGTGAATCGATTCTGGCCTGCTGGCGGGTTCCCGGGGATTACGAGCGTTATCGGCGGGCGGCTTGGGAGCGGGCGGCGACGTTTCACTGGAGCCAGGTGCTGCCGCGGGCGTGCGACTGGCTCGAGGCGATGGCCCGCGGCGAGGGATGATCCATCCCGAATCGGTGCGGAGACAATCCCTCGCCGATTCAGGACGGAGCACAGATTAGAGATCCCGGGGAACCGGCTGCGCTGTCCCTCGCCAGTCGGCGATCCGACCCGAATCGGTGCGGAGACAATCCCTCGCCGATTCAGGACGGAGCACAGATTGGAGATCCCGGGGAACCGGCTGCGCTGTCCCTCCCCAGTCGGCGATCCGACCCGAATCGGTGCGGAGACAATCCCTCGCCGATTCAGGGCGGAGCGCAGATTAGGGGTTTGCGCGGAGCCGGAAGCGTCGCTCAGTCAATCGGCGATCCGGCCCGAATCTGTGCGGGGATGGTTCCTCGCCGATTCAGGGCGGAGCGCAGATTAGAGATCTCGGGGAACCGGCTGTGCTGTCCCTCCCCAATCGGCGATCCGGCCTGCCTGGACGGTTGACAAAGGCGAGGCCGGCCTATTGCATCGGGGTTCGAGCGTGACACTGAACCGACCGTTGTGTTGTTTATTGACTGGGGCTGCGGGCTTCATCGGGAGTCATTTGGCGGACCGTCTCCTGGGGCTGGGTTGTCGGGTGATTGGCATCGACAACCTTCGGTTGGGTCGTCGGGAGAACCTGTGTGGGGCGCTCGAGAGCCCGGAGTTCACGTTGATCGAATCGGACGTGAACGACCTGGCCGGCAACCGGGCGCGTTTGGGTCCGCTGCACGCCTCGAGGCCGATCGAGATCGTGTGGCATCTGGCGGCGAACTCGGACATTCCGGCGGGGGTTGAGGATCCGTTGGTGGATTTGACCCACACGCTGCTGACCACGGTGAACAGCCTGACGCTGGCCCGCGACCTGGGGATTCGGCGGTTTGCGTTCGCGTCGTCCTCGGCGGTGTACGGGTGTCATCCCGATCCGCTGACCGAGGAGGGCGGACCTTTCCGGCCGATCTCGAACTACGGCGCGATGAAGCTGGCGTCCGAGGGGTTGATCAGTGCGGCGCTGGAGACGCATCTCGAGCAGGCGTGGGTTTTTCGATTTCCGAACGTGGTGGGGTCGAGAGCGACGCACGGGGTGATCCTGGATTTTGTGAAGCGGCTGGGGTCGGATCCGCGGGAGTTGGCGGTTCTGGGGAATGGGACTCAGTGCAAGCCGTACTTGCATGTCGAGGAGTTGGTATCGGCGATGGTCCATGGGGTTTCGCAGATGGCGGGTCGGTGGAACTGCTGCAACATCGGGCCGGACGGGAGCGACACGACGGTGGCGCGCATTGCGGAGGCGGTGGTCGGTCGGGTGGCGCCCGGGGCGCGGATTCGGTATGGGGCGACGGCGCAGGGGTGGCCGGGGGATGTGCCGCGGTTCCGGTATTCCGTGGAGCGGCTGCGGGCTTTGGGCTGGGTGGCGCGGCTGAGCTCGGACGAGGCGGTGGCCCGGGCGGTGGACGAGGTGGCGCGGGAAGTCCTGGGATGAAGCAGGCCGTCATTCTGGCTGGCGGTCTTGGGACCCGGCTGCGCGAGCGGTTGGGCGACCTGCCGAAGCCGATGATACCGATTGGCGGGCGGCCGCTTCTCGATCATCAGTTGGCGCTTTGCCGGCGGCATGGTTTCGACGAGGTGCTCATTCTGGCGGGGCACCGGGGGTCAACGATCCGGGAGTATGTGGGGGACGGTTCCCGGTGGGGGGTGGGAGTGCGGCTGTGCATCGAGCCCGAGGCGCGGGGGACGGCGGGGGCGGTGGTGGGTGTGGAATCGGCGTTGGCGCCGCGGTATCTGGTGGTGTACGGCGACGAGATGTTGGGGGTGGACCTTGATCGATTATGGCGTGCGCATGCGGAGCGGGAGGCGGCTGCCACGCTGCTGCTGCATCCGAACGATCATCCCCTGGATTCGGATCTCGTCGAAGTGGACGATGCGGATTGGATTGTGGGCTTTCATCCGCGGCCGCATCCGGCAGGGGCGTTGCATGCGAACCTGGTGAACGCGGCGTTGTACGTGATCGAGCGGGGGGCCTTGGCGCCGTGGAAGGGGCATGGGGGGATCCTGGATTTTGGGCGGGACGTGTTTCCGGAGCTGAAGGCGCGTGGGGGTCGGCTTTACGGGTATCGGAGTTCCGAGTACATCAAGGACATTGGGACCCCCGAGCGGTATGATCGGGTTTGTGCCGAATTCGAGGCGGGGTTGGTGGCGCGTAGCGGTTGGGATCGACCGCAGCGGGCGGTGTTTCTGGACCGGGACGGCACCTTGAACGCGGAGGTGGGGGGCGTATGTCGTCCGGAGGATCTGGAGTTGTTGCCCGGGGTGGCAGAGGCGGTGCGGCGTTTGAATCACGCGGGGTATCGGGCGGTGGTGATCACGAACCAACCGGTGGTTGCGAAGGGTTGGTGCACTGCGGAGGAACTGCGGCGGATCCATCATCGGCTCGAGATGGCCCTGGGGGCCGGGCATGGTTTTCTGGATCGGATCTACGTCTGCCCGCATCATCCGGAGCGCGGGTTCCCCGGGGAGCGGCCCGAGTTGAAGATCGAGTGTGACTGTCGCAAGCCGGGGCTGGGGCTGGTGCGGCGGGCGGTGGCGGATCTTGGGATTGCGCTTGGGGAATCCTGGCTGGTGGGGGACAGCACGACCGATCTGGCGACGGCGCGGGCGGCGGGGGTGCGATCGGTCCTGGTGAGGACGGGTCTGGGGGGGAGGGATGGCAAGCACGCGGTTTCGCCGGACTTTGTGGTGGACAATGTGGGGGCGGCGGTCGCATTGATTCTGGAGCAGGATCGGGTGGTGGCATGATCATCAGTCAGACACCGTTACGGATGAGCTTCGTGGGGGGCGGGAGCGATCTTCCGGCCTATTTCCGGGAGCATGGCGGGGCGGTGGTGTCGACGGCGATTGACAAGTACGTGTACGTGACGGTGAACCCGAAGTTCGACCGGCGGATCCGGGTGAGCTATTCGCGGACGGAGAACGTTGCGTGGGTGAGCCGGCTGAAGCATCCGCTGGTGCGGGAGGCGCTGCGGATGCTGGACGTGGAGGGGGGGGTTGAGATCGTGTCGGTGGCGGACATTCCCTCGAGGGGCACGGGGCTGGGTTCATCGAGTGCGTTCACGGTGGGGCTGTTGAACGCGCTGCACGCGTATTGCGGGGAGCGCCGGACTGCGGAAGCTTTGGCCCGGGAGGCGTGCACGATCGAGATCGATCGGTGCGGGGAGCCGATCGGCTGGCAGGACCAGTACGCGGCTGCCTATGGCGGCCTGAACTACATCGAGTTCTGCCCGGGCGACCGGGTGCATGTGAATCCGATCCGGTGTCGGGCCAACACGCTGAAGGTTCTGCAGGCGCATCTGGTCATGTTCTACACCGGGCTGACCCGTCGGGCGGGTCCGATTCTCGAGAAGAAGCAGGAGGCGATTGCCGGGGACCGTCGGAAGCGGGCGATGCTGGCGCGGATGGTGGGATTGGCGGGGGATCTGAGAGCAGAGCTGGAGCGGGACCGGGTTGGGGCGGTTGGGGAGATCCTCCATGAGAACTGGATGCTGAAGCGGCGGTTGGCCCGTGGGGTCTCGAGCGCACGGATTGACGGGTGGTATCGGGCGGCGCGTCGGGCCGGGGCGGTGGGGGGGAAGATCCTCGGGGCTGGGGCTGGGGGGTTTCTCCTGTTTGTTGCGGAGCCGGGCCGGCATGAAGCGATTGAGCGGGCGCTCGGGGGGCTGCGGCGGGTGCCGGTTGGTTTTGAGGCGGAGGGGACGCGAGTGATACGGCTGAATGCCGTGGGGGGCTGAGGGGATGGGCGCTGGGCGACAGGCGGTGGTGACGGTGGCGTCGGGGCCGCCGGCGGAGCGATTGGACCGGACGTTCACGAGCTTTGCGCAGAATCCGTTTCTCGAGCTGCATGCGTTTGTGATCGGGGACCGGCTTCCGGCAAGGCAATTGCCTGGCATCCAGTATCATCTTGAGCGGCCGGACCTGGCGTTTTCGCATCCGATGCGGGACTTGTACTATCGGCGATTTCTGTTCATCGACCACTTGGGGGTGGACTACGCGCTGGTGGTGGACAACTCGGACGTGTTGTGCCTGCGGCCGTTGCCGGAGATTCCGGCCTTGTTGCGGGGTGCGTCGCTCGGGGCGTGTGTCGAGCATGCGGGCTCGCGGTATTTGGCGGGGCAAGGGTACACGAGCAACTACTTCAACGCGGGGGTGACGTTTTGGGACGTGAAGGCATCGCGGCCGATGCGGGAGGCGATTGTTGCGCGGGGCCGGGCGCGGTTTCGGAGCATCGAGGATCAGCTGACGTTGAACGAGGTGGTGCACACGCAGTTTTACGATCAGGTGGTGATCCTGCCGTGCCAGTACAACTACCGGGTTCACCTTGCGCCGGTGCGACGCCGGCACTGGGCGACGGTGACGCATTTGGACGGGGTGATGATTTATCACTGTGCGATATGCATTGAAGCGGCGAAGCGGCTTGTGCCGGGTGCCGCGCGGGCGGTGTTGCCGGAGCTGGAGCCGGACCCGGCCCCGTTGACGCCATGGCAGCAGTTCTGGCGGCGGGTCCGGCATCGGCTTGACCCGCACTGGGTGCCGTGAGCGGGGCGGCGGAGGTGCGATGCCATCGGCTCCTGAATACCGTGGCGGGCGCGATCGGTGGCGGATCGTGTTTTCGAACTACGACGCGCCCGGCAACCCGTACTACTCGGGAGGTGGCGCGCGGGCGATCCACGAGATTGCCCGGCGTCTGGCGGCGCGGCACGAGGTCCGTGTGGTGACGGGGGATTATCCCGGGGCGCAGTCCGAGTCGAGGGACGGCGTCGGCTACGAGCGTCTGGGGTGGGCGAAGGCGGGGCCGCGGTTGGGCCAATTGATTTACCAGGTCCGTCTGCCGAGTCGGGCGGTCCGGGGGGACTACGATGTATGGGTCGAGAGCCTGACGCCGCCCTTTTCGACAGCGTTCCTGCCGTGGTTCACGCGGAAGCCGGTGGTGGCCTTGACCCAGGTGTTGTCGGGGGCGGCGATGGCGCGCAAGTATCGGCTGCCGTTTGGCTGGGTGGAACGGCGGGGGTTGAGCCAGTATCAATTTGCGGTGGCGCTGTCGAGTCACTTGAAGCGTGTGGTCGAGGCGTCGAGTCCGGGGATTCGGTCGGTGGTGATTCCGAACGGTGTGAGCCGGGAGTTGATTGACTGCGAGCCGCGCCGGGCGGAGGAGCACGTCCTGTTTCTGGGGCGGATTGACGTTGAGCAGAAGGGATTGGATCTGCTGTTCGAGGCGGTGCGCCGGATCGGGGCGCGTCTGAAGGTGCCGGTGGTGGTGGCCGGGTCGGGTGCGGCCTCGGACGAGGCATGGCTCGGGCGGAGGCTTAGGGAATTGGGTCTGGGCGGTGCGGTGCGGTGGGCAGGGCGGGTGGGGGAAGCGGAGCGGGACGATCTCCTGCGCCGGGCGTTGCTGATGGCGATGCCGTCGCGGTTCGAGGCTTCGCCGCTGGTGTTGGTGGAGGCGTTCTGTCATCGGGTGCCCGTGGTTGTGTTCGACATACCCGAGCTGGGGGATTATCCGGCGGACTGCTGTGTGAAGGTGCCGGCTTTCGACGCGGCGGCGTATGGGGAGGCGCTGGTGGATCTGGCGAACGACCCGGCCCGGCGGCGGGCGCTGGGGGAGGCGGGGAAGGCGTTTGCGCGCCGATTCGACTGGGACGATCTGGCGCGCCGGTATGAGGATTTCCTTGTGAGCGTGGCGGGCTCCGGCCGTCGTGCCGGGGCGGAGGCGGGATTGCGACCATGAAAATCAACCTCGGATGCGGCCGGCGGTACTTGCCGGGGTACTTGAACTGTGACGTGGTGCCGGAGGTGAAAGCGGATCGGCATTTCGACCTCGACATCTTCCCGTATCCGCTGGAGACGGGTTCGGCGGACGAGATTCTGATGGACAACGTGCTTGAGCACCTCGGGGACATACCGCGGGTGTTGACGGAGCTGCATCGGGTATTGAAGCCGGGCGGGGTGTTGCGGATCATCGTGCCGTACGCGAAGGCGGACTGGGCGTATCAGGACCCGACGCATCGGCATTACTTCACCGAGAGGAGCATGGACTACTTTGCGGGGGAGGGGCGGTACGACTTTTACGCGCCGGTCCGATACGAGCTACGGCGGGCGGAGTTGGTGGCGCATCGGACGAACTGGATGCATCGGGTGCGGAATCTGCTGCCTTTCAGGTCGGTTCTGCGCTACTTCTTGTTCAACATGTACGACGTGGTCGAGTTCGACTTGGCGAAGCCGGAGGCCGATGGGGCGGCGGGGCGGGGTCTCGGTTCCGGGAGGGGTTCCTGAGGCCATGGCTGATCCGGATCCGTCCGCACCGGCGGTGGGGCCTGCGGGGACGCTGCGTCCCGAGGCAGCGTGGTACGATCGGCATTACGAGGTGCTGCAGCCGGACATGCCGCCTTGGTATGCGCATCTGTTGCCGGTGTTGCGGCGCCGGTTGCAGCCCGGGATGCGTTTGCTCGAGTGCGGCTGCGGGCAGGGGCATGGGCTTCGGTATTTGGCTGCGGAAGGCTTGCTGCCGGCGGGGCAGATTTATGGGGTCGACCAGAGCCGCACGGCGATCGAGTTTGTGCGGGCGCGACTCCCGGGTGCGACGTTTGAGGTGATGGATTTAGCGGGGCTGAGGTTTGGGGACGGGATGTTCGACATGGTGTTGTTGATGGAGACGATCGAGCATCTTGAGGATCCGGGGCCGGCGCTGGCGGAGATGGGTCGGGTGCTGAAGCCTGGGGGCTGGTTGTTTCTTTCGTTTCCGAACTACCTGCATTTGCCGTGGTGGGTGGTGCGGGTATTGGCGGAGAAGCTGAATCGGCCGGGCTGGATCGTGCTGCAGCCGATCGACCGGGTATACACGGTGTTGGGTGTGATCCGGCGGGTGAGGCGGGCTGGGCTGGTGTTTACCGGTGGAACGGGGAGCATTTACGGGCCGCCGGTGCTCTACCGGTACGAGCCGGGTTGGCTGACGACGGCGCTGAATCGGCTTGGTTTGTACGCCCTTTCGTTTCATCCGATCCTGAGTTTCCGCAAACCCGAGCCAACGTCTGGCGAGGCGCCCTCAAACCCCGTCGAATCCCGAGGCTTGTGACGACCTTGTTGTACCCCTCAGCTCTCTTGCCCGCGCCTCGCCCATGTGGAGTCCTCGACGGAAGGGGCGATGGCTTGGAACGGCAGGGGCCAAACTTGACCTGTTGACCACATACGCCACAATTCGAGGACTCTATGGCTGACCCCGAAGTTCGCTCCCGTGTCCCGCGTCCGCTGGGATCGGGTTTATGCGTCGTGCTGTTCCTGGCGGTGCTGCTGGGCTGGATGTTTGCCAAGAGCTTCCGGCCGGAGATGGTTCATTTTTCGAGCGACGGCCCCTTGGGGGCGAGCAGTGCGGCGTTTTTTTCGGTGCCGGGGATTTTCTTCGGGATATGGCAGGACTTGAATTGGGTGGGCGGCTGGGGTGGGGCGGGGGCGCCGAACGTGACGAATCTGTTGTTGTGGGTTTTGGGCCCGCTGTTTTTTGGCAAGTTCTATGCGGCGCTGAGTCTCCTGGTGTTGGGGGTGGCGGTTTGGTTTGCGTTTTTGCGGCTGGGTTTTCGGCTTTGGGTGTGCGGGTTGGGAGCGATTGCGGCGGCGTTGAACACGGATTTCTTCTCGTACGCCTGTTGGGGGTTGGGGACGGTGGCGTTGGCGGTGGCGTGGCTTTTTGTGGCGATTGGGGCATTGGGGGCTGGGGCCGCGCGGGGTTGGTGGCTACGGGGGTCGGTGGCGGGTTTCGCGGTGGGGATGGCGATCATGGAGGGGTATGATGTCGGGGCGATACTGAGCTTGTATGTGGGGGCGTACGTGGTTTTTCAGGCGGTCGCGGGGAGTGTGGGGCGTGGGCGGGCGTGGTTGACGGCCGGGGCTCGATTGGGCTGGGTGGTGGTGTGTGCGGGGATCGTGGCGTTGGTGACGTTGAGCACCCTGGTGTCGTCGCAAGTCAAGGGTGTGGTGGGGATGGCTCAGGACGAGCAGAGCAAGACTGCGCGGTGGGAGGACGCGACGGCCTGGAGTCTTCCGAAGGCGGAGACGCTTCGGGTGGTGATTCCGGGCTTGTACGGATACCGGATGGACACGCCGGGTGGGGGCAACTACTGGGGGCGGGTTGGGGAGCGGCCTGGGCTCTGGGCGCGGCACTCGGGAGCTGGGGTTTATGGGGGGGTGGTGGTGGTGATGCTGGCGGTGTGGGCGGTGACCCAATGCTTCCGGCGCGGCGGCGGGGTGTACACGCCTGAGGAACGCCGGGTGGTGATGTTCTGGGGGGTGGCCACGCTGGTCTCCCTGTTGTTGAGCTGGGGGAAGCATGCTCCGTTTTACCAGATCCTCTACGCGCTGCCGTATTTCTCGACGATCCGGAATCCGATCAAGTTCCTGCATCCGTTCAGCATTGGGCTGGTGATGTTGGCGGGGTATGGCCTTCAGGTCCTGGCCCGGGTCTATCTCGAGAAGGCGGTGGCGGGGGGCAAGACGGTGCGGGGTCGGTTAAGGGGTTGGTGGCAGGCAGTGCGTGGATTTGACCGGAGCTGGGTTTTGGGGTGCGGGGTGGTGGCGGGGGCGAGTGTGTTGGGGGGGCTGTTGTATGCGGCGTCGAACACGGAGTTGGAGAACCACCTGAAGACGGCGGTGAGTCCTGATCTGGCGTCGGCGATTGCCCGGTTCAGTCTGATCGAGTATGGCTGGTATCTGGTGTTTCTGGTGTTGGCGGTGGTCGTATGGATTCTGGTGCTGAGCGGCGTTTTGGCGGGGGGTCGAGGGCGGTGGGGCATTCTGGCGCTGGGGGGGCTGATGACGCTCGATCTGGCGCGGGCGAACGCGCCGTGGGTGGTGCACTGGAACTACCGGGAGAAGTATGCGAGCAACCCCATCGTGGACATCCTGCGCGAGCGGGCGCACGAGCACCGGGTGGTATTGCTGCCGTTCCAGTTGGGAGAGGCCTTCAGCACGTTCCGCCAGATCTACTCGGGTGAATGGCTGCAGCATTTGTTTCAGTACTACAATGTGCAGTCGCTGGACATGGTTCAGGATCCGAGGCCGTCAGTGGACAACACGCTGTATCGGGCGGCGTTTGCGGCGAAGCAGGAATCGGGGTTGGTGCGGCTCTGGCAACTGACGAACACGCGGTATTGTCTTGGGGTGGCCGGGGATGTGGTGGGTCAGCTGAACGAGCTGCTCGACCCGGTCAGGAAGCGGTTCCGGATGCACACGGCGTTCACCCTGGGCCTGGCGCGGCCGGAGGGGCCTTTGGTGGTTCAGACCAACACGACCGGCCCGTTTGCGCTCCTCGAGTTTGAGGGGGCGTTGCCGCGGGCGGCGGTGTACACGCACTGGCAGGTCTTGACGAATGGTGCGGACATCCTCGAGCGACTGGCCGATCCCGGGTTTGACCCGGCGCAGACGGTCTGCGTGCAAGCGCCGGCCAGCCTGCCGGCGCAGGCGGGACCGCCGGCTGCGGCCGGGGCGGCCGAGTTCACCCACTACGAACCCAAGCGGGTGCGGCTTCGTGTGCAGGCGAAGGCGCCGTCGGTGCTGCTGCTCAATGACAAGTACGATCCGCAGTGGCGCGTGACGGTGGACGGCCAGTCCCGCGAGCTGCTGAGGTGCAACTACCTGATGCGCGGCGTGCTGGTGGACGCTGGGGAGCACGAGGTGGAATTCGCGTTTCGGATCGCGTCCCGGGCTTTCCGCATCAGTTTGGCGGCGCTGGCCGTTGGGGTGTTCTTGACCGCGTGGCTCGTGGCGAGGAGCGTGTGGCGTCCGGAGGGCTCGTGTTGATTACGCCTTTACAGGGTTGGGGGCGTGGGGTAACGCTTCGCGCATGTTCCGGTTGCTGAATCGCGGGGTCTGGGTGGTGATGGTGGTGGTTCTGGCGGGGTGTTCGACGAACAGGATCACGAACATGACGCCGAGGGCGACCCCGCGGACGGCGGACGGCTGGTACACGATCGAGGCGCAATGGGACAGCTCCCAGCAGACGGTGCGTCAGGAGACGATCGAGCCGTGGGTGGTGGTGGGAACGGAGTTGTACCCGATGCAGCGGGTGCCGTTGTTGACGAACCGGTGGGAGGCAGCGATACCGGTTCCCGACGGCCAGCGGTTCGTGAACTACCGGCTCAAGTTCGATTATCGGTACAACACGTTTGGCCTGGCGCAACCCGACAGCAAGAGCACTGCGACCTACGTGTTGGAGGTGGTGGATTAGCGAGGCGCGAAGCGGCGACGGGGTTTCCCGGCGCGCAGGACACGGAGGGTGCAGCCGCGTCCGTTCTCGAATCCTTCGACGCGGCCGGTGACTTCGAGGACGGGGTAGCGGACGGTGGCGAGGCCGTGTGCCTTGTAGGTGGGGGCGAAGAGCTCGGTCTCGACCATCCCGGTCCAGTCGGCCAGGGTCAGGAACTTCATGGGTTCGCCGCCGGCCTGGCGATGGACGCGATCCTCGATGATCAGCCCGCAGAGGGTGACGGTTTCGCCCACGTACTCGCCGAGGCGGGCGGCCGGGCAGTACGAGTCCCATGCCACATCCGGGTAGAGAGCCAGGGGATGGTCACTGGCGGGGAAACCGAGGAGCTCGGTTTCCCAGACCAGGCGTTGCTGTCGGGTTGGCTCGGTGAGCGCTTCGGCGTCGGTGGCGTCAGGTCCGAAGAGCGTCCGGGCTGGGCTTGGGGGGTCGAGGAGCCAGCGTTGGCCGGGCGTGCCCGGGCCGCGGTGGGAGGCGACGATTTGTTGGATCTCCCAGAACTGGGCGCAACGGGACTGGCCGAAGCCGTCGAAGGCGCCGGCCCTGCAGAGCGTCTCGAGTTCGTCGGGTGCCGGACGGACTCGGAGGAAGAGGTCGGCGATCGAGGCGAAGGGGCCGAGGGTTCTCTCGGCAAGGAGACGATCCGCAGCCGCGCGGGTGAGGGATTGGATTGCGGCGATGGGGACGCGGATCGCGCTGCGGGGTGAGGGCGCTGCGGGATTGGGGCGCACGGCATAACCTGGGCCGGGGTCGTTGACGCAGGGCGGCAGGAGGGGGATGCCCAGGCGGTGGCTTTCGAGGACGTAAACGAGCGGGCGGTAGAAGCCTTTGCCGTGGGTGAGCACGGCGGCCATGTAGTGGGCAGGGAATCGGGACTTGAGCCAGGCACTTTGATACGCTTCGACGCCATAGGCGGTGCTGTGCGCCTTGCAGAAGGCGTATCCGTGGAAGCCGACGATCAGGGACCACACTTCCCGGATCTCGGCTTCGGATCGCCCGCGGGCGCGGGCGGCGTTGGCGAATTCGAGCGCGAGCGATTCGACCTTGTCCCACTGCTCCTTGACCAGGGCGCGGCGGAGGAGGTCGGCGCGGCCGCCGGGGAGGCCGGCGAACGCCTCGCAGATTTGGAGGACATGCTCTTCGTAGACGACGAGGCCGAAGGTGCTTTTGAGGCAGGGCTCGATCGAGGGATGAGCGTAGCGGGCGGGGCTGAGTCCCTGGTAGCGGCGGGTGAACTCACGTTTTTTGTCCTCGTTGGCGGCGCCGGGGCGGATGACGCTGACGATGGCGATGAGGGTATCGATGTCGCGGACGTTGCACATGCGGCAGAGGGAGGTCATGGCTGGCGACTCGATGTGATGAACGGCGCGGGCCTGGCCGCTCGAGATCAGGTCCCAGACGTCGGGGTCCTGGAAGGTGTTCGAGCGAGCGGCGGGGGTGCCGGCGGGCTGGGGGCGGACCTCGAGGGTATCGAGGTCGAGATCGCAGCCTTCTCTCCGCAGGCTTTGCCGGACATCGCGCATGACGCTCAGACCGCCCTGGGCGAGGATGTCGAGCTTGACGAGGCCAACGGCCTCGACGGCGTCCATGTCGAAATGGGTGGTGGGATAGCCTTTGGGGGATTGGAAGGTGGGGGTGAGTTCGTGCATGGGCTGGCCGGAGAGGACAACGCCGCAGGGGTGCATTTTCGCGTAGCGGGGCACGCCATCCAGGGTCGCTGCCAAGTCGAGCGCGGTCCGGTAGGGCTCTTCATCGAGCGGCAGGTCCTGGCACTCGGGGATGGCTCGAAGCCGTTCCCGGAGATTGCCGGCGGCGCCCCACGGGAAGTGTTCGGTGATGCGCCGGATCTGGCGTTCGGAGAGGCCGAGGACTTTGGCGATGTCGCCGACCGCGCCTCGTGCCTGGTAGGTGCTGAAGCCGCCGACGACGGCGCAGTGGCGGGAACCGTGGCGCGCGAACAGGAGGTCGAGGACGTCATCCTTGCGGTCGTGGGGGAAATCGATGTCGATGTCCGGCAGTTTATGGAGCGCCATTCGCTCCGGGTTGAGGAACCGGCGGAAGTAGAGGTCGAATCGCACGGGGCAGACATTGCTGATCCCGAGGCAATAGCAGACAAGCGAGTCGGCCGCGCTGCCGCGGGTGATCCAGTCGATGCCTTGTTCGCGGCAGGATTGCAGCAGTTCCCACACGGTGAGGAAGTAGTCTTCGTACCCGACTTCCGCGATGATGCGGAGCTCCTCCTCGATCTGGGAAAGCGGCGGGGTGGGGCGGGGCCCCGGGTATCTCGCGCGAGCGCCCCGAAGCACGAGGTCCCGCAGCCTGACGCGCGCCGGGGAACCGTCGGGGCCGGTGCACTTCGGGAATTGGGGAGGGCCGAAAGGGAATTGGAACCGGCAGCGGTCGGCCAACTCGCGGGCATGACGCTCGAGTGACGGGTGTCCTTCGAACAAGGCCGCATACTCTCGTGCCGTCCGGAAATGGTATCGGCCGCCCGTCCGCTTGTCGGGGTGCGCCTGCCTGAGCAGGGTGAGCGTGCGAATACTTTCGAGGATGTCGAACTGGGGCCGATCCGTGGGGTTGTCATAGCACACGGGGACCATGGGGATGGCCGGGGGGGGCGCTGCGGGATTGTACTGGCGGAGGCTCGACCGCGTGGTGAGCGCCCGGTAGAACCGTCCGGGGAATCGGGATGCGAGCGAGAGATCCGGGGAGACAGCGATCAGCCCTGTTGTTTGATCGAGGTCATCCCGGGTTCGGCGATACCGGGCTGTGCTGGTGGTGGCGGGGTGGGGTTCAGTGCTTTCCTCGATTCCGTGGGCGTTGTCCTCGCGGGCATCCCGCGGGGGAGGTGTGGACGGTTGTCGGCGGGGCGGCTCCAGGGGTGGGCACGGATCGGACAGGATCCGGCAGAGATTGGCATAGCCCGGGGTGCTTTCGACGAAGAGCCAGAGCGATTGGCGATCGATTTCGAGTTCGGCACCGAGAAGCGGCGTGACGCCGGCGGCGCGGGCTGCGGTCAGGAACTCGACCGCTCCATGGAGGTTTCCGAGGTCACAGAGGGCGATCGCGTCGAAGCCCTCCTCGCGGGCGCGCTGGATGATGTGGGTTGGCGAGAGCGTCGAGCGGAGGAACGAGAAGTGGCTGCGAACCGCCAGGGGCACCCAGGGCTGGGGCTGAGAACGCCGCCGTGGGCCGGTTTCGCCGCGCTGACTCGGGTCAGTCACCCCTCCATTCCGCCGCCACCGGCTTTGCAATGTCAACTTGCGGGAGAGGTCATCGCCTGTTCGACGTGGCGCAATTGCATCCGGGCCTGGCGGGCATAACGGCGGCGGGCGGCGAGGATGAGGCCGGCGAAGCCCAGGCCGTGTCCGCGTCGGCCCACGTTGAGGATGCGCGAGATGTCGTCGACACTGGTCCCACTGAGCTCGGCTGTGAATTGGAGGGCGGCGTGTTGGAGCTGCATGGGTTGGAACTGGGGATGCCGGAAGTGCATGCTGAGGCAGCTGGGGAGGAGGTGGTTGCACGTGGGATAGGATTCCTCCGTCAGCCACCAATTCGGGGTGACATCGCCGGAGGCGACCATTGGCGCGTAGAGCGGTGTGCTGGGGTAGATCCTCAGGATCCGCATATCGACGAGGGACAAGGGGATGCGTTTGAGGATTTCGAGGGTGTTCTGGAGTCGATCGGGGGTGTCATGGGGGAGACCGATCATGACCAGGGCGACGGTCTGGATGCCGAGCTGGTTGGCCTGGAGGACAGCGTCGGCGAACGGTTTCTGCAGATTCTGGTATTTGCTGACGGCGGCGCAGTTATCGTCGTCGACCGACTCGACGCCGATGGCGACGCCGAGGCAGCCTGAGGCGGCCATGGTTTCCATCAGGGCGGGATTGCAGAACTGATCGACGGTGACCATGGTGGCGAACTGCCGGCGCTTCCGTCGGAGCAATGCCAGCAATTCGGCGGCATAGTCGCGATCGGCCAGGAGGTTGTCGTCCGTGAAGAGCAGGAACGCGCGGGGGTAGAGGGTGGTCAGCTGGTCGATCTCGACTTCGAGCACGTCGAGCGGTTTGGTGCGGTAGGGTCCCATGTAACGGGAGCTGACG
Source organism: Verrucomicrobiota bacterium (assembly GCA_029556615.1). Lineage (GTDB taxonomy): Bacteria > Verrucomicrobiota > Verrucomicrobiia > Limisphaerales > J093 > JAKQDD01. The sequence goes on along the minus strand of JAKQDD010000225.1, from coordinate 2,675 downwards.
CAGAAGGAGCAGCGGCGGTTGCAGCCCCGGGTGGCGAAGAGCGAGGCGGGAGTGAGGTAGGAGCGCCGGGCGAAGAACGTGTAATCGACGGGGCGCATGCGTGCTGGGGGTGTGGGCGAGCCGGAGTACCGTTCCTGGAGGCGGTCTGCGAGGAGATCTTCGCAGAGGTTCGGCCAGAGGCTTTCGGCTTCGCCGGTGACGATGGCATCGGCATGACGTGCGGCTTCGTCGGGGCAGGTCGTGGGGTGGATGCCGCCGAGGATGACCCGTTTGCCGGCGGCGCGGAGGGTGTCGGCGTGGTCGTAGACCGCCTTGGCGTTCTGGGTTGAGACCGAGAAGGCAAAGGCATCGCCGTGGAAGCGGGCGCGTTCCGTCTGCTCGTCCACGAGGCAGGTTTCGATGCTCTTGGGGGTGGCGGCGTTCAGGATGGCGAGCGGAACGGGGGGTTGGGTGAGGTACGCCATCGAATCGAACCGCTGCAATTCCTGCATGATATTGACGAACGCGAGTTTCATGGGGGGGGGCTCCTGATCGGGTTTGGGTTGGGCCGGGGTCGTGTCCGGTTCAGAATCGTGTCAGGGGGTGGTTCCGGTCCGTGAGGGGTAAGGGTATCCGGGTGCGTGTCCGTTCCGACTCGTAGACGGCAGAGACCATTTCGATGGTCCAACGGCCGTCGTCGCCGCTGGATACGGGGGGTGCTCCGGTCTCGATGGCGCGGATCAGGCTGGCGATGGGATGGCGGGCGTGCTCGGGCCATTCCGCGTTCTGGGGGAGTGGAGCGGGGGTCCACGCGGGCTGGGCGGTGTGATGGGCAAAGAACGGGGAATCAAGCCATACGAAGCCGACATTGGGCTGGTAGGCGAGGATGCCCTTGGTCCCGAGGATCTCGAGGCACCACTTTTCGCGGCCCGCCGAGGGCGTGTTCCAATCGCCGCCTCGTTTCACGGAGCTCCAATGGAGCATGGTGTTATCCGGGAAAGCGAACAAGGCATGGATGGTATCGCCGGCCACGAGCAGGGGTTCTCGGCCCTGGCGGATGTCGGCGCGGGTGATGGGGCGGCCGTTTTGGCTGACGCTGGCCTGGCACCAGAGCGGGTCGCCGAAGTAGAAGCGCATCAGGTCGAAATCGTGGACGCCCAGGACGATGAGATCCTCGCCGCCGACCCGGGCGTCCTGCTTGCCATGGATTTCGATTTGCCGGACCTCGCCGATCAGACCCTGGCGGATGAGGGTGCGGGCGTGGACGAACTCGCGGGTGTAGCGCCGGTTGTGAGCGATCTGGATGGGAACGCCGCGGGCGTGGGCAGCGGCCAGGATGGCGTCGGCGTCCACAAGCGTCTCGGTGAATGGCTTCTCGATGAAGAGGCCGCGGCAGACTTCGAGGGCGGCGAGGGCCATTTCGCGGTGGTTTCCGGGGTGCCGTGGGGCGATGCAGACGAGATCCGGTCGGACCTCGTCGAGCATCGTGCGGTAGTCGGCGTACTGTCGTTTGGCACCGGACCGCGCGGCGGCCTTCTGGAGGCCTGCGGGATGGGGGTCGGCGACGGCCTCGACCGAGACGTTCTCGAGGCCGTTGAAGATCTGGTCGTAGCCATGGCCATAGTCGCCGTGTCCCGTGTGCCCGATGATTGCGGCGCGATAGCGGCGTGTGGTCGTCGCCGGATCGCCGGCCTGCACGAACGGGAGGCAGGTCGCGGCGGTGGTCAGTGTGGCGGCAGTCTCGAGAAACTGGCGGCGCGGGGTGTTCATGAGGGTTGGGGGAGACGTTCTCTCCGGGGGCTGCTGTGTGTCAAGAAGTGGCGGGGGGACGATTCTCCGGGGTCCCGATTCCCGCTTGACCGGGCTCTGTGGGGGCACGCATTCTCCGTGGCGAACCAACAATGGCGCGGCAGGCGGGCCCGGAGGGTTTGCTGGCGCGCGCGCGTGCGGACAAGGGAAAGACCTACCATGGCGACACGGGCGGACTTCACGCTGGACGAGTGGCGGCAACTGCAATTCGCGCCCTTCTGGGTGTTCACGGCAGTGGCGGCCATCGACGGCAAGGTGGACGAGCAGGAGATGATGGCGTTGGCGAAGGAGTTGGGCGAGGCGCATCTGTTCAAGGAACCGCTTGTGCGCGACGTGCTGCAGAGTTGCCGGGATCAACTCAAGGAGATCATGCAGTCGCTCCAGGTGCGGCCGCAGGTCATCCTCGAGGGGTTGGGGCATGTTGCGGATCTGCTGGATCGGAAGGCGACACCGGAGGAGGCGAACAACTTCAAGGGGGCGATGCTCTTGATCGCCAAGAAGGTGGCGGAAGCATCAGGCGGCGGCTTTCTGGGGGTGGGCACGAAGGTGTCCGACGACGAGAAACTGGCGATCGTATCGGTGGCGACGGCGATGCGGTTCAAGGTGTCGTGAAGAGGGCGGGGGAACGCTGTTGAAAAGCAAAACGCGCGCGGCCCGTCGGGCGGCGCGCGTTGCGTTGACGGCGGCCGAGTCTACTTGGTCTCGGCGGCGGGCTTGACCGGTCCGAGGAGCCAGTCGAACTTGATGGTGACGTCGTCGCCGGTCTTGATGAAGCTCATGCCGGGGATCTTGGGCGTTGGCGGCGTGATCTTGTAGTCGGTCATTTTGAGCTGCTTGGTGGCGCTGAACTTGATCTTGTCGTCGGCCAGGCGCTGGAGGGTGACTTC
>JAKQDD010000223.1 GCA_029556615.1 Verrucomicrobiota bacterium | reverse complement strand
GAAGTCACCCTCCAGCGCCTGGCCGACGACAAGATCAAGTTCAGCGCCACCAAGCAGCTCAAAATGACCGACTACAAGATCACGCCGCCAACGCCCAAGATCCCCGGCATGAGCTTCATCAAGACCGGCGACGACGTCACCGTCAAGTTCGAGTGGCTTCTGGCAGGCTCTGAGAGCCAGGCCAGTCCGTGATGCCATGAACGTCTTCCGGCCGCCGAGACCCGGCAACCCCGCGGTCAGGGTCACCCCTGCGGTCAGCGCCCGCGGCTGCGGGAGCAGCCCGCGATGACGTCCTGCCAGAGTCCTCGACTTGTGGAATCTGGGGTCAACAGGTCAAGTTTGGTCCCTGCCGTTCCAGACCCGCCCCCCCGCCTCCGAGGACTCTACACTAGGAAAGGCATCGAACACCACGACCCCGCCGTCGCCGCTAACAGCATGATCGGCCTCATGCCCGACAGCCATGAGCTGTAAGCCGTTGCGCCAGGACTGCGTCGTGCAGGAGGGTTTGAATGCTCCCGGCCAGGTCGCTACGCTTCCGGCATGCATGCGCCCATTCACATCGCCCCAGGCCGGGTTTTCCTCAAGCTGCTCGGAGCCGGCTTGGCCGCCGCAGGCGCCGCCTTGCCGGCCGCCGCGTGCACCAGCCTGCTGGTCACGCGCGGGGCCTCCGCGGACGGCTCGGTCATGATCACGTACCACTGTGACAGTGCCGGCGCCTTCGCCGCCCTTGCGGTCCTGCCCGCCGCGGATCACCCGCCGGGGGCGATGATCGAGATCGGCCCGCGCAATCCGGTCACCCAAGCCCCGCGCGGGCGTATTCCGCAAGTGCCGCACACCTACAAGGTGGTGGGCGGGCTCATCAACGAACACCAGCTGGCGCTCTCGGAAACGACGTTCGGCGGCCGTCCGGAGCTGATCAACACCAACGGGCTGATCACCTACCCCCACCTGATGCAGCTCGCCTTGCAGCGCGCCCGCACGGCGCGCGAGGCCATCCAGGTCATGACCCGGTTGGTCGCTGACCACGGCTATCAATCCGAAGGCGAATCGATCTCGATCGCCGATACCGAGGAGGCCTGGATCCTCGAGATCGTGGGCACCGGCCCTGGAGGCAAGGGCGCCGCCTGGGCCGCCGTGCGGGTGCCCGACGGCGAGATCTCGTGTCACGCCAATCATGCCCGGCTGGCCGAGATTCCCCGCAATGATCCCGCGAACTGCCTCTTCTCCGAGAATGTCGAGAGCCTGGCGGTGAGCAAGGGCTGGTACGATCCGAACTCGGGACAGCCGTTTCGCTTCTGCGATGCCTACTGTCCGGCAACGCCGATAACACGGCGGGTTACAGACGCCCGGGTGTGGAGCCTCTTGCGGCGGGTGGCGCCCTCGAAGAACTTCTCTCCCGATTACCACCGGTCGAAGCCCGGCGCCGAACCCTACCCCCTCGGCGTCAGGCCGGACAGGAAACTCGCCGTGGCCGACGTGTTCGCCCTGCTCCGCGACCATTACGAAGGAACCGAGTTCGATATGACGCAGGGGATCGACGCCGGGCCGTTCGGCATGCCGCGCCGCTGGCGCCCGCTCACCTTCATGGTCGATGGCGTCAAGTATTGTTGGGAACGCCCCATCTCGACCCAGCAGACGGCTTTCTCGAGCGTCTCCCAATCGCGAGCCGGGCTGCCGAGCTTCGTCGGGGGCCTGGTGTGGTACGGCATGGACGACAGCTACACAACCTGCTACGTGCCTTTCTATTGCTGCCTCGATTCGGTGCCGAGAAGCTTCGCCGCCGGCTCGATGGCAAAGTTCTCCTGGGACTCGGCCTGGTGGGTGTTCAATCTCGCCGCGAACTACGCCTGGGGCAGATCCTCTGCCATGGTGCCCGAGATCCGGGCGGCCCAAAACGACATCGAGTCCCATCTCCTGGCCCTCCAGCCGGCGGTTGAGAAGACCGCACTCGAACTGGCGGGCACCGATGCGCGCCTGGCGACGCGTTACCTGACCGACTACTCCGTGATGCACGCCGAGCTGACCGTGGAACGTTGGCGCGCCCTGACCGAGCATTTGATTACCAAGTATAACGACGGGTACGTCCGCACCGACCAAGGGGAGAGTGCGGAGCCAGGCTATCCGGAAGCCTGGCTGCGGCGCGTGATCCGGGAACGACCCGATCATTTCCGCCTTCCGGTGGAACCGCCGACGCCCAAGGCGGCACCGTAGGCCGCCGCCTTCGGCCGTTGTCAAGCGACCGCTTCCGTGTAGGATCCGCCCATGCTCGATACACGCTGGAGCGGCCCCGGGGCGAGGCCCCTCCTGATCTGCCTGGGTTGGCTGTTCGCCGCGCACGGTCTGCTTGCGGCCGACGCGCCACCGTGCCGCGATCTGTTCCCGGACACCTGGGTCGGGCACGACGCGCTGGGCCGCGTCCTGCCGACGCACGCCGACGTGGGGCCGGTCAAGCAGGACCAGCGCCGCGTGGTGGGGATCTTCTACATCACGTGGCACAGCGACTCGAATCACCGCCTCAAGAGTCCTTATGCCGCCGACGTCTCCCGCGTGCTGGCCGCGGATCCCAAGGCGCGACTCGACGCGCGGCACCCGCTCTGGACCGAGGGCTCGTATCATTGGGGCGAGCCGGAGCTGGGCTACTTTCTCAGCAAGGACCCGTATGTCATCCGCAAGGACCTCTCGATGCTCGCCGACGCCGGGGTGGACGTGCTGGTGATGGACGTCACCAACGCCGTCCGCTACTGGGACGAGTGGGACGCCCTCTTTGCCGTGATGCAGGCCATGAAGGCCGAGGGCAACCGCGTCCCGCAGTTCTGCTTCTGGGCCTTCAACGGCCCGGTGATCTCCGTGGTGCAGGACTTGTACGACCGGATCTACAAGCCGGGCAGGCACGCCGACCTCTGGTTCCATTGGGATGGCAAGCCGCTCCTGCTCTACAACGGCAACCCGGCCGTGGACGCCAACGGCAAGGGCCCCCCCAACCCCAACCCGCACTACGTTCCCGCCGCCAAAACCGATCCCAGCCACCCGCATCACGGCGACCCCGATTTCACCGAGGAATTCTACAAGGACTACACCCAGGAGGTGAAACGCTTCTTCACCCTCCGCACGATGTGGTGGGGCTATTATGAATGGGCCGGCCAACGGTTCGTCGGTACCGAGGACAACTGGAGCTTCGGCCTGGACATGGGCGACAAGCGGGTTGCCGCGATGGCGCCGGAGGATCGGGTCTCGACACACAACGGCCAGAAGGAGGAAGCCGCCGTCACCCCCGCCCAGCACCCGTCAAGTCTCGTCGGCAAGTCCTGGACCCGCGAGACCGGCGAGCCGACGCTCAACGAATTCGACCTGCCCGAGCCCACTCTCGTGCCGTGGCTCGGCCAGACCGTCCGGAACCCGGAAGGCTATGGGATCTACTTCCAGCAGCGCTGGGATGAAGCGCTCGAAACCAATCCGCAGTTCCTCTACCTCAACGACTGGAACGAGTGGACCGCGGGCAAGTACTCCCCGACCGGCCGCCCGACAACCCCCTTCATGCGCCGCGACAGCCCCTACTTCTTCGTCGACCAATACAACGCCGAGTTCAATCGCTGCCTCCAGCCGATGAAAGGCGGTTACACGGACAATTACTACATGCAGATGGCCCGGAACATCCGCCGCTACAAGGGTGCCCGGCCCCTGCCCGAATGGCGCGGCCGGCAGCGCATCAGGATCGATGGGCGCTTCGACGATTGGGCGCAAGTCGGACTCGAGTATCGGGATACTGCCGGTGACACCGCCCATCGCGACTTCGACGGGTACGGCGGGCTGCATTACACGGAGACGTCCGGCCGCAACGATCTCGTCACTTGCAAGATCGCCGCGGACCGCACCCGCGTCTACTTCTACGCCGAGGCCCGGGAAGCCCTAACCCCGCACACCGGCCGCCACTGGATGCTCCTGCTGATCGACGCGGACCAAAACCCGGCCACCGGCTGGCACGGGTACGATGTCCTCGTCAACCACTCCGTGGTCGACGATCACACCACCACGCTCAAGCGATTCGAGCCCGGCGCCAATGGCGGTTCATGGGTCGAGCAGGCGCGACTGCCCTACCGCTGCGCCGGCCGCGCCCTCGAAGTGGCCGTGCCCCGAAGACTCCTGGGATTGAGCCGCAACGCGTTCTCGCTGGACTGGCACTGGTGCGACAACCCCGCCGACCTCAGGGACCCGATCTCGCTCTGCACCGCCGGCGACAGCGCCCCCAACCGGCGGTTCAATTACCGGGGCACTTGGCGGCCGTAGAAAGCGGACCACCGCTCCCGCTGTGCCGACGATCCTGTAGTGCTTCGCCTCAGAGCCGGGCCAGGAGACGCTGATCTTCCCCGGCGCCACCACGGTGACGCAGGCAGGCTGGAGTCCTCGACTTGTGGAATATGGGGTCAACAGGTCAAGTTTGGTCCCTGCCGTTCCCAACCCATCCCCCCGCCTTCGAGGACTCTCCATTAGCGAGGCGCGGAGGCAGGGAGCCCCGCTGCCCCCCACGGTTCCTTGGGACTGCATGTTTCATTGGTCTGAGGCACGCCTCGCTAGGGCTTGACCCGCAGCAAGCACCCGCCGCCCTGGGGAAGCCGGACCTCGGCGCGGCGTCCGCGGACGGGCATCCACTGCGCGCCGAGGGGATCGAAGATCTCGAGGGCGCCGGGTCCGCGGATGCCGACGTCGCGCGAGGCGGCGTAGTCGAGGTTGACGACCATGGCGTGGGTGGGCTCAGCTGCCTTGCGGGTCGCGGTCGTGCCAAACAGGCCGATCACCACGCCGCGGACGCGCTCCGGGGGCTGATAGGCGATCGCGCTGATCGGCGGATCGAGTCGGAAGGCGGCCTTCTCCGGCAGCGGTTCGGTGCCGCGGGGCGCCATGCCGGCGTGGTAGACACCCAGCGACCGCAGGGGCTGGAGCTGGGCGGCGATCGCGGCAAACTCCCGGTTCAAGGTGCGCAGGGCCTCGTAGAGGCCGGTGGGCGAACCGTCGGCGCCCGCGATGCCCCCCGTGTGGTTGGCGCACTGGTAGACATAGTACGAGATGCCCTGCGCTCCGTAGGCGAGTGTGGTGTGCACCAGATACCGCATCTCGTCCGGGGTCGGCACCCGCATCGAAGGCGTCCACGTGCAGGCCTGCACGATGTTGAGAAACGGCAGACCGGCATCCAGCGACGCCTGCCGAATCAGGGCGAGGTTGAGAAAGTACTGGTCGTTGTCGCCGCGGGTCGAGAACTGGTAATGGTCGTAGCTGATCAGCGCGGGCCGGACGAGGTCGATGTACTGGCGCAAATGCTCCCGGTACGCGGTCACCACGTCGCCCTTGTTGCCGAGTTGCTCGTTCGTGGCGTAGGTGGGAAAGAGGTTGATGTAGGCCAGATGCGCCGGGTCGCGCTCGCGCAGGTAGGCGACCAGGCGGCCGAGCGCGGGGAAATCCTTGGCATTGGGCTCGTCGCGCAGGTAGTAGGCATAGAGTGCGGGGTGGTTGCGGACCCGGGCGATGAGCGCGTCGAGTTTCTCCCGCTGAGCCGCGTCATCGAGGGTGGCGGGGGAGAGCAGCGGGTCGGTGAGCTGGCCGCGCAGTCGGTGGCGCGCGAGCAGGTCGAGATCATTCGGCCCGCACCAGAGGACATTCCATCCGCCTTCGGCCATCTGGGCCACCACGGTCTCCGACAGGGCCGGCCCGCACCAGTAGGTGACGATCGGTGTCCCAACGGTCCAGGCGGAGGGCGCGGTGGAGGCGGCCGCCGCCGATGCCGGCCCGCCCGCCCCGAGGAGAAGCATCGCCAGGACTGACAACGGCCGGAGAATTCGGGGAAACGTCATGGGCGCTATCCAAGCGCCGAGCGGGTTCCGATGCAATCCTGTTGTCTGCAGCCGCGGGCGCTGACTGAAGCGTCTCCCGCTTGACCTAAGTCAAGCACATCCTTAGCATCTGACCTAGAATCCACTCCAGATCCGGACAACGGCATGAAATTGCGGCAGAGCCGATGGGTGCCGATCGCGTTATTGGCGTGGGGGGGAGTGTTGTTGCTCAATCCCCTGCCGTATGTGAGCGAACTGCCGGCAGCAACCGTGGTCCCGGCCTGGGCGACGGATCCGACGCCGGTCCGTCAACCCAAGGGAGTGCCGGCGTATTCGGTCGCCGGTTTCACCTACGGCTGCAATGACTGCCACGCGATCATTCCGTCGCCGGCCGAAACCGACCGGACGCTGGTCCAGCACACGGAAATCCGGTTGCGACACGGCCTGAACACGCGCTGTTTCAACTGCCATCATCGCACCGACCGAGAGGCGTGGGTCGACGACTTCGGCGAGCCGATCCCGTGGGCTGATCCCCCGCGCCTCTGCGGGAAGTGCCACGGGCCGGTCTACCGGGACTGGCAGGCGGGGTCGCACGGCCGAACCAACGGCTCCTGGGACCCCGCCCGCGGGACGCAGACCCGCCGCAAATGCATCGAATGCCACGACCCCCACACCCCGCCGTTCCCGCCACTCGAGCCCGCCCCGGGGCCGAACACGTTCCGGATGGGCCCGCAGGAATCACAGGATGAAGGGCCTGCGCGGAATCCGCTGCGGGTCGACGCGCTCCCGCGGAGGGAGACTCGAGGAGACTGACGCATGGCGGACGCCTCAAGACAACCGGTTGCCCCCGGCACGCCGCCGAATCCGCCGGACATGAGCCGCCGCGGCTTCCTGGCCAAGGGCGGCGTGGCCGTCGCCGGGTTGTCCGCCCTGGCCGCGGCCTTCTCGCCGCTGCGCCATCTCGCCCCGGAAGATCTGCCCAGCCTCGAGGATTTCCTGCAGAAGCACTACAAGGAGATGACGCCTGCCGACAAGGACCGCGCGCTGGCGCGGATCCGGGGCCAGGTGCGCCGCCGACACCGTGTCGAGGTCCGGGTCACGGATCCTCCGCCGCTGGACGGCGTCGAGTTCGTGTACGGCCTGAACATCAGCCGCTGCATTGGGTGTCGCCGGTGCGTCCACGCGTGCGTTCAGGAGAACAACCTGTCGCGGTCGCCGGAGATCCAGTACATCCGGGTGCTCGAGATGGAGAAGGGGAGCATTGATGTCGAGTCGTCGGATCACCATTACGCGTCGGCGCAGGTGCCGCGGCCGGACAAGTGGTACATGCCGGTGCAATGCCATCAGTGTGCGAATCCGCCCTGCGTGAAGGTGTGCCCGGTCGAGGCGACCTGGCAGGAACCGGACGGCCTGGTGGTGATCGACTACGACTGGTGCATTGGCTGCCGGTATTGCGAGGCAGCCTGTCCGTACTGGGCCCGGCGATTCAACTTTGCGGAACCGCAGCTGCCGGAGGGATCGATCAATCCCAACGTCAGCTACCTGTCGAACCGGCCCCGGCCGAAGGGCGTGATGGAGAAGTGCACCTTCTGCCTGCACCGGACGCGCGTGGGCCGGTTGCCGGCGTGTCTCGAGGTTTGTCCTACGGGCTCGCGGAAGTTCGGCAACGTGCTCGATCCCAACAGCGAAGTCCACTACATCCTCAAGCACAAGCGGGTCTATGTGTTGAAGGAGGACGTGGGGACGTTGCCCCGGTTCTTCTACTACTTTGACGAGCGGGGAAGCCGGTATGCGGAGCCGCCCGGCCCCGCGCGACCCCAGGAGGCCTCGTGAAGCGGTATCTGGCCTTCTTGTGGGACTGTTTCCGGCTGAGTTTCGTCGGCGACTGGCGCTACCATCTCTGGATGGCGATCTTAACGGCGGTGGCGCTGGGGGGTGTCTACGCCTACTGCCACCAGCTGGTGCACGGCCTGGTGACCACCGGGATGACGGACCAGGTCTCCTGGGGGTTGTACATTGCCAACTTCACCTACCTGGTCGGGCTCGCGGCCGCGGCGGCGATGCTGGTGATCCCCGTCTACGTCTACCGGAACCTGCACCTGCACGACGTGGTCATCTTCGGCGAGCTGCTGGCCGTGGCGGTCATCGTCATGTGCCTGCTCTTCGTGACCGTTGACCTGGGCCGGCCGGATCGTTTCCTGCACCTGCTGCTGCGGTTCAACTTCCCGATTTCGATGCTGACCTGGGACGTGATCGCGCTCAACGGCTATCTGCTGCTCAACCTCCACATCTGCGGGTACCTGATTTACTGCGCGTATTGCGGCCGGACCCCGGTGAAGTCGTTTTACATCCCGTTTGTGTTCGTGGCGATCGCCTGGGCGATCAGCATCCATACGGTGACCGCCTTCCTGTACGTCGGGCTCGGCGGACGCCCGTTCTGGAACTCGGCGATCATTGCCCCGCGGTTCCTGGCCAGCGCGTTTGCGGCGGGGCCGGCCTTCATCATTCTCACCCTGCAGATTGTGCGCCATTACACCCGGCATCGGGTGGCCGACGACGCCCTCCTCACCCTGCGCCGGATCGTGCAGGTGGCGATGATCATCAACCTGTTCCTGCTCGCCTGCGAAGTGTTCACCGAGTTCTACGCGGACACGCGGCATCTGGCCTCGGCGCACTACCTCTACCTCGGGCTGCACGGGCGCAACGCGCTGGTCCCGTGGATCTGGGTGGCGATCGGGATGAACCTCGTGGCGACCGCGCTCCTGATGCTGCCCGCCTCGCGCAGTCTGCGCACGCTGAACACGGCGTGCCTCCTCGCCATCGTGGGCATCTGGATCGAGAAAGGGATGGGGCTGATCATCCCTGCCTTTGTCCCGACCCCGTTGGGGGAGGTGGTCGAGTACCTGCCCACGATGCACGAGACCCTGATCTGCCTCGGGATCTGGGCGTTCGGCCTGCTCGTCTACACGATTCTGGTGCGGGTGTCCGTCCCCGTTCTGGCGGGGGAGCTCACCCATGCCCGGCGATGGGGAAGCCCCGCGCCGGGCGCCGTCCCTGCGCCCCGGTCCGTCCCATCCTCTTAAACCATGCCATGAAAACCCAAACGGCTCTTCTTGTTGTCTCCCTGCTGGCCGGGGGTTTGTCCTCGATCCACCGCGGGACGTTGCGCGCCCAGGCCTGGGGACTGCCCGATCTCTCGGCGGAATCCAAAGCCTGCATCGAGTGCCACCGGATCGACAACGCCGGCGTCTACCAGCAATGGGGCCGAAGCAAACACCACCGCGCCAACGTCGGCTGTTTCGAGTGCCACATGTCCAAGGAAGGCGAGGTCGACGCCTATGTCCACGAAGGCCAGTGGATCAACACGATCGTCTCCCCCAAGGACTGCGCCCGCTGTCACACGCGCGAGGCCGGGGAATTCGCGCACTCGCATCACTCGAAGGGGGCGCGGATCCTCGGTTCCCTGGACAACGTGTTGGCGGAAGTGGTCGAGGGGAACCGCGGGATGATCACGCCGGCCTATCCCAAGGGCAACAGCGCGGCGGCGGTCAACGGTTGCTGGCAGTGCCACGGCTCCGAGATCAAGGTGCTCGCCGGCGGCAAGCTCGACCCCGCCACCTGGCCGAACACCGGCATCGGCCGGATCAACCCGGACGGCTCGGAAGGGTCCTGCTCGGCCTGTCACAGCCGCCATTCGTTCTCGGCCGAACAGGCCCGGAACCCGGACAACTGCGGGAAATGCCACATGGGACCGGACCATCCGCAGATGGAGATCTACTACGAGTCGAAGCACGGGATCGCGTTCCGGGCGTTTAAAGACAAGCTGAACCTGGACTCGTCGAAGTGGGTGGTGGGCGAGGACTACAACTTGGCGCCGACCTGTGCGACGTGTCACATGAGCGCCACCCCGGCGCGGCCGGCCACCAAGACCCGCGCTGCCGTCGCCGGCCTCCCGGTGAGCCACGACGTCGGCCTCCGCATCAGCTGGAACAATCGCCCCGCTATTTCGGTCCGGCCCGAGGTCAGCGACAAGAAGATGGGGCTGCCGGGCGGGGACGTAAACTGGGAGACGCGGCGGCGGACGATGCAGGGCGTCTGCATGAACTGCCACGAACAGCAATGGGTGGACAATTTCTACGTGCAGTACGACGCTTTGATCGAGCTGTACCACGAGAAGTTCGCCAAGCCCGGCACCGCGCTGTACGACCTGGCCAAGCCGCTGCTGCGGCCCGCCGAGTTCTCGAACGAGCTGGACTGGACCTGGTATGAGATCTGGCATCACGAGGGCCGCCGCGCCCGGCATGGGGCCTCGATGATGGGGCCCGACTACACCCACTGGCATGGCACCTATGAGGTCGCCAAACATTTCTACTCGAAGATGATCCCCGAGCTCGAACACCTCGTCCACACCGGACGCCAGAGCGGCGACCCCAAGAAGACCGCCGCCGCCGACGCGCTCGGCACCAAGATCGGCGAGGTCCTCGACTCCGCCAACCACCGCTGGTACCTGAACAAGATGGATGCCGCCGAGCTCAAGGAGCGCCAGGAACGCCAGGAGGAGTTTCGCAAGCGCTACGGCAACTGACTAGTCCCGGAACTGAAACGCGTAGAGATCCGCGTTGCTCAACGCGAACCGCAGCCGGATGGGCTGTTGCGCCAAGGCGCCCAGGTCCGGGTTCCCCTTCCAGCGGACCTCGCGGTTCACCTCGTTGCAGGTGTGAATCAGGTCGCACTCGCCCAACGAGAAACCCGGGATCGGCCCGCCGTCCGCCCCCATCAGCCCGACGCGGAGCGTGCCGCCGGCCGAGGTGTCGGCGTTCAAGACCAGCCTGCGCCCCTGGAATCGCAGCGGCTCGGTCACCAGCTCACCGCCGGTCCACGGGGCTCTCACCGAGATGAACCCGTCTCGTCGCAGGACGAGGCGGCTGATCACGGCGATGTTCCTCTCCGCTCCCAGGCCCGCATCCCGCAGCAGGCGCTTGTTGCTCTCGTTCCGGTCCCACCCGTGGAGCCAATCGCTCGCGCGGTAGTACAGGTACATTCCCCGGCCGGACGTGTCGGGAACCAGACCGTGAATCATCCGGGCCGACCCCCAATCGAATTCGCCCTTCATCCCCAGGCGGACAAAAGGCCGGCGTTCGTAGCGCTGCCAGGCGCTGCCATCGCGGCTGGCGGCGAACTGGGTATCCAAGGGGCCGGCATTAATCGGGCTTTGCTGTGGGAACTCCGGGATGGCGCCGCCCAGGTAGTGAAAGTAGGCCTGTGGAAACATGTAGTAAGCGTCCTGGGCCCACGGGTACTTGATCGCGGCACTGGTGTAGTAATCCAGCCAGCGATCCCCAGGCTCGGGGCCGATCATCACCGGCATCTCCTGCACCACGGGAAAGCCGCCGAGCTCGGCTGATTCGGCGCGCGCGACCGATCTTCCCTGGACGCCCCCGTCGAACAGATTGCGGCGGCAGTACAAGACGTACTTCGCGATGCGATCGTCCCAGAACATGATGTTCTGCGAGTCCAGATGGTGATGGGGCTCGTTGGTCCGGTAGGTGCAGATGCTTTTGTGGGTGAGCTGCCAGTGGATGCCGTTCGAGGAGGAGAGGAGGTGCAGGCCGGGGGCGCCGATGGCGCCGAATCGACAGAGCATCCGGAAGCGGCTCTCGGGCGGGGCGTTCGGGTCGAGGAACACCATGCCCCCGTCCTGACCGAGGGTCACGCCCATCGCGCCGTGGCCAATGACGATGTTGTTGGCCCGCGTGCCCGCATAGGAGATCAGGCCCAGCGCGGGCTTGTGCCACACGACGCCGTCGCTCGAGGTGGCGTAGCAGATGGAACCGTTCGTCCGGCCCTCGTCCCATCCGGCAGTGTCCATGGCGTGGTACCACATGTGGTAGGTCGCGCCGTCGTGAAGGACGTTGCTGTACGGACCGATGCCGCCCCGCTCCCAGGCGTGTTCGGGCTGGAGGGTCCGGTCCCCCGTCTTCCTGGGCGGATGAACCTCGAGCGTCACATTCCGCGCCTCCGCCATGAAACGACCATCGATGAACACCTGGCGCCGGTTGCCGACATCGAGGGTCTCGGGCGTCGCTGCGCCGGCCAGCGCCCCGCACACCAGCGCACCCCACACCCAGACCCCAACGCGCGCAGGCAGTGCCCGGGCCCCCGGGGGGTTGCCGCCGCGGGTTCCTCTGAACTGAGATCTTCCGTCAGAATGCCGTTTCATGTGCTTGTTCCAGGCGGTTGCTTCGTAGGGCACGGGGAGAGCCTACCGCAATGGCCCTGGCGGAGACAATGCCGGCGGGCGCGCCCCGGTCAGCCGCCGATCTTCGTCGGCAGACCCTTGTCGTTGAACAACCGCTCGACCGCGCCGAGGAGCTCCGCGCTGGGTGCTTCGGCACTCTCAAGCGCGTGCGCCAGGCCGAGGCGCTGGTACTTGTGCACGCCGCTGCGATGAAACGGCAGCAGGCTGACCCGTCTCACGTGGCGCAACCGGGCCACGAAGGAGGCGATCCGGTCCAGATCCCCCAGGTCGTCGTTGAATCCGGGCACCACCGGGAGCCGGATCCAGAGGTTCTGATGCTCCCGGTCGAGGGCTTCGAGATTCTCGAGGACGAGCCGATTCGAGACTCCGGTGAACTGCTGATGCGCGGCGGTGTCGAAGGCCTTCAGATCGTACAAGACCAGATCCGCCAGACGCGCCGCGGCCAGCAGATGGTCGCGTTCGCCATATCCCGTCGTGTCCAGGACGGTGCCGAGGAACGCCCGGCGACAGGCCTCGAGCACGCCCACCAGGAACCGGGGCTGCATCAGAGGTTCCCCGCCCGAGATCGTCACGCCGCCCCCCGATTCCTCGTAGAACAGCCGATCCTGGCGCACTTCATTCAAGACGTCGTCCACGGTGAGAGTCCGGCCCATGACGTGACGCGCCTCGGTCGGGCACGCGTCGGCGCAGGCGCCGCACAGCGTGCAGTCAGGGACCCGCGCCGGCAGCGGACCGCGGCCCTCGAGCGCGCCAGCGCGCGGACAGGCGTCGCGGCAGGCGCCGCAGGCAATGCACCGGTTCTCGACCACGACGATTTCGCGTCGGGCCAGGAGTCCTTCGGGGTTGTGGCACCAGGCACAGCGGAGGGGACAGCCCTTGAGGAAGACGGTGGTCCGAATGCCCGGCCCGTCGTTCAGACAGTACCTCTGGATGTTGAAGACGACCCCGGACAACAATTCACATCCCGCAGGATGGCTTGCTGCGGGCATTGCGGGAATCAAAGGAGAGCGGGGTTAGCGCGCTCGCTGGCGCCGGCGCAACATCAGGGCCAGGCCGCCCAAGGCGCCCAACGCATAGACGCTCGGCTCCGGGACCACGGAATACAGAAACTGCCCCGGTGTGAGCGCAGTATCCGAAATGCGGACCTCGTCGATCAGGCCATAGGCACGGTCGCCGTGGCCCCCGGCATAGAGGCCGCGGCCCACGGACCAGTTGCCCGCTGCCCAGTCGCCGCCGCTGCCCAGGCCGGCGGTGAGCGCCGTGTCGGTGCTCGAGCCCGTCATGTCCGTCGACGCCACCAGTTGGTACCCGGTCCCCGCGCCCACATCCATGAGGTACAAGGAGAGAAGGCTGCCGTCGCTGACCGCGGCCATGTTGTACCAATGACCGGCGGCCGTGTCGGGATACGGAAACCCGGTGACCGCGCCGCCGGCGGAGATGGCCTCGTGCCAGACCCCCGTGACGTCACAGTACTTGATGGCGACGGCGTCCCCGGGAACGATCTGGAGGTAGAGCGCTGCCAGATCGCCGTTGATGGTGGCCGTACCGCGGCTGTCGCGGCCCACGAGCGTCCGGTACCCGCCGGTCTCCGGCTTGAACCCGACTTCGATCGTGAACGCGGAAGGCGTCATGGTGCGCATCGCGGCCGAATCCGTGAACATGGCGGGGTAACTGCCCGAGTTCTGGACACTGAAGGCGTTGGCAGCGCCGGTCTGCGGAATGACGGGCGAGGCCAGATCGCTGCGGTAGGCGAAGCCCGCCCAACCTTCGGCCCAAACGGAGAGGTGATTGCCGTTCCCGCTGGAATCCAGCGCGCCCGGATAGTGGACGCCGTCGGCGACTCCGCCATGGCTAACGGGCCCGTCAAGCGGACCTTCCTCGAACCGCCAATAGGCCACCGTGGCGCCTCGGGCGCTTTGGCTGCCCACGACCAAGGCCGCAGCCAGCGTGATGGCATAGGCCCCTCCGCAGATCATTCGGATGCTGCTCATGATATGACCCCTTCCCGTCCGCCGACTTCAGCCCGCCACCGACGGATGGCTCGGAGGCAGATGCCGGCACGATCGCTCTCGACAATAAGGCGTCGCAGAGGACTCGATGTCAACCGCAAAACAGTTCATCCGAAACGCCAGTGCGGAACGCGCGACCCGCGCGGCGCGTTATTGCCGTAGGGCTCCCGAAGGGCTAGCCTCCGGCCATGACACGACACTGCCACCGCTGCGGACGGGAGTGGACCTTTGACCGGCCGCCGGGACGAAACGACACCTGCGACCAATGCCGCGCCGACCTCAGGGTCTGTCTCAATTGCCGGCATTATGATCCCAAGGGGGCGCAGCAGTGCCGGGAGACGCGCGCCGAGCCGGTGGCCGACAAAGACCGGGCCAACTACTGCGAATGGTTCGATTTCGCCCGGCGCGCGTACACGCCTTCCGGGGACCGGGATCGCGCCGCCGAGGCCCGGGCGAACCTGAAGCGGCTGCTCGGCGATTGACGGTCCCACAGGGCCACTCTCTTATGAAAACCCGGGCACTATGGATTCTGTTGGCCGGCGCTACGCTCTTGCCAGGCAAAGCCGCCGAGCTCACCCCTCCGCCCAACATCGTGTTCGTGGTGGCGGATGACCTCGGCTACGGCGATCTGGGATGCAACGGCCAGCAGCATATCCGAACGCCGCACCTGGATCGACTCGCCGCCGAGGGCATGCGCCTGACCCGGCATTATGCGGGCAACGCGGTTTGTGCCCCCTCGCGTTGTGTGTTGATGACGGGACTCCATCCCGGGCACGCGCCGGTGCGTGACAACCGCGAAGCCAGGCCGGAAGGCCAATGGCCCCTGCCGGAGGGCACGGCAACCGTGGCCCGGCTGCTCCAATTGCGGGGGTACGTCACCGGCGCCTTCGGCAAATGGGGCCTGGGCGGACCCGGATCGACCGGCGATCCGCTCCGCCAGGGATTCGACCGGTTCTTCGGCTACAATTGCCAGCGGCACGCCCACAACTACTATCCCACCTATTTGTGGGACAATGATCGCCGAGTGCCGCTCGACAACCCGGAGTCTGCCGCCCACGCCAAGCTCCCCGCAGACGCCGATCCCACGAAGCCGGAGAGCTATCGGTCCTACTCGGGCCGTGAGTACGCACCGGACCGGATCGCCGAACAGGCGCGCCGCTTCATCCGGGAGCACCGGGATCGGCCCTTCTTCCTTTTCTTCCCCACCACGGTGCCGCACCTGGCGTTGCAGGTGCCCGAGGATTCCCTGGCCGAATACGCCGGGCAGTTCCCCGAAGAGCCGTATGTCGGGGATCGCGCGTATCTGCCCCATCGGACCCCGCGGGCAGCTTACGCGGCCATGGTAACGCGCATGGACCGCGAGATCGGGTCGCTGATGACCCTGGTGGCAAGCCTCGGACTGGATGAACGCACCGTGTTCGTGTTCACCTCCGACAACGGACCCCTCTACAATCGGCTGGGGGGGACGGACTGCGAGTTCTTTCAGTCGGCAGGCGCGTTTCGGGGGCGGAAAGGATCGCTCTACGAGGGCGGCGTTCGCGTGCCCTGCATTGTGCGCTGGCCCGGCCGCATCCCCCGCGGGACCGAGTCCGATCGGATCACCGGCTTCGAGGACTGGCTGCCAACGCTGTTGGACCTGGCAGGGCATGCGGCGGACATTCCGAAAGGCTTGGACGGCCTGAGCTTCGTCCCCACACTGCGAGGCGAACCGCAGCCACCCCGACCCTGGCTCTACCGCGAGTTTGCCGGTTACGGCGGCCAGCAGTCCGTGCGCCAGGGCAACTGGAAGGCCGTGCGCCAGCAGCTGGCCCCGGCCGCGCCGGCCAGGACCCGGGGCGCCGCGGCACCACCGCGGATTGTCACCGAGTTGTACGACCTCGACAGCGACCCGGCGGAGACCCGCAACGTGGCCGCGCGCCACCCGGAGGTCCTCGACCCACTCGAACGCATTCTCCGTGCTCAGCACACCCCCTCCGCGGCATTCCCGCTGCCGGCGCTGGATAATCCCTGACGCACCCTGGCATCTTGTCTCGCGCATTGACACGATCGGGTTTCTGCCGTTTTTAGAGGGGATGCGTGTGGCCCCCTATGTTCCTGAGAAACGTTGCGGTCAACAGGTCAAGTTTGGTCCGGTCCGGTCCCAGGCCTCCCCTCCTTCCGTCGAGGACTCTACATTAGCGAGGCGCGGGAGAGGGGGTCCTAAAAGGCAGGAAGGCTTCATGGGATCGCGGACTTGGTTGGATCTGAGGCGCGCCTCGCTAGGGATTGGGCTGCTGTTGCTGGCGTCGGGCTGCGCCTCGCCCCAGGGCACGAGCCGGAAGCTCGAGACCGCCCTGGACCGCTATGTGGCGGCGCCGGACACGAATTACAGCTGGCGCGTGGCTTCGAGCGAGCGCGTGGCGGACGTCACCGTAACGGTCATTGATCTGACCTCGCAATCGTGGCTGACGCCGGCCGAGGTGAATCAGACCCTCTGGCGTCACTGGCTGGTGGTGGCCCGGCCCGATCACGTCGAGCATGCGACGGGCTTGCTCTTCATCGGCGGCGGCAACAACAAGGACTCACGCCTGCCCAAGCCGCCCGAGCAGCTCCTCCACGTGGCCAAGGCGACGAAATCGGTCGTCGCCGAGCTGCGGATGGTCCCCAACCAACCGCTGGTGTTCATGAATGACGGCCGGGAACGGGTGGAAGACGATCTGATCGCCTACACGTGGGACCGCTTCTTGCGGACAGGCGATGAGCGATGGCCGGCCCGGCTGCCGATGACCAAAGCGGCGGTGCGGGCGATGGACACGATGACAGCCTTCTGCGCGGGGGCGGAGGGCGGAGGCGTGCCGGTGACGACATTTGTGGTGGCGGGCGGATCGAAGCGGGGCTGGACGACATGGACGACCGCGATCGTCGACCGCCGGGTGGTCGCGATCTGTCCCATCGTCATCGACCTCCTCAACCTCGTCCCCTCGTTCGAGCATCACTACCGCGTCTACGGTTTCTTCGCGCCCGCCGTGCAGGATTATGTCGATGCCGGCATCATGGACTGGATGGGAACGCCCGAGTTCGGCACACTGCTCGATCTCGTCGAGCCCTACCAGTACCGGGATCGGCTGACGATGCCCAAGCTCATGCTGAATGCGTGCGGCGATCAGTTCTTCCTGCCCGACTCGTCCCAGTTCTATTTCAAGGACCTGAAAGGGCCGAAGTACCTGCGGTACGTTCCCAACACGGATCACTCGATGAAAAAGAGCGATTCCTGGGAGACCCTGCTGGCCTGGTACCACATGCAGCTCCACAAGACCCCGCTCCCGAGGTTCACCTGGCGGGCTCAAGGCCCGAATACACTCCGGGTCGAAACGGTCGACCGGCCGGTCGCGGTCCGCTTGTGGCAGGCCACGAACCCGTCCGCGCGCGATTTCCGGCTCGACACCCTGGGACCGGCGTGGACGAGCGAGGCGCTGGCCGATCAGGGAGGCGGGGTGTACATCGGCCGGGTCGAGCCTCCGGCCCAGGGGTGGAAAGCTTATGGGGTCGAGCTGACGTATGATGTCGGCGCCCCCGCGCCGTTCAAGGTCACCACGGAGATCCGCGTGACGCCCGACGCGCTGCCGTACGGACCTTACCAACCGAAACCGCGCACGATCTCCCGATGAATCCCTTCTCGCGTCGTCAGTTTCTCCAGCGAACCGCGCTGGGCACCGCAGGCATCGCCTGGGCCGCAGGCCCCGGTTGGGGTCCGCGCGTCCTCGGCGCCAACGACCGGATCGTGTTGGCGGTGATGGGCGCCAATGGCCGCGGCAGCGACCTCGCCGCCGGCTTTCTGAAGCTCGGCGGCGTCGAGATCGGCGTCGTCTGCGACGTCGACGACCGGGCGCTCGCCAAAGGCGTGCAGACGGTGGTCAAGGGCGGCGGCCGCGAACCGCGCGGCGTGCGGGATGTGCGCCGCGTGCTCGACGACCGGTCCGTGGATGCCCTGGTGGTGGCAACCCCGGATCATTGGCACGGGCCGGCCACAATCCTCGCCTGCAGCGCGGGGAAGCACGTGTACGTCGAGAAACCCGCCTGCCATAACCCGCAGGAGGGCGAATGGATGATCGCCGCCGCGCGAAAACACCGGCGCGTCGTGCAGGTGGGGATGCAGCGCCGTTCCATGCCCCAGATCATCGAGGCCATCGAGCGGGTCCGCGCCGGCGCGGTCGGGACAGTCCGCTTCTCGCGCGGCTGGTACACAAACACCCGGGGGTCCATAGGGCGGGGGCGCCCGGTGCCGGTACCGGCCGGACTGGACTGGACCCTGTGGCAGGGGCCTGCCCCCGAGCGCCCTTTCCGGGACAACATCGTGCACTACCACTGGCACTGGTTCTGGCACTGGGGAACCGGCGAGCTGGGCAACAATGGCATCCACGCCCTCGACCTTTGCCGGTGGGGCCTGGGGGTCGACTTCCCCCAGCGCGTGGTCTCGGGTGGCGGCCGCTACCATTTCCCGGACGACCAGGAGACACCCGACACCCAAGTGGTGACCTTCGAGTTCGGAGACCGCGCCATCACCTGGGAAGGACGGAGCTGCCAGCGGCACGGCCTCGAAGGATCCGGCTTCGGCGCCTCGTTTCACGGCGATCAGGGCACGCTGGTCACGGACGGAACCGGCTACCGGATCTATGATGCCGCGGACAAGGAGATCCAGAAGGTGCCCGGAACCGGCGGCGATGCGCCGCATCTGCGCGATTTCCTCGACGCCATCCGGTCGGGTCGGCAGCCGCGGGCCGACATCGACGAAGGACACCGGAGCACGCTGCTGTGTCATCTCGGCAACATCGCCTGGCGAACGTCGGGCGCCGTGACGTGTGATCCGCGCAACGGACGCCTGGCCGGCGATCGCGCCGCCCGGAAGTTGTGGGAGCGGGAGTACCGCAAGGGCTGGGTGCCGCGCCCCTAGAGTCCTCGACTTGCGGAATATGTGGCAAACAGGTCAAGTTTGGCCCCTGCTGTTCCAGGCCTCCCCTTCCTCCGTCGAGGACTCCATATTAGCGAGGCGCGGAGGCAGGGTGCCCCGCCGCCCCCCACGGTTTCTCTGGACTGCATGTTTCATTGGTCCGAGGCGCGCCTCGCTAGGATGAACGCCTTCGAGGACCGCGCCCGCGCCCGCCGCGTGCTCGAGAGGATGCCGGAAGGCGGCCTCTTCGCAGGACACCGCTGGCGGACGTCGCCCGCCGCATTCCCCATCGACCCGGCCGTGGCCGCCGACCTTGACCGCCTGGGGGCCGTCCTGCTCCGGTTCTATCAGGCGGCAGACCGGCTCTATCGCGAGAGCGCCGCCGGCAGCCGCTTCCCATGGGTGGCCTCCGTGCTGGACCGCGGCAAACCTGACTGGCTCGTCGCCATGCAACGGACGCCGGCGCTGCGCGGCCAGGTGCCGCGGGTCATCCGCCCGGACCTCCTGCTCACGGACACGGGGATGGCGCTGACGGAGTTGGACAGCTTGCCCGGAGGAATCGGCCTGACCGCCTGGCTGAACGAGGTCTATGCCCCCTGGGAACCCGGACTGGTCGGAGGACCCCACGGCATGCTGGACGGATTCCAGTCCCTGTTCGCCGACGCTTCCCGCATCCACATCGTCGTGTCCGAAGAGGCCCAAACCTATCGCCCGGAAATGGAATGGCTCTGCCGCAGCCTGGCCGGGCACACGCACACTCCCGTCACCTGCCAGGTCCAGGACGGGAACGCCCGGGATATCCGCGACGGCGACGCCGTCTACCGGTTCTTCGAGCTGTTCGACGTCGACCACGTCCCGTGCGCGCGCGATCTCCTGGACCGCGCCTGCCGCGGCGCCATCCGGCTGACGCCCCCGCCCAAACCGCTGTTCGAAGAGAAGATCCTCCTCGGCCTCCTCTGGAACCCGCGGCTGCAGGCGTGGTGGCGCGGCGAACTCGGGGACACGACCCTCGAGACCTTGCTGCGGGTGGTCCCCTATACCTGGATTGTGGACCCGGCACCGGTCCCGCCGCACGGCGTGATCCCCGAACTCGAGCTGACCGACTGGCGCCAGCTCAAGACACTCTCCCAGCGCGGCCGCGAGCTGGTCCTGAAAGTGTCCGGGTTCTCCCCCCAGAGCCATAGCTCCCACGGCGTTTCCCTGGGTAACGACCTCTCCGCAGAAGCGTGGGGAACCGCCGTCGACGCCGCGATTCAGGGCTTCGACGAGTCACCCCGTGTGCTGCAGCGATACCGAAAGCCGCGCGAGGTCAGGGTCTCGTGGTATGACCCGGGCGCGGATACCCTCATCCCCCTCGCCGGCCGGGTGCGGCTCTGTCCGTATTACTTCGTCGCCGGGGACGGCGCCGCGGCGCAGGCCCGGCTTGGGGGCTGCCTGGCAACAGTCTGCCCGGCGGACAAGAAGATCATTCACGGCATGTCGGTGGCGATCCTGGCCCCGACCGCCACCTCCCCAACGGCCTCCGCATGAACGAGGCGAACATCAGCCCCCTGAACCAACGGCTGGCCGAAGCCTGCCAGGCCGCCGGCGCCGCCTGCTGCCACAGCGGATTCCTCTTCCTGCCCGATACCGAGTACCTGGCGCTCGCCGCGTGGCTCGAGGCCAACCACCCCGGGGAACGCGCCCAGTTCGAGGCGCGCATGATGCCCCTGACCCACGCGGGCTTCCACCTGTACGACCAGCGGCACCGCTGCCAGTTCCTGGATCGCGCCCGGCGCTGCCGCTTGCACAAGGCAGGGGTGAAACCCACCGAGTGCTTCTGGTGGCCGTATCATGTCTACGCCGCCGACAACGGCCAGCTCGAGATCCGCGTCTGCACCGCCTGCTGCGAAGCCCACCGCCAGAGCGAGACGGCGACGGACTTTGTCGATACCATCGAATGCCAGGCACGGGCGATCGGGCTGGATCTGATGCGCGACTTCCGCCGGGAGTACGCGGGAGGCTACCCTACGCGCCTTGTGCGGACGATCGCGCCTTGAGTTTGACGGAACCAACACCAACCTGATCACACCCTGGACCCATCCATGCGACGCACTGTTCTGGTGATCTTATCCAACCGCCTCGACCGGAATCAGAAGATCCGTTACTTCGAGGTCTCCTGCGACAACGAGGGCCGGATTCTCGGCGAGAAATCCCTCCGCGCGCCGCCCCGCGAACCCCGGTTCGACGAAGTCTGGGAGAACGACGACGGCAAAACCTCGATGGCCTCCTGCAACCGGTTCAAGAGAAAATACCGGCACCCGCTCGAACGCCGGAAAACCTAGCGAGGCGTGCCTCAGACCAGTCGAGTCCCCAGGCACATGAAGACCCTGCTGTGCTTGACCACCCCTCCTCCGCGCCTCGCTAATGTAGAGTCCTCGAAGGCAGGGGGGCAGGGCTGGAACGGCAGGGAACGAACGTGACCTGTTGACCACACATTCCACAGGTCGAGGACTCTAGGGGTGACAGATGGCATGAGAGCTGGTGGACGCGCAACAAAGTTGCTACGTCCACCAGTGATATGCGTAAACGAACGACCGTTTCTACCGCTCAGACTGGCGGAGCGCAAGGCGCCAGCGACCGTAACGGCCTGAACAGGTTCAGCATTTGCCCCTTGAAAACGGGCGGAATCCCTTTGGAATGGGGCCTGTGAAATCGTTGACTGAGCATTTGTGGTTTGAGATCTCGCACCGGCGGGGCTACGCGCGGATCACGGATCGGGTCGAGGCGTTGGTGCGTCAGAGCGGGGTGCAGGAGGGGCTCTGCCTGGTGAATGCCATGCACATCAGCGCCAGCGTCTTCATCAATGACGCGGAGCAGGGTCTGCTGCATGATTTCGACGTGTGGCTCGAGGAGCTCGCGCCCCACGCCCCGACGACGAAATACCATCACAACCGGACCGGCGAGGACAACGCGGACGCGCATCTCAAGCGTCAGATCATGGGCCGCGAAGTCGTGGTGGCGATCACCCAGGGGAAACTGGATCTGGGCCCGTGGGAGCAGATCTTCTACGGCGAGTTCGACGGTCGCCGGCGGAAGCGGGTGCTGGTGAAGATCATCGGCGAATGAGGATGTGAACAAGCCGGCCGTTCAGACCAGCGTCCTCGAAGTGGGCGGAATGAGCTGCCAGGGCTGCGCCCGGGCCGTGACCGGCGCGCTCGAGGCGGTCGACGGCGTCGATCACGCCACCGTCGAGCTCGCGCCAGGCAGGGCCGTGGTCGTCTGGCGCCCGGGCAAGCCCGCCGAGACGGATGCGGTCATCGCCGCGGTGCGGTCGGCCGGTTTCGAGGCCCGGGTCTGGACGCCTCCCTCGGCGGCATCCGCCGCCGGGGCGCCTTCGGATTCGGCGATGGGCGGCTGGCGGTTCAACGTCCTGTTCGGCGGGACGATCACGGCGCTGCTGATGATCGGCGAATGGGGTTTCCACTGGGGGATGGAACGGTGGTTTCAGCTCGCAGCCCTGGTGTTGGCGCTGCCGGTTCAGGTGTTTTGCGGGGCTCGTTTCTACCGGGGGGCATGGCGCCAGGCGCGGGTGTTGCGGGCAAACATGGACCTCCTGGTGGCGCTGGGGTCGAGCACAGCGTTTCTGTACAGCGCGTGGGCGCTGGCTGCCGGGGGGATGGGCCACCTGTACTTCCTCGAAGCCGCCTCGATCATCACGCTGATCAGCATCGGCCACTGGCTCGAGGCCATGGCCAGCGACCGGGCTGCGGGCGCTTTGAAGGCTCTCATGATCCTGGCACCGGCCACGGCCCGGCGTCTCGATCCCTCGGGGGCCGAGACCGCGGTGCCCGTCGCCACGCTCACCCCGGGCGACCGGGTCGTGCTCAAGCCGGGCGACCGCGTGCCGGTGGATGGAAGTGTCGAGGACGGCGAATCGTCGATGGACGAAGCGATGTTGACAGGGGAGGCGGTGCCGGTCGAGAAGCGAGCCGGGGCGAAGGTTTATGCGGGGACACTGAACCAGGAGGGCCGGCTGGTGATGCGGGTGACGGCGACGGGCGCGGACACGGCCTTGGCGCAGATCATCGCCGTCGTCCAGCGGGCCCAGCAGAGCCGGGCGGAAATCCAGCGGTTGGGCGATCGGGTCAGCAGCGTGTTCGTGCCGGTCGTCGTGGGCATCGCGGCGCTCACGGGTCTCTGGTGGGGATTGGGATACGAGTCGGCCGGGGAGACGGCGCGCAGTCTGATGGCCTGGCTCTGGCCCGTCTCGATTCCCGCCGCGCCCCTCGCGGCGGCCGTCGTGCACGCCGCGGCGGTGCTCATCGTCGCCTGTCCTTGTGCGATGGGACTGGCCACACCGGTCGCGATCATGGCGGGCACCAACGCCGCCGCGAGCCGCGGCATCCTGGTCCGGGACGGTGTCGCGCTCGAGAAGACCGGACGGATCACGGCCGTGGTCTTTGACAAGACGGGGACGCTGACCGAGGGCCGGCTCGAGTTGGCGGCGGCGCAGGATTTGCGGCCGGCGCCGGAACGGCCGGTGCCGCTGGAAACGCTGGCGGCGGCGCTGGCGGCGCCGTCTCAACACCCGCTGAGCCGGGTGCTGGCGCGCGTCGGCGATCCCGCCGGATGCCCGGTGGCGGAGTGGTCCGAGTCACGGGGTCGCGGGGTGCAGGCGCGATGGCGCGGCGAGGTGCTGCGCCTGGGCGCCCTGCCCTGGCTCGAGGAATGCCGCGTGACGGTCGGGGAAGCCGGGCGGCAGGCCGTCGAGGCGTGCGGACAGGGCGCCACGGTCGTTGGACTGGCGATCGGGGACCGGCTGGCCGGGTTGTTCGCTCTTCGGGACCGGATCAAGCCGGGCGCGCGGAAGGTGGTGGCCCGGCTGCGCGCCGCCGGCAAGGAAGTCTACCTGCTGAGCGGCGATCGCGCGGTGACCGCCCTGGCGTTGGCCGTCGAGACGGGGATTCCCGCCGCGCATGTGTTCGCCGAGGTCCGGCCTGAGCACAAGGCGAGCCGCCTGCGCGCACTGCAGGAGCGGGGCGTCCGGGTGGCGTTCGTCGGCGACGGCATCAACGACGCTCCCGCGCTGGCGCAGGCGGACCTGGGCGTGGCCGTGGCCCGGGCGAGCGACGTGGCGCGGGAGGCGGCGGATGTCGTGCTGCTGCGATCGGATCTCGAGGTGATCCCGGAAGTGCTCGCCCTGGCGCAGGCGACCCTGCGGACCATCCGGCAGAACCTCTTTTGGGCTTTCTTCTACAACGCGGCCGCCGTGCCCCTGGCGGCACTCGGGTTCCTGAGCCCGATTGTCTGCGCCGCGGCGATGGGACTGTCCGACGTCCTGGTGATCGGCAACGCCCTGCGGCTGCGGCACCGGAGATTTCGGATTTGAGATCGAAGGCGAGCCCGCAGTATGAATTGTCCTCATGAACACGCCATTGAATCGTCGACAGGCCATGGGATCGGCATTGCGTTATGCAGCGGCGGTGGCGGCGGTGGCGGCCGGGTGGGGTCCGCTGCGGGCGGCGTCGGAGAGCCGCGGATTCAAGATCGGCGCCTGTGAGTGGTCGCTGCAGAAGGCGGGGCCCGAGGCCCTGGACGTCGCCCGCGAGATCGGCCTCGACGGCATCCAGGCGAACATGGGATCGGCGGCCAACCGGATGTGGCTGCGCCAGCCCGAGATGCAGCAGGCCTATCTCGAGAAGGCCCGGCGGCACGGCATCGAGATCGCCAGTCTCGCGCTCGGCGAGCTGAACAACGTTCCCCTGAAGAGCGACCCCCGGGCCGCGGTCTGGCTGATGGATGCCATGGACGTGGCGCGCGCGCTCGGCGTGCGGGTGATCCTGGTGGCGCAGTTTTACAAAGGCGAGCTCAAGGACGACAAGGCCGGCGTGGATCGGACGGTCGAGATTCTCCGGGAGATCGCTCCTCGGGCGGAGCGGATGGGCGTGATCCTCGGCCTCGAGAACTATTTGAGCGCGGCGGAGAACCTCGACATCCTCGAGCGGGTCGGGTCCCCGGCCGTGCAGGTCTACTACGACGTCGGCAACTCGACGGACAAGGGCTACGACATCTATGCCGAGCTGCGGGCGCTCAAGGGTCGCCTCTGCGAATTGCACTTCAAGGATGCGGGCTTCCTGCTTGGCAAAGGGCGGGTGGACTTCAAACGGGTCCGCGAAGCGGTCGATGAAATCGGGTACCGCGGCTGGATCCAGATCGAAGCCGCCGCGCCCAACGGGCTCGTGCCCGACTACCGCTCGAACCTGGCCTTCCTGCGCCCCTTGTTTCCGAAAGCCGCCTGACGGCGTCCTATGCCTCGGGCCCGCAGGCCGTGCTGGCGGGCAGGCGAAGGCACGCCCGGCACCCCCGGGCTCCCGTCCGGTTCCCGAGAGTGAAACTGCCGCCGTGGCCTTCGGCAATCTGCTGACACAAAACCAGCCCGATGCCTGAGCCCCGGGGTTTGGTGGTGTAGAACGGCACGAACAGATTGGCCGTGGCGGCGAGGCCCGGACCGTCGTCCTCGATCCAGATCTCGATCGCCGGCCCGACCCGGGTCCAGCCCATGCGGACGCCCGGAGCCGAAACGGAGGCGCCGTCGGAGCTTTCCAGCACCGCGTCGGCGGCGTTGCGCACCAGGTTGATCAGCGCCTGTTCCAATTGGTCCGGATCCGCCTCGAGCCGCACATCGGGCGAGGGAACGAGGACGATGGGAAGTCGGGTCTCGAGATCGGCGACGCGCCCGGCCAGGCGGCGCAGGTCGACTGCCTGAGGCCTGGGCCGGGGCATCCGCGCCAGTTGCGCATAGGCGCCGACAAACCGCTGCAGCGATTCCGCCCGGCTCCCGATGACCTGCAGACCGTCCCGGGCGTCCTGCTCCCAGTCGGCAGGCCGCGGATCCCGCTGCAGAAGCCGGCTCAGGCTCGCGGCGATCGAGATCACCGGGGCCAGGGAGTTGTTCAACTCGTGGCCGAGAACGCGGACGAGTCGTTGCCAGGCCTGGCGTTCCTCCTCCCGCAGCTCGCGGCTGAGGTCGGACAGGACGAGGAGCTGGTGGGGAAGCCCGCCCTGGCGGAAGGTGAGCCGCTGGATCCGCCAGCGACCCGGTGTTCCACCGAAGCCCAGGTTGGCCGTGCGGGGTACGTCGCCGGCCAGGCACTCCCCGAGCCCCAGGTCGGCGGCGTACCGGCCCAGCACCCGCTCGGCCGGCTGGCGCAGCATCCGTTCACCGGCCCGATTGACCAGGCGCAGCCGGCGCCCGGCGTCGAAGGCGAACACCGCAACATCGATCTCCGCCATGACGGTCTGCAGGAGAGCCGTAGTCTCGAGCGCGCCCCACCGCTGCTCGCGCAGGGTGTCCGCCAGCGCGTTGATCTCGAGAAACACCTCGCCGAAGGCATCGTCCCGGCTGGCGCCTCCCACGCGGAACGAGAAATCGCCGTCCCGCACCCCGGAGAGCACATTGGCGAGCGTCTGCAGGGCCCGGACCATTCGCTCCCGGAACAGCCACAACCCGCCCAGCCACCACGCTGCCACCAGCACCGTCAGGGACCATCGCGCGCTGCCGCCCAGCCCGGTGCTCGGAATCCAGGCACCGCCCCAGATGAGGATCGCGAGCAGCAGGAACAACGGCAGGGTGGCGACGCAGAACAAGCCCGTCAGCTTCCCCACCAATCCGCGGGAACGCGGCCGCCGCCCCGGGGATCTTCCGCCGGCGTCCGGGGGGCGAGGGTGCGCGTCAGAGGCCATGCTTCTGGAGCCGCCGGTAGAAGGCACTGCGGCTGAGGCCCAGGGCCGCGGCGGCTTGGATGGCGTTGCCCCCGCAACGGGCGAGGGTCTGCCGGATCAGGAACCGTTCGACTTCCTCGAGGCTCATGTCCTCGATCCGGGGCCGCGCGGCGCCCGGCGGACCCAGAGCCAGGTCGGAGGCGTGAAGCAGCGGGCCCGGCGCCATCAAGATGGCCCGCTCCATGGCGTGGCTCAGCTCCCGCACGTTCCCCGGCCAGGGATGCGCCCGCAGCGCTTCGAGCGCGTCCGGCGCGAGTCCATCGATGCGACGCCCGTAGTGGCGGGCGTGGCGTTCCAGGAAATGCAGCGCCAGGGCCGGCAGGTCCTCGAGCCGCTCCCGCAGCGGCGGCACGCGGATCTCGAGGGTGTTCAGCCGGAACAACAGGTCCTGCCGGAACTGGCCCGCGGCGACGGCGGCTGCCAGATCGGCGTTCGTCGCGGAGACAACCCTGACCCGGGCCCTGCGGGTGCGGGAAGAGCCGACGCGCTCGTACTCGCCCGTTTCGAGGACCCGGAGCAATCGTGCCTGCTGGGGCAGCGGCACATTGGCGATCTCGTCGAGGAAGAGGGTCCCTCCCTCGGCCAATTCGATGCGGCCGGCCCGGTCGGTCTTGGCATCGGTGAACGCCCCTTTCACGTGGCCGAAGAGCTCGCTTTCGAAGACGCCCTGCGACAGGGCGCCCAGGTTCACGGCAACCCACGGCTTGTCCGCGCGGGGCGATCGGGCATGCAGCGCTCGGGCGATGACCCCCTTGCCCGTCCCGTTTTCGCCGAGGATCAGCACGCTGGCGTCCGAGAGCGCCGCCCGCTCGATCCAGGCCAGCACCGGTCTCATGGCCTCCGATGGAGCGATGAACTCGGCCTCGAGCGGCCTTCGCAGCAGGGCGTTCTCGTCCTCGAGGCGGCGCTCGCGCCGCAGCGCCCGGCCGAGTTCGACCTGATTGCCCAAGATCGCGAGGAGCCGGGTGTTGTCCCACGGCTTCTGGACGAAGTCGCGCGCCCCGCGCCGCATGGCTTCGACGGCGAGCTCGACGCTGCCCCAGGCGGTCATGACCACCACCGGCAGCATCGGATCCCGCTCCCGAATCCGGGCAAGGAGATCCAGGCCTTCCGCTCCCGAGGTGGTGTCCCGGGTGTAGTTGAGATCGATGAGCACGGCGTCCCAGTCGCGATCGTCCAGCTTCTCGAACACCGCGGCCGGTGACGGGGCCGTATCCACCTCGTAGCCCTCGCCCTTCAGCAGCAGGCGCAGGGCAGCCAGGATGTCCGCCTGATCGTCGGCGATCAGGATTCGCGCGGGGTGGGACGGAGGGTTCATCGGCGGCCTGAGGCGGGACATGAGGTGCGGGTGGCCGCGCGCTCGAGGCGATCGGCGATCGCGTGCCAGGCCGGCGTCGCGGGCGGACGCTCGACCACAAGCGCCGCCGCGCCAAGGCGGTCGGCGCGATGCAGCGCCGCGTAGAGCGCCCGCGCGAACGCCTCCGGACCCTGCGGGATGGCGTCAACGCCGGCAAACCCCGGCGGGTCCGGGAGTCGCGTATGGGCGATCACGTGGCATCTCCCCGGAGCAAGTCCGCGCGCGCGCAATTGCCGGCGGAGATCGGCCTTGTCCCGCCACGCCAGCAGGTGGAGTGGAGTCCGAGGAGCGTAGTGGCGGGGAAGACGGCCGGGGCTCCGCAGGGGAGCGGTGCCTGGTGTGGCCGCGGCTGAAACGGGGAGTGCGCCCAGGACCGCGCCGAGCGCTTCCGCGGTGATCATCCCCGGCCGCAGGATGGCCGGAGCGGATCCGGTCAGGTCCAGCACCGTGGACTCGATCCCCACCGCGCACGGGCCGCCATCGAGGATCAGCGACACCGCGGGTCCGAGATCGTCGCGCACGTGCTCCGCCGTGGTGGGCGACACCGCGTTGGCGCGGTTGGCGCTCGGGGCCGCCAGCGGAAAGCCGCAGGCTCGAATCACCGCCTGGATCACCGGATGCGCCGGCCACCGGACGGCCACGGTTCCGCCCCCGGCAGTGACCGGGGCGGCGATGCGGCGGGATGTCGGCAACACCAAGGTCAGCGGGCCCGGCCAGAACGCGCGCGCCAAACGCCCCGCCAGCGCCGTCCATCGCGTTGTGCAGGATCGCGCCATCGCCACGCTGGCCACATGGACAATCAGCGGATTGTGCCTCGGGCGCCCTTTGGCAGCGAAGATCCGGGCGACCGCCGACGCATCGCCCGCCGGGGCGGCGAGGCCATAGACGGTCTCCGTGGGCAAGGCCACGAGCTCACCGGCGCGCAGGCAGTCCGCCGCCCGCCGCACCGCCTCGGCAAACTGCTGCGGCGTGTCGGTGCGCAGCACCTCGGACGTCGTCGCGGGCGGGTCATGGCCCGCGGTGGCTTCAGCCTCCGGGCGCTCCCGAGGTTCCCACCCCGCGGTCGTGTGGAAGGGTTGATTCATCGCTTCGAGCCCGTGTCTCGGAGGACTCTATGGCGCCAGCAGCCGGGCTTGGCAAGCCGCCAGAAGCCCTCCCCAAGCCCCAGGCTCATGAAGACCCTGCGGTCTCTCCCCACCCTCTGTCCCCCGCGCGATCGAACAAAGAACAAGCCATCCGCAGGGCGCTGGGGTACAGTGCGCCGCGTGCTGACCGAACTCATGACGGCGCTCAAAGCCGGCCGCACCCTCACTGCCGGGGAAGTCTCGGGGATCACGGCGCTACTCCTGAGCGAAACCGAGAGCGCAGCGTCGAAAGCCGACCTGCTGGCCGCATGGGCGGCCAAGGGCGAGACGGCGGACGAGATCGCCGTCCTGGCGCGGGCGCTGCGCGAGCGGGCCGTGGCGCCAACGGTCGATCCGGACCTGCGCGCGCGCGGCATTCTGGACATCGTGGGCACCGGAGGCGACCGGCTGGGCACGTTCAACGTCTCTTCCTGTGCGGCAATCGTGGCCGCAGCGGCCGGCGTCCTCGTGGCCAAGCATGGGAACCGGGCCGTGACGTCGAAGGCCGGCAGCGCCGACGTCCTCGACGCCCTCGGCATCCCGATCGAACTCGACCCGATCGTTGCCATGCGCCTCCTCCGGGAACGGGGTTTTGCCTTCTTCTACGCCCCGCGCTATCACCCCGCCTTCCGGCAGATCGCCCCGGCACGGCGGCTCTGCGCCGAAAGGGGGCAGCGGACCGTGTTCAACTTCCTGGGACCGCTGCTGAATCCGGTCCGTCCCACGGCCCAACTCATGGGTGTGCCACGGCCGGAATGGTGCGAGCCGCTGGCGCGTGTGCTCAGGGCCATGGACATTCAGCGGGGCCTCGTGGTCTGCGGTTCGGCAGGCGGTCGCGAACCGCTCTACATGGACGAGATCTCGTCGATCGGCGACACCCGCATGGCCGTCTTCGATCCCGCGCATGACGTCCATGAGGTCACACTCTCCCCGGCCGCGTTCCCGCTGCAACCGGCCACGCTGGCAGACCTGCAGGGGGGCGATCGGATGGCCAACGCCGACACCGCCCGGCGGGTCTTGCGAGGCGACGACCGCGGGCCGCGGCGGGACCTGGTGCTGATGAACGCCGGCGCGGCGCTCTGGGTGGCGGCGCGAAGCCCGTCCCTGACCGAGGGCTGGGAGCTCGCGGCGGCCACGATCGACTCCGGCAAGGCGGGACAGAAGCTCGAGGAGTTGATCGGCGCAGGACAGGATGACGCGGGAGGATGAGGGCTCGATGAGCGGACGAGCAGGATGCCTGGCCCCCGGGGCCGGCTATCGCATGTCCACCCGCCAGTCACCGCCAACCCGGTGGACCGTAATCTCCGTCGGATCACCGGGCAGCACCTCGACCGTCAGTGTCGCCGTCTCGTCGTCCAGCATCGTCTGTCCCAGGTAATGATAGCCCGGGATCATGGCCGCCATCTGCCAGAATGACTCCGCGCCTTCACGCTCGGCGATCGCCATGAGGTGCTGGAAATGGCCCTCGCCCAGGGCCCGGGCAAGGACGTTGGTGTCCCGATGCTCGATGGCCCACAGCAGGGATTGAAAAGCGGCATGGGGTGTGTCGTACCCGGCCAGGGGAACCCGGGCTCGCGGGACAAAATCCACCGGCCAGCGGGCCGCCGCAGCGTTCGAGCTGCCGCCCGCGGCTCGCGCCCGCAGCGCCGCGTTCTCCGCATCGGCTCCCGCCAGCTCCCCGTGCCGCGCCCGCAAGCGCGTGATCTCAGCTCGCAACCGCAATAACTCGAGCCTCTCCGCTTCGCTGAGCGGGGCGGGTGCCGAGGCGGGCGGGGCGAGGGCGGAAGGCGCGGGGCGTGAAGCCGGGACCGGCTCGACGGCTCGCGCGCGATCCTCGAGTCGCCGGATTTGCATCCCCTGCCAGACGAGCACCGCCATCGCGGCGGCGCCTGCAAACCCGAGCGCTCCCAGCGGTGACACGATCCGGCTCATTCGAGGTAGAGCTTGCCCCCGCGCTGGACCAGCGGGAGGACGCCGTTGGTCGGCTGTTGTTGCACACTGCCGTCCCCGAGACCGACGTGGCCATGGAGGCTGCACCGGAACACCACCCGCTGCGGCTCGACATTCGAGACCAGGGGAGCCAGGTACTCGTAGGATTGGTTCGCGGCGGAAAAGCCGGACCAGTCGGCCGCCGGCGGGTGGGCGGGGTCGGCCGGACACGCCAGGATCTTCGGTGTGACCAGCTCGTTCGACATCGCCGCCACGGTCGCCGGCAGCCAGTCCTGGTTGTCATTGGCGTAAATGCGCGCGGCGAGCCCGAGTTGTTTCAGGTTGTTGACGCACGCGATCGATCGCGCCCGGTCCCGGGCTTGCGCCAGCGGCTGGAGCTCGGGCGGCAGCGAAGCCGGCGTCTGGGCCAGGGCGGAACGTAACGCCTGGTTCTCCGCCGCCACCGATTCCAGCCGGCGGACCTCGCCGGTCAGTTGGGCCGCTTCCCGACGAAGCCGGTCCAGCTCCCCGCGCGCCGCGAGGGGCCCGGAGCCGGCGCCGGGCTCAGCGGATCCGCCAACAGCGCGGATCGGGCCGCCGGGGTTCGCCCCCGGGACCGCCGGAGCGGCGGAGGAGACCGGCCGCGCCGGCGTGGCTTCCGCCGCCGTGCCCGCTGACCTCAGGGACTCGATGCGGCGCTCGAGCGCCCGGATTTGCGCCTGCTGACGGACCGCGAGAACGAGACACGCGACAACCACCAGCGCCAGAGCGGCCAGGACGCCCCACCGCTGCGATGCGGGCCGTGACGGTTGAGGTGCATCCCGTCCGGAGGTTGCAGTCGAATCGTGCATGGGTCAAATGGCGACAGGCATCCCAGATCCGCGCCTGGCGTGGTGAGACTGGTGAGACACCACACGGGCGCCTGTGGCAGCTATCGAGGACGTTGGACAAGGCTGGCTGCGTCCCGTCACGGTTCCCGGTACAGGCCGAACTCGCTCAGCGCCGGACAGGCGGCGGCGGTGATCCGCAGGCGGACCTTGCCGGTGGTGACCGGCGAGACGCGCAGGAGGCGGCGGTTGCCGATGCTGGTTCCGCGGGCGATCTCATTCCATTGGCCGCCATTCCACTGGTCGAGGGCGAAGGCTTCGATGCGCTGCCCGAGGGGGAGGTACTCGCGCAGGTCGACGACGTTGAACGTGGCGGGTGCCCCGAGCTCGAAGACGATCTCCGTCACCGCGACCTCATCCCCGGTGGTCCAGTAGCTGTCACGACGCCCGTCCAGCACTTGCCGGGCCGAGAATCGCCCGCCCCCGCCGCGGGTGTTTGCCGCCGTCACCCGGGCGCCGGCGGCGAGGTTGCGGGCGAATGTCGCGTCCCAAAGGCGCCGGAATTCCCGGAGAACAGCCACGTCGTTCTCATGGATTCGTCCGCGCCGGTCGGGGGGCAGGTTGAGGTTCAGACAAGCGCCGCGGCCGACGGATTGGTAGTAGATGTCGAGCAGCTGGGCGGGGGTTTTGACCTGTCGGTCCTCCTTGGCGTGATAGAACCACCCGGGCCGGATCGAGACGTCGCATTCCCCCGGGATCCAGTGGGTCCCGGGGCGTTCCCCGTGGTTGAGGTTCGCCCGCGTGTTCCCGGGGACCCCGTCGCCGGGATTCAGCGTGGCCCAGCAGGGTTCGCCGGCAATGCCCCGCTCGTTGCCGATCCAGCGGAAATCGGGGCCCACGTCGCTGAACATCACCGCCATGGGCATGAGTTCACGCACGAGCTGCCAGGTGCGGCCCCAATCGTAGTACGTCCGGTTGTCGATGCGGCGCGTCTCCCGGGCGCCGCCGTAATAGCCATCCCCGCCGTTGGCGCCGTCAAACCAGACCGTGAACACATCGCCGTACTGCGTGAGCAGCTCGCGCAACTGGTTGCGGTAATAGGCGATGTAGGCCGGCCGACCGTACTCGGCGTGATTCCGGTCCCAGGGGGAGAGATAGACGCCGAAGCGGAGCCGATGCCGGCGGCAGGCATCGGAGATCTCGCGCACGACGTCGCCACGGCCCGCCTTCCAGGGGGAATTCCTGACCGAATGCTCGGTGTGCCGGCTGGGCCAGAGGCAGAAGCCGTCGTGATGCTTGGCGGTCAGAATCAGGCCCCGCATGCCGGCGTCCCTGGCCGTCCGCACGATCTGGTCGGCATCGAAGTCCGTGGGATTGAACACCGCGGGATCCTCGTCGCCGTACCCCCACTCCTTGTCGGTGAACGTGTTCACCGTGAAATGGAGGAATCCGTAGAACTCCATCTCGTGCCATCGGAGTTGGCGCGCGGTGGGGACGGGACCGTAGGGCTTGGGCGGTTCCGTGGCGGGTGCGGCGAGGGCCAGCGACGCTCCAAGGGCTATGCTGGCGATCCAGTTCAGTAGGGTTCTCATCGTACACAGTGCGGTTACTTGGCTCGGGCGGTGGTCCGCTCCTGCACCCAGGCGATATCGATGCTGTCCGGCCTCGAGGTCCCGTAGCTGAAGGTCGTCTTGCAGGTGGTCTTCATGGGGCCGATCAGGTTGCGCGCGTCCTTCCACTTCCGGATCTCGGATCTGGGCGCATCGTGACTCCGCCCGCCCCGGGGTGTCAATCTATCGCGTGCGGATCAGGCGCTGGATTCGGACGGGGGGCGCCAGCGTCTGGCCCTGGGCGGGCGCCCGGTGGATCCGGCGGACGATCTCCATGCCTCTCGTGACCCGGCCGAAGGCGGCGAAGCCCTGGCCGTCGGCGTTGCGACCGCCCCCGAAATCGAGCTCGGGTTGGTCGGCCACGCAAATGAAGAACTCGTGGGTGGCGCTGTCAGGACCGTCGCGGGCCATCGAGAGCGTTCCGGCGCGGTGGCTGAGGCCGGTGTCGCGCGTTCGTTCGAGGGGGATCGGCGGGTGGCTTTCGGAGCCGCGGGCGGGGTTCGCGGAGGCCTGGATGACCTCGATCTTCACGGCCTGATCCGCCTGGTTCCCGAGCGTCACCGTCCGATGGAACACGCCGTCGCTGTAGAGACCCTCGTGGGCGTAGCGCAGGAAGTTGCGCACGGTCACCGGCGCGCGATCGGCGTCCAGTTCGGCTTCGATGTCCCCCCATTCCGTCTGGATGAGCACGCGGGGTTGGGGGACGAGCGGGGCGTCGCGCCAGACGAACCGCGGGCTCCGGGCCGGGTCATAGCCGACCAGGTGGGCGCGGTCCGAGGCGGTTCGGAGGCGAGGCCGGCGGTAGCGCCAGGGGCCCTCCCCGAGGACTTCGGCGCAGAGCCGGGCAAGATCGGGGTCGTAGGCTTCGAGTTCGGCGCGGGTGTTCACGGCGTTGTGCAGCGCGTCGTTCTCGCGGTTGTCGTCGTACCAGTCCTGGACCGCCTCCGCCCAGTACTCGTCCGGATTGCTGCCTGCGTAGGTGCCCTTCCAAAGACCCTGGCCGATGGCCTTCTTGTAGGCGGCCTCGAGCCTGGGAACGAACGTCGGATCGACGGCGCGGAGGGCGATGCCGTGCAGGGTGTGGGCGAACTCGTGGATGAAGATGTTCTCCGTCGAGTAGGGATCCCCCGGATAATCAAGCAGGTTCTCCTCGGCGCAGCTCACGATGGGGGCGCGCGGCGTGCCGCCCAGGCCGCGGGCGCGCCGGTCCCAGAAGACCTTCGGCTCCATGGCCGCCTGTTCGGGAAGATCCGTCGTGTATTCGCACCAGGCCATGATGGCAACCCGTGCCCGCTGATCTGCGAGCGACCGGATCAAGTCCGGCCGGTGGCCGATCATGTGCCGCACGATCCAGGCGGCTTCGTGAAGCGCCGCATCCGCCACCCGGTACGAGGCGACGATGGGCAGACCGTCCGCATCCAGGTGCTTCTGATAGAAGGGCGCCAGATCCAGCCGCTGCCGGAGTGCATCGGGCACCGGGCCCACGGTTTCGGAGGCGGCCAGGGTGAGGCACGCCAGGGTCAAAACGGCCACCCACCGCAGCGACCGCCTCAGGCCGGAACCGACCCCTCCGCATCGCCAGGCATCATCCGATCGAGTCATGGGGGGAGCATCGGTGACTGCGGCCCCGGGATCAAGCCCGTCGCCGGCCAGGCCACAGCTCCCCAAATCCGCGCGTAACCTTCCCTTGCGGCTCAACCTCCCGGGCTGGACGAAGCGCCTTGAGCCGCCCAGTCCGGGCTTTTCGCGGATTTGGAAGCCCGCCCCCAGGTCGGGCCCATCCCCCCCAACCCCTTTTCCCAGACTGCGCTGGGAAAATGGGGTTCGCCTGTGGCGAACAGCAGTTCGCGAACGCCGACTCCTGCATCGACTCCGCGCGCCGGTTCTTCTCTCCCCCTGCGACTACGGAGATGCCTGTCCGCCGTAGCCTTGGCGGAGGCGGAGGGGGAGGGATCGAGGGCCTGTCCGCCGAAGCCTTGGCGAAGGCGGGAGTGCCGCAAACAAGGTGACAGACTCATTGTCCCCACGTTGGCGAAGGCGGGAGTGCCGCAAACAAGGTGACAGACTCATTGTCCCCACGGGGTGTCCAGACCGGGTCCGCGGACCGGGTCGGAGACCCACGAATCGGCCGTTTTCGCCGGATGATGAACCGATGAAGCCACGATGAGCGGGGCTGCAAGGCGCATTGCGGGCGTCGGCCGACTATGAACCTGGCACTTTGTCCAATCCTGGCGGCGAAGCCGTGTCGTGACACCAGAACCAGGCGGATAGTGCCTGGAGTTCCCGCACGAACAGCTGATCACCAGCCACGGCGAGGTGCGCCCATGTCTCGGCGTCGGCGAGCTGGCGTTGATCGAGGATCTCGAGTCGTTCCTTGTTGGCGCGGAGGGCAAGCAGCACGCCGCGCTGGTCGAGCGCCAGAATGCGATCGCCGCTGGCGATGAGGCTCCAGTACTTGCCGAACGATGCATCGCTGGTCCACCATTCGCGTCCTGTCTCGACGTCAATCGCCATCAGACGCTGGCTCCTGAGGTGAAGGTAGGCTGCGCCGTCGATCACCACCGGCGTGCTCATGTAACCCTGGGCTTTGTGGCGCCAGGCTTCGGTGACGCTCCACTTGCCGTCGCTGTGCGTGACGTTGAACCCGATGGTCCTGCCGCCGTACGTGCTGGTGAAGAGCGTGTCGCGCAACGCAACGGGGGTGAGGATGTTCATGCCTCGGAACGCTTCGACCCGCTGTTCCCAGAGCACGGTGCCGTCGGCCGGGTCCACACCGGCCAGTTTGTCGCGCGTTTGAACGATCAGTTGGCGTTGGCCGGCCAGTACCGCGAAGATCGGTGACGAGAACACGCCGCCCCAAAGGCCACCCTGGTCCTTGAGAGTGCGCCAAATCCTCTGGCCGGTCATCTTGTCGAGTCGCAACAACGACGCTCCGGCCTGCACGTACACCGAGTCACCGTCCACCAGCGGTGAGCAGACAAAGCCAAACGATGGCACCGGCGAACCGAGTGTCTGCACGAAATCCTGTCGCCAGACCTGGCGCCCATCACGGGAGTCCAGGCACACCAGCACATCCCGCATCCCGGCAACATACAGACGGTCGCCGTCCAACGCCGGCGTCGAGCGGATCCAGTCGCCGTTCGATTTCGCAAAGAACGGAACGTTGACCGTCCCCTCCCACTGGGCGCGCCAGAGTGGCTTGCCTGTCCTGCGGTCGAAGGCCGTTACCCTCTCCGTCGTCTTCTCGATCGTCTCGGTGGTGTAGACGCGGTGGTCGTCCAGGATCGGTCCGGAGTAGCTCGGCCCCAGTTCCACACGCCACGATTGTTGGAGATGGCCGGCGTCCAGTTTGTCCGGCCAGCTGGCGGCTGGAACCTGGCCGTCCCGCGTCGGGCCTCGCCACTGGGGCCAGGTTCCAGACTCCGTCGGGGCGTTCCCGCCAAGAACAACAACGGCCAAGACCGGCGCCGCAAGGGTCCTTAGAGCTTGGTGCATGGCGGCGCAGAATACGCATCGCCGGAGCCTGCGGCAATCACCGAGGCGGAGGCGCGCCGGCCGCCCTCCGCCTCGGTGGCGATGGCCGGTCATGAGCGGGGGAGAATCACGCTGTCAATCACGTGAATCACGCCATTCGCGGCGAGGAGGTCGGTCTTGACGACCCTGG
The DNA here is from genome assembly GCA_029556615.1 of Verrucomicrobiota bacterium. GTDB lineage: Bacteria > Verrucomicrobiota > Verrucomicrobiia > Limisphaerales > J093 > JAKQDD01. Next base: position 8,268 of record JAKQDD010000223.1, on the reverse strand, counting down.
CGTTGTCAATCGTCACACCCGTGTCCGATACCTTGAGCTTCACACTCTGGCCCTGGGCGGTCTTGGCTTCCATGGTCTTCACGTCCTGGGCCAGCACTTTGCCGGGCACCACGTGGTACTTGAGGATGGCCGCCAGCTTCTCCTTGTTCTCGGGCTTCAAGAGCTCTTCAACCGTACCCGCGGGCAGCTTGGCAAATGCCGCGTCGGTCGGGGCAAAGACCGTGAAGGGTCCCTTGCCCTGGAGCGTTTCCACCAGGCCCGCAGCTTTCACGGCCGCCACGAGGGTCTTGAAGTTCTCCGCGCCCGAGGCGACCGCCACGATATCCTTGCCCGCGCTGCAACTGCTGGCGGTGGCGCACTTGCTCGCGGCGCAGTCGCCGGCGATCAGGTGGGACGTGAGGGTGAGGGCTGCGGCCACGGCGGCCAGGGTGGGGATGCGGTTCTTTTTCATGGTGTCGTTGTTCGTTCGCTGTTGTCGTTGTCGCACTCGGCTGCCGGCCATCGGCCCCCGAGCGTGCCGGAATATTGTATAGGTTCTGTAGAATGTCAAAGGCCGGAAGGCGTTTTCTTCATTAAATTCTCTCGAGGGTTCCCGGGGCCGGAGGGACAGCGGGATTAGTAATCCGAGCGGTGAGGGACGACACGGATCGCCCAAATTGTTCATTTACAACATGATGTCGCTTCCCACGGGGGTGCGGTGGGGAGCGGCCGCACTGGCCGGGACACTCGCCTCGCCGGGGTGAAGGCCCGGCCATGTTCGCTGGCCGGCGATGCCGGTCGTTAGAATGATTGTAGAAGATATCCAATCGGCCAACAGTCGGCGTCGGAGGGCATTGCCCGCAGTCAAAACAGAAACCGCACACCGAGAGCCACAATCAGCTCCGTCGTCGGCCGTTCGTCTGCGGCCCGCAGCACGGGCAGGCCCAGCGTGGCCTCGAAGGCGAAGGTCCGGGCTTCATAGAGGATTCCCGGGCCGACGATGACCTCGGAGTCGCCGTTGGTTTCGTAGAGGCTGTTGACTTCGAGGGTCAGATACGTGGCCGCGGTGGTGTGGGCGCCATACGCGGCGGGCCGCAGGCGGAACAGATACGACCCGTCGCACCGAAGAGCGTCGGCGGTCCCGTCCCCGGCGCGGGTGGTGTGGGTCGTTCGCCCGTCATTATGCTTATAGGTCACTGCCGCATTCACGCCGTGCCGGCCCATGATGCCGGTGAAGACCCCGCCGATGAACGGGTCGAACGAGTGACTGGAGAAATCGCCGTCTCCGCTGGGCACCTCGACGCCGCCGAACAGCGCAAACCGCAGGGAGTCGACCGGCCCGAGATCGTGCTGCCACGGACGCCATTTGACCGTCAGGGACAGGTCGTTCAGGCCGAAAGCGCCGGTCGTCCCGTCTCCTGCGGCGTCTGAGCGTTCATAGGCCAGCGGCACTTCCAGGGACACGGACCACGCTCGCGCCAGTCCGTAGGCGAGGGAGGTCGTGGAGACGAACTTGTCCACCTCGCGGTCGGCCGGGGAAGGGTCATCGCTTAGGGCCACATAGTGGAGTCTCTCCCGCAGATAGAAGCTGCCCACAGACGGCTGTGTGGCGGCCGGGACGTTGGGGGATTCCTGGGCGTGGACTGCCGAAGCGGCGAGCGCCAGCGCGGATCCGAGCACAGCGGCGGTGTGTTGGGATGGAAACCGTCCAGCACGGCGACCGGGCACTGACGGCGTCGGGAGGCCGTTCATAGGCGCCGCACCTCCTTGAGCGTGAAGCCGCTCCGTTGGATGGCCTCAGCGAGCATCCGCCGGGTCGTCCGACCGCTGCCGTCGAGCGTGACGGTCGCCTCGCCTGTGCTCAGGTCGAGGGTCACACCGGTGACGCCGGGCACACCCCGCAACTGCCGCTCGACGTTGTGGGCGCACAGCGGGCAGCTCATCCCGTGCACGACGAGTGTTGCGCTCAGGCCGCCGATGGCGTCGCGCAGGGCGCTTTCCGACGCCGTCGCGCCGCTCGGGGCGTCGTCCGGTCCGGAGCGCCCGGCGGACTGACAGCCGGACATCAGGAGGAGAAGAGCCATCGCTGCGGCCGCGGCGCCGCAGTTCTTCGTGGGGCGCTGATGCAACATGCTCATTGCCGGGGAATATGGCCTCTGTTGGGTCAGGATGCAAAAACGCCGGAAAACCCGATCCGAACCTGTGCCTGAGGAGCAACGACGCCAGCGGGCCCGGTGGCGCTCCCGCCAGAATCGGAAGTAATTTTTGCACAGACCCTAAGGCTGCCGTTCCTGCCGGTTAACCAGCCACTTCTGAAGTTCCACCAGCAGCATCGCACTCAGGCTGGCGCCCAGGATCCGCAGCCACTCGTCCCCGCCGATGGGGGCGGTCTGGAAGATCGCGTTGAGGAACGGCACGTAGGTGAGCCCGGCCTGCAGGAGCAGCACGCCCAGAATGCCCAGCCACAGCCAGCCGTTGCGGAACAGGCCGAGGGCCCAGACCGAATGGCGCAGCGAGCGGCAGTTGACCAGGTAGAGGGCTTGAATCATGGCCACCGTATTCAGGGCGACCGTGCGCGCAGCCTCGATCCCCGCTCCGCGAGCCAGCTCCCATCGGAATAGGCCGAAAGCCGCGATGAGGATGAGCAGGCCGACGAGAACCACCTGGGCCAGCATCCGGCCATCGAGGATCGGGGCCTTGGGCGCGCGGGGCGCGCGAAGCATCAGGTCGGGTTCTTTGGCTTCCAGCGCGAGGAACAACCCCAGAACGCCCCCGGTCGTCATGTTGATCCACAGCACCTGCAGCGGGAGAATGGGCAGGGTCGCGCCCACGAGGGCGGCCGCCAGAATCACCAGACCCTGCCCCAGATTGCTCGGCAGCGCCCAGGTGATGATCTTGGTCAGGTTGTCCAGGACGTTCCTGCCCTCCTCGACGGCCGCTCGGATGGAGGCGAAGTTGTCGTCCGTCAGCACCATGTCGGAGGCCTCTTTCGCGACCTCGGTTCCGGTGATGCCCATGGCCACGCCGATGTTGGCCTGCTTCAACGCGGGGCCGTCGTTGACCCCATCCCCCGTCATGGCCACGACGTGCCCGCGCGCTTGCAGCGCCTCGACGAGGCGCAGCTTCTGCTCGGGGGCAACCCGGGCGAAGACTGACACCTGTTCAGCAACCTCGATCAACGATTCGTCCGAGAGCGCCGCGAGCTCCTTGCCTGTCAATGCGGACGGGCGGTCCGGCGCCGTGGTTTCCTGGACGAGGCCCAACTGCCGGCCGACCGCCACCGCCGTTCCCGCGTGATCGCCGGTGATCATTTTGACCTGGATCCCCGCGCGGTGGCAGGCGGCCACCGCGTCCATGGCTTCCGGACGCGGCGGATCCATCATCCCCTGCAGGCCGAGGAACGTGAAGTGCCGCGGGAGGTCACGGACGCCGAGGCGCTGCGTCTGGGTCGGAACCTCGGCGCGGGCGAAAGCCAGCACCCGCAGCCCGGCGGCAGCCAGTTGCGCGACCTGCTGTTGGATGCGCCCGCGGTCCAGCGTCACGGGCTGCCCGTTCGCGTCGACCGCAGCCTCGCACCGCTCGAGCACGATTTCGACCGCCCCTTTCACATAGACCAGCCTCCGGCCGGCGCCGGCGTCGTCGTGCAACGTGGCCATGAACTGGTGCTGGGATTCAAAGGGAATGGCGTCCACCCGCGGCCAACGCGACTGGACAGGCTCCTCCTCGAGGCCGGCCTTGCGCGCGGCGACGATCAGCGCCACCTCCGTCGGGTCTCCCTGGGCATCCCAACGCCCGTCCTTCCTGACCAGCGCGCTGTCATTGCAGAGCAGTCCGGCCAGCAGGCACTCCGACACGCCGGGGGCTTCACCCGGCGCCAACCGCTTGCCGTCGAGGGTCAGCTCGCCCGCCGGCTCATAGCCGTTGCCGCTGACCTCAACCACGCTGCCGCCAACGACCACCTGGCGCACGGTCATTTGGTTCTGCGTGAGCGTGCCGGTCTTGTCGGAGCAGATCACCGTGGTGCTGCCGAGCGTTTCCACGGCCGGCAGTTTTCGAATGATCGCCCGCCGCCGGGCCATGCGCGCGACGCCGATGGCGAGAGTGACCGTGACGGCCGCAGGCAACCCCTCGGGGATGGCGCCCACCGCCAGGGCGATGGCCGAGGACGCGATGTCCTCGAGGCGTTCGCCTCGGACCAGCCCGACCATCAGGACCACCGCCGCCAGGCCCAGGATCAGGAGCAGCAGCCAATGGCTGAACGCGGCCATCTTGCGCGTCAGCGGGGTCTCGAGGTCGGGCGCGGCGGAGATCATCTCGGAAATCCGGCCAATCTCGGTGTGATCCCCCGTGGCGACCACGACTCCGCGACCCTGACCGTAAGTCACCAGCGTCGACGCATAGACCATGTTGGCGCGGTCGGCGAGGAGGGTTTCCGGGCCGAGCTGGGCCTCAGCGGTCTTCTCGACCGACGTCGACTCCCCGGTGAGCGCAGCCTCAGCGACCTGCAGGTCGCGGGTGGCCACGAGGCGCAGGTCGGCGGGGACTTTGTCGCCCGAGGCCAGCAGCACCACATCGCCGGGAACCAGCTCGGTCGACGGAACACGCACGGTCTTGCCCGCGCGCACCACCGTGGATTCGGTGACGAGGCTCCTGGCCAACGCTTCAATCGCGCGCTCGGCCTTGGCTTCCTGGAGGTATCCAATCCAGGCGTTGATGAGCACCACCGCCAGGATGACGGCGGCATCCACGAAGCCGCCCATCGCCAGCTTGGTGGCGCCCGCCGCGAGCAGGATGTAGATGAGCGGATTGTGGAACTGAAGCAGGAAGCGTATCCACGGGCTGCGACCTTTGCGGAGGGCGAGTTGATTGGGGCCGAACTCCGCCTGGCGATGGCTCAGGGCGAACCGGTCCAGGCCCAGCTCGCTGTTCGTCTCGAGCACCTGAATCACCTCGCCGGCCGGCATGTGGTGCCAGTGGCGACCCAGCAGGTCTTCCAGAGCGTCTGTGGATTTCATCAGAGTCATGACGGTTCTCGTGGCGGGCAGCACCGCTGGTTACGACGGCGAGTCCCCGAACACCAGATCCAGCAGCGAACGGCCCGCGCCCTTCGGTTTCACGACCAGGGTGGGAATCGGCGATTCCCGAACGACCTGCGCCGTGGTGCTGCCCAGCAACGCTGCGGCCAGCGCGTCCATGCCGCGGGCACCCATGACCAGCAGGTCGCTCTCCTGCCGCCTGGCCTCTTGGAGGATGCCCCGGGCCGCCAGGGGACTTTCGCGACAGATCAACTCGGTCGCCACTCCCTCCAGCTCGATCTGCTGCCGGAACTCCTCGAAACGGGATTGCCGCCATGTCTCGGTGTCCTCGCGGATCTGCTCCCGGGCGATGCCGGTTCGATGGTGGCCGGACGGTATCGGGTACCCGTTGAAGCAAACCAGCCGTTTCACCTGGCGCGCCCTGGCGAAGGCCACGGCGACCTCCATCGCGCGCGCCGAGTGCTCGGAAAAATCCGTCGGCACCAGGATGCGCCGATAGACCACCGAACGGACCGGCGGGACCACCATCACAGAACACGGCGCCTTGCGCGCCAGTTTCTCGGCAAAGGGGACGTTGGTTTCGCTCTTGCCAAGGATGACGAGATCCGTGTCCCCGTGCCGCAGTTGATCCAACAGATCCCGAAAGCCGGCGCCGCCCAGCACGCGCACCCTGACCCGGCCCCCGGGGGGGCCGCGGAAGTGCCGTCGGACCAGCGCCTCGACGGCCGCCTGGGCCTGGGGCAGCCACTGGGCCGCAGGCGCGGGTGAATCCTCGGAAAACCCGGGAATGAGATGGGCCGACGGTGCCGTGTGCACGAACTCGATCCGCAGCGAACGACTCAGCCGGCTCACCGCGGAGGCGTAGCGGACAGCAGCCCCATCGTGAGCACCCTCCAGATCAAGATGCACCAGCAGATTCCTGAAGCGTTTCATAGGTCATGGATTCGATGCCGCGAGGAGCCCGATCAGGAGGACCATCAGCAGCAGCCACAGAGCGCCGGCAACCGGCCAGGAGCGAAGGTGCTCCTCGAGTCGAACGATACTCTCGCCCGCGCGCCTCAGGCGCAAGGACCATCGTGGCGCTTCTTGCGCGGACGACTCGCCGCGGTCGGATTCCGGTTCGGGGTGCGAATGGCCCTCGATCCGCGCGCCGCGCTGCCAGCGCGCCAGCCGTCGCTCGAGCAGCACCCCCAGGTCGCCGGCCGGCAGCCAGCGGCTCGCGTCCCGTGAGAACCAGCGCCGCAGCCAGGCGCCCAGCCCGGCCAGCGTCCCGCCGAGCAACAACGGCCAGAGCGCATCCCACAGCTTCTCCGGCGAGAGTTTCCGGGGCAGCACCTCCAGCGTGCCGGGCAACAGCCACAGGGCGCTGGTGAATCCAAGAAAGACCCGCCCCACCGCGTCGAGTTCCAACACGGTGTGTTGCACGAGCCACGGCAGGCTTGCCTTCGCGCCGACCGGCCCCAACAGCGCCAGCACCAGCGCCGGCACCGCCGCCACCGGCGCCGCGCGACAAACCACGTGGCGCCATGGCCGCACCACGAGCAGCGACCCCACGGCCCAGGGCGCCCCCGCGGCCAGGAGGACCAGCCATGCCGAGACGTCGTTCATGGTCCGTACTCCCGCCCGGCGATCAGTTTCACCCACGCCAGCGGGCTGAATGACGATTCCGCGAACACGCCCGCCCAGACGACCATCGCCGCCGTGACCAGCGGCGCGGCCAGCAGCATCCAATGCGTCTCCAGCCTGCCCAAGCGGTGCTCGTGCGGCCAGCTCGGCGGCGGGTCGAGGAACCAGGCGCGGTAGAGGATGGGGAGAGAATAGGCCGCGTTCAGGAGGCTGCTCAGGGCCAGCACCAGCGCCACCCACTCGTCGCCCGCCGTGATCGCGCCTTTCTTGAGATACCATTTGCTGATGTACCCCGCCAGCGGCGGCACCCCGATCATGCCCAGGGCGGCGACCGTGAAGGCCGCGGTCGTCAGCGGCATCCGTCGGCCGACGCCGTTCATCCCGCTGACGCGGTGAACGCCGAGTGTCTCGGCGTAGTTTCCCGCGGCGAAGAAGAGGGTGATCTTCATGAGGCCCTGATGGACGAGGTGGACCAAGCCGCCGACCGTGGCCAGCGGTCCGAGGATCGCCGTGCCGAGCACGATGTAGGAAACCTGGCTCACCGTCGAGTAGGCCAGGCGTTTCTTGAGTTCGTCTTGAAAGAGCGCCAGGACCGAGCCGTACAGGATGGTGATGCCCGCCGCAAGGGCCAGGGGCCCCAGGACGCCGAGCTCCGCCGCGTTCTCAACCCCATACACGTCGTACACGATGCGCACGATGCCGAACGCGCCGGCCTTCACCACCGCCACGGCATGCAGCAGGGCACTCACCGGCGCCGGCGCCACCATCGCCCTGGGCAGCCAGCCGTGCAGGGGAACGAGGGCCGCCTTCACCCCGATGCCGAGCAGGAACAGCAGGAAGAGAACCTGCAGGTCGCCGCGATGCGTGGCCATGAGTCCCTGGTCGAACCCGCGCTCCGTGAACGGGACCGGTCCGGCAAGGTGATGCAGCCAGGCCACGGCCAGGAGCAGGACCGCCCCCCCCGCCAGCGTGTAGGCGAGATACGTCCTGCCCCCCCGCATGGCCTCGGGCGTGCCGCGATGGACGACCAACGGGTAGGTCGACACGGTCAGCAGCTCGTAGAACACGAGGAACGTGACCAGGTTCGACGAGAGGGCAATGCCGGTCGTGGCCGTGACGCACAGGCTGAAGAAACCGAAGAACCGGCTGCGATGCGGCGAGTCTTCGAGATACCCGACCGCGTAGAGCGTCGTCCAAAACCACAGGAATGAGGAGAGCGTGACAAACAGCACGGAATTGGCGTCCGCACCGAGCGCAAACTGGATCCCAGGCAGGAAATCGAATGCCAGCGAGTACTCCTCTCCGCGGTAAATCCCCCAAAGGAGCGCCGCCACCAGGACGAGCTTCAAACCGGCTCCCACCAGATTCAGCCATGTGCGGAGGCGGTGGCTTTCCTCCTTCAGGAAGAAGATCACCACGCCCGTCAGGAGCGAGCTCAGCAGAATGCCGAGGAGGACCAGTCCATGGATGTTCATGGGCCGGGACCTCCTAGTGTGGTGTCCCTCAAATGGATGGACATTCGCGGCCAGGAGTTTTGCCGCCAGACAAGGCGCGAGCGACGAGCATATCCGCAGAGATCTGTGAGAAGCGAGCAACGCCGTCTGGTGGCAAAAGAACGGCCGCCCAA
>JAKQDD010000209.1 GCA_029556615.1 Verrucomicrobiota bacterium | reverse complement strand
CGCGGACCGCCTCCCCGAGCGTGACGCCGGCCGGCGCCGGGACGGCAGCTCGAGGTTCTCGGAACTGGACGGCGCCAGCATCGAAGGTGATCGTCGAGGACGCGTCCGAGATCCACACCGTCATGGCTCCCTCCCTTCGAGTGCATCGGCAACGATGGTGCAGAACCTCGCTTGACCTTCTTCGTTGCCACTCCGCCCGCTGGAGAGCGGGTCCATGTCTCGGAACCACCGAACCGCCTGCGACAGGCTCACCCGCCGGCCGGGGATGAACTCGTCGTCACCAACGAGTGCGACGCGACCGTGGCCGATCCAGACGGCGCCGTCTGCATCGATGGCCAGAGCGTTCTCGCTCCAGTCATTCTCGAAAGCGAGGATGAGGTCGAAGGTATGGTGGGACTCGCCATTCGATGCGCTGGCGACCTGCGCTTGTTGTGTACTCTGCATGTTGCTACGGAATGCCCCGGCCGGAAGGTGAAAGCCTTGTCGTCCCCGCTGATGAGACGGGGACTATCCAGACGGGGCAGACTCGTGCGTTGTTTCATGATCGCGCCGTCGGGCATCACCCCGACGGTTACAACTGCGGTCAGGCTCTTTCACGCCTGACACCCGAGGCCATACACCCACCAGCACCTCGAGGTCAACGCCTATTCGCCCCCAGGCCGCGCCGGCCGTCGAGTCCGCACCTGGCACCCTCGCCGTCTGGAAAGTCTCGTCCAGCGGTCATCCTGGAGCACGGCGGCGCCGCGGAGGACATGGACCTGATCCACGGTTGACCGTGGACACCGGGGAGACTTCAGGCCGCTGGCCCACCTGCCAGTTGTAAAAGGTTGCAACTTGTTTGCCTATTCGGCGCTTTTCGCGTGCATTGCGCGTCATTGGCAAGGACGATCGCAAACATGCACGGGAGGCCATATTTTGCAGGGTTTTCCTTGTGTTCTTGGCTGGTGGGTTGGCCGGGATTTGAACCCGGGACCAACGGCTTAAAAGGCCGCTGCTCTACCACTGAGCTACCAACCCCCCTCCCAGTCGCCGCCCTAGGCCACCACATCGCTCGCTTCCGGTGAAGCCGGAGTGGAGGAAACCGTAATCTGCCGGTTTCCCGCCGCGCAAGCGTTTTTGCGGGCTGCCGCCAAGAGACCGAGAGTCTGGGAGGGCCGCAAGAAGGCAGAAGGCTCAATGGAGAAGGCCCTCCGCTCTTCGCGGCTCCATCGGGATCAAACCTCCTGCAGCGAGTCGCCCAGAACGTCGCTCTCGACCCCCACGTCCGCAAACAGCCACGAGGAAAGATACCGTTCCGCACAGGACGGCACGATCACCACAATCTGCCGGCCCTCGCTCTCGGGACGTCGCGCCACCTCGAGCGCAGCCCAGAGGGCTGCTCCGCTCGATATCCCCACCGGAATGCCGTCCAGCTGGCAGACCTCCTTCGCGATGAGACCCGCGTCTTCCTCGCGAACCGCGATGATCTCGTCGATGATCTTCGTGTTGAGAACGCCGGGAACGAAACCCGCGCCGATCCCCTGGAGCTTGTGCGGACCGGCCGCCCCGCCCCGAAGAACCGGCGAGCGGGCTGGTTCGACCGCGATCGCCCGGAAAGACGCCTTCTGTGCCTTGATCACCTCCGCAATGCCCGTGATCGTCCCCCCCGTTCCAACGCCCGCCACCACCATGTCCACCCGGCCGTCCGTGTCCCGCCAGATCTCGTCCGCCGTCGTCCGGCGGTGGATCTCCGGATTGGCAGGGTTGGCAAACTGCTGGGGAATGACGCTGTTCGGAATCCGCGCATGCAGTTCCTCAGCCTTGGCAATCGCCCCCTTCATCCCCTTGGCACCCTCCGTCAGAACCAGGCGCGCCCCCAACACCTTCAGCAGCTTCCGCCGCTCGATCGACATCGTCTCCGGCATCGTCAGGATCAGCTTCAGGCCACGGGCCGCCGCCACAAAGGCCAGCGCAATCCCCGTGTTGCCGCTCGTCGGCTCGATCAAGACGGTGTCCGACCGGATCGTCCCATCCCGCAGACCAGCGTCGATCATCGCCACGCCCACCCGATCCTTGACGCTCGAGAGCGGATTGAAGAACTCGAGCTTCAATAACAGCTCAGCGCGCGCCCCGTGTTTCTCAGCCGTCCGGTGCAGCCGTACCAGAGGCGTGTTGCCTATCGTCTCCGTGATGTCGTCGTAAATGCGTGCCACGAAGTCCGAGTGTAATGCCAAACCCGCCGGAGTTCAAATCGTCCCCGACTCGAGCTCAGCCAGGAACGCGGGGACGGGAAGCACTTCGACCCCCTCCGCGGTGGTGAACGGTCGTTCCCCCAGATAGACAACGAGGCGGCGGCGCATTCCCACCAGTTCGCCGATGGCGTCCAGGCCAGCGAAATCGCGACGTTCCAGCCGCTCCTTGGCCTTGACCCGCAGCTTGCCTTCGTAGCCAGCCAGCAGCCAGGCCATGTGCGTGTCCCCCAGGATGCTGAGATACCCCTCGACGGTCGTACGCGCCACCCCGGCGTCGCGCGCCAAACCGGCAAGGTTGAGAACCTGACCATGGAACAGCGCCGCAGTCGGCAGGAACCGGGCGAACCCCGGCAGGTTGCGCACGAGGGCCTCAGCTTGAATCTCCTCCTTCAGGTAGAGCTGGACGTAGGCCTGAAGACTCTCCTGCCGCGCCGACGACTTCCAGATCACCGGCAGGCTCCCGGACTGCAGCACCGTCCCCAACTCGAAGTCAGAACCGGCAGCAGCGCCGCACTCAGTCACCCCCCAGCGCCGCCCCGCGCCCGGCCGGAACCCGGCCCCAGTGCTCCGTGATCAGCGCGCCCAGGAACGATCGGATCTCGTCCCATTGGACCCCCGTGGGCTGGATCCGCACCGCGTCCGGAAACCCCAGTCGTCTCAGAGCCTCGAGGATCTGCCGGCTCCCGGCGCTCAGACGCGTCCGGCTCAAGTCCGGCAGCAGACCGGCGTCCGCCAGAAGCCTGAGCTCGAACGCCACCGGGAAATGAGGCGCCGCGGGTCGGACATCAAGCGTCCGGACCAAGTCCGTCAGCAGCGCATGCAACGTGGGCAGCGGCGTGTCCGTCTCGCTGGCCAACTCGATCAGCAGGGCGGCGTAACAGACCTGGCTCAACCGCGGCAGATCCGTCCGCAACACCGGATGCGTGTCCTCAAGGCTCAGCTCCCGCAGACCGTGCAGGTCCGAACGCCGGCTCCGCTGGAACGTGAACCGCGCCTCGTAAAACAGGTCGAGCTTGCCGCGATACACGGATCGCGGCCGCCGGGCCCCCTTGGCCACCGTCGCGATCCGGCCCTGGTCCTCCGTCAGCCAGTGCACAATCAGACTCGTTTCCGTCAGCAGCCGGGTCCGGAGGACGATGCCCGAGGCTTGCTCGAGGTGCATGGGGAATGGACCACCGCGATGTCAGGAAACCCCGGTCGAACCCGGGGCCGGCGGGGCCGCAGGAGGGGTTGGGAGAGCAGCACCCGACCCCGCGGGAAACGAGTACACAGGAACCACTGAGCCCAGGCTGATGAGATACTTGATGCCGTCGGAAACCGGCATGTCGAGCCGGATCACCTCGTTGCGGGGAACCACAAGCAGAAAACCGGTCGTCGGATTCGGCGTCGTCGGAATAAAGACGCTGGCCACTGCCGCCTGCAGCTTGTTCGAAATCTCCGGAACATCATCGCTCGTGATGAACCCGATCGAGTAGATCCCCCTGCGCGGATACTCGACCAGCACCACCTGCTTGAACGACGACTTCTTGGTCGACGAGAACGCTTCGTTGACCTGTTTGACCACGCTGTAGATCTTGTTCAGCAGGGGCACCTGCGACAGGGCGCGGTCCACCGACTGGATGAGCTTGCGACCCACGTAGTTCCGCGCCGCCCGACCGACAATCGCCACCAGCAGAAGCCCGATTGCCAAAGCCAGCAGGCTCCAATACCAGTGCGTGTCCCCACGGCCATCCTGCGCACGCGTGATCTGACGGGGCACGAAGAAAAGCAGCAGATCCGTAATGCTCGACACCGTCCCAAAAAGCCACTTGAGAATGGCAATCGAGATGACGGCCGGCAGGATCACCACCAGTCCCGCGACAAAGTTGGCACGCCAGCGCATCAGCGACTGCTTCATGGCGGCAGCTTAGAGTCGACCTTCCGGCGGCTCAAGGGAAAGCAGGCGGCATGACACCGCACCAGGCGGTTCTCGACCTGCTTCATGGCCCGACGGGCCGCCGGCTCGAGATCGTCATGCCCGGCAAGATGCAGCAGCCCGTGAATCACGCACCGCGCGATCTCCGCGGGCCAGTCGGCGCGGAATCGACGGGCCTGGCGCCGCGCCTCGTCGGGACAGACAAACAGATCCCCTCTCAGCCACGCCGTTCCCGCCCCGGCTCCCGGAGGCCGGCCATAGTCGAACGTGATCACGTCCGTGGACCCCGCGTGGCCCAGATGGCGCTCGTTCAGGCGGCCCATGACCGGGTCCGTCACCAGGAAGAACGCCAGCTCGAAGTCGAGCCAGCGCGCCGGCGCCGCCGCAGGCCCGAAAAAAACCGGGTCCGCCAACACCTCGAGCAGCCACCGCCGAAACCGCCGGCGGTCAACGACCACCCCCCGGTGCCGGTTGTGCAACGCCAGCTCACTCATGGGGCACGCCCCGGTGCTGTTCGTACGCGGCCACAATGCTCTGCACCAACGGATGCCGCACCACGTCCCGCTTGCCAAACTCGACCATCGCAATGCCCTCGACCGCGGCCAGCGCAACGCGCGCCTCCTGAAGACCCGACGGCTTGTGCTTGGGCAGATCGACCTGGGTCAAATCGCCCGTAATCACCGCCTTCGAGTCATGACCCAGCCGCGTCAGAAACATGAACATCTGCTCCGTGGTCGAGTTCTGCGCCTCGTCGAAGATGATGAACGCATGGTTCAGCGTCCGCCCCCGCATGTAGGCCAGCGGCGCAATCTCGATCGTCCCCCGTTCCATCAACCGCTGGATCTCCTCCGCCGGCAGCATGTCGTGCAACGCGTCGACCAGCGGGCGCAAGTACGGCGCCAGCTTCTCCTGGAGATCCCCCGGCAGGAAGCCCAGCGCCTCGCCGGCCTCGACCGCCGGCCGCGTCAGAATCAGGCGGTTCACCCGGCCATCCCGAAGCGCGGCGGTGGCCATCGCCATCGCCAGATAGGTCTTGCCCGTCCCCGCCGGCCCGATCCCGAACGTCACGTCATGTTCCCGGATGGCCTCGATATAGCGACGCTGGCCCGTGGTCTTGGGCGCCACCGACGCCTTCCGCGGCGAGGTCTGGATCCGCTCCGCCTGCAGGCTCTTCAACGCCGACACCCCCTCCTGTTGCACCACGCTCAGCGCCAATGCAAAGTCCGGCGTCCGTATCTGTCCCCCGGTCTGGACAGTCCCTTCGAGAAGCTGAAACAAATGCCGCGCCCGCGCCAGGGCCTCGGGCTTCCCCTCGAGCTTGATCCAGGCGTCCCGCGCCGTCGCCTTGACCCCCAACTGGCGCTCGAGTGCGCTCAGGTTCCGCGGATCGTTGTTGAACAGCTGCTGCGCCAACCGCGCATTGTCGAAATGGAGTGTCTCGGTCGGCATGTCAAATCCGGGATTGCGGAGCTTCACCCGCCAGGGCGGCGCGCAGACGGGCCGCCACGTCGGCCAGCGCCTCGGGAACCACCGACGTCCCGGCCAGCACCGGCATGAAGTTCGTGTCGCCGTTCCACCGGGGCACCACGTGAATGTGCAGATGATCGGTGACGCCCGCCCCGGCGACACGCCCCAGGTTCATCCCCACATTGAAGCCGTCCGGTTTCATCTCCCGCCGCAACGCCGCGATGCAGCGCCGGGTCAGCTCCCACAGGTCCGCCATTTCCTCGGTCGTCAGTTCCATCAAATCCGACGTCTGCCGGTACGGCACCACCATCAAATGACCGCCCGTGTACGGATACCGGTTCAGCACCGCAAACGAGGACCGCGTCCGCGCCAGAATATGGTGCCCGACATCATCCCCCGATCGCGCGATCTCCGTGAAAAGCGAATCGCCCCCCGCAGCCGGCTTCGGCTTGGGCGCGAGGATGTACTCGATCCGCCACGGGGCATGAAGCTGTTCCATGCCTGGACGCTACTGAACTGGAGCGTCGCTTTCAACTCCGGAGGGCAGGCCTCAGGTCGTCAGCGCCCGAAGGGCTTCGCCCGCCTCGGCCAACGCGACGGGCACCCCGGCGGCGGCGGCGCGGGCGGCCGCCAGATCCCCCGCCTTGGCGTGCGCCTCCGTCGCCGCACAAAGCCGCGCCAACCGCCGCGCACCCAGCCCCCCCGCACTCCCCTTCAGACTGTGCGCCACAGCCTTCAAAGCCTCTAAGTCGCCCCGCTCCGCCGCATCCCGGATCCGCTCGCACAAAACCGCCGCGTTCTTGCAGAACATCTCGCCCATCTCGACGACCGCATCGGGCTGGCCCGGCACGTTGAGCTGCCGCAAGCTGCTCAGGACCGCAGGATCCAGCACCGGTTCTGCCGCTTCCAGCGCCGCTTCCGGCGCCACGGGCGTCGCTGCGGCCGGCACTGTGGCTGCCGCCTCGACACAAAGCCCCTGGGTCGCCCGCTGCAGCGCCGCCGCCAGGTCCTCGAGCCGAACCGGCTTGCTGATGTAGTCGTCCATGCCCGCAGCCAAACACTTGTCCCTGTCCCCCGGCATCGCGTTGGCCGTCATCGCAATGATGTGCAGCGGCGGATGGCTCGGCCCCGATTGGCTGGCAATCGGCACTTCGCTCTTCCGAATCAGCCGCGCCGTCTCGTAGCCGTCCAGCTCCGGCATCTGACAGTCGAGCAGCAGGACATCGTAGCTTCCCTGCCGCAGCGCCTCGAGGACTTCCCGGCCGTTGGCAACCGCCTCCGCCGCGTACCCGAGCCGATGCAGCTGGCGAAGCGCCAACCGCTGGTTGATCGCGTTGTCCTCCGCCACCAGCACCCGCAGCGGACCCGCCTGCCCTTCCGCCGTCAAATCCCGCCCCCCCCCCGTGCGCCGCATTCGTTCCTGCGCGCCGGTCGGCGTGGCCGCCGCCAGCACCTTGATCAGCGCATCATAAAACCGCGCCTGTCGGGGAGGCTTGACCAGGCAGGCGGAAATCCCCGCGTGCCGCATCACGGACACATCGAGCCGGTTGCCCAGCGTGGTGAGCATCACCAGCCGCGTCTTTTCGAGCTCCGGTTCCGCCTGGATCGCCTCCGCCAGACCCAGCCCGTCCATGTCGGGCAACTCCACATCCAAAACCGCCAGAACAAAGGGGCGCCCACCCCGCGCCGAGCTCAGCAAGACCTCGATCGCCTCCGCCCCCGTCACAGCCACCTGAAGCTCCATCGCCCATCCCAGGCACCACTCCGATAACACCCCGCGATGCGCGGCGTTGTCATCCACCACCAAGATCCGCACCCCCTCGAGCAGCCGGCTTCCCCCGGGGCTTTCCCCGGGGCAGGCCGCCTGCCGGCCAAACCGGGCCGTGAACCAAAAAGTCGCACCCACCCCCGGCAGACTGCGCACCCCGATCCGGCCCTGCATCATCTCGACAATCTGACGCGAGATCGCAAGCCCCAGGCCCGTCCCACCATACTTCCGCGTCGTCGAAATGTCGGCCTGGCTGAATGCCTCGAACACCCGCTCCTGCGCCTCCGGCGCAATCCCAATCCCGGTGTCGCTGATCTCGAACTGGATCGTGACCTGGCGATCGTCCGACGCCACCGTCTCGAGCGAGAGCACCACCTCCCCTTTCGCCGTGAATTTCACGGCGTTGCCGATCAGATTGGTCAGCACCTGGCGCAACCGCCCCGCGTCCCCCCGGACATGCCGCGGCAGGTCCGGCGGCAGACGGCAGACCAGTTCGAGCCCGCGGTCGTGGGCGCTCTGCGCCAGCAACTCGACGGTGTCCTCCACCACATCCCGAAGATCCAAGTCCTCCTCCGCCAACGTCAGCCGGCCCGCCTCGAGCCGGGAAAAGTCGAGGATGTCATTGATCAGTTTGAGCAGCGATTCGGCGCTGCGGCGGATGGTCTCCGCGCAGTCGCGCTGTTCCGGGGTGACTTCGGTCTCGAGCAGCAGTCCCGCCATGCCGATGATCGCGTTCATCGGCGTGCGAATTTCGTGGCTCATGTTGGCCAGAAACTGGCCCTTCACCCGCATCGATTCCACGGCCGCATCGCGCGCCTTCGCCGATGCCTCCTCCGCCGCCACCAGGTCGGTGATGTCCTTCGACACCCCAAACGTGCCAATGATCGCCCCGCTCCGATCCCGAAGCGGCATCTTCGTCGTCAGCGCCCACGTCACCCGGCCGTCCGGCCAGGTCTCCCGCTCCTTCAGCCCCACCAGCGGCTGGCCCGTCCGCAGGATCCGCTGCTCGTCCTCGTACGCCGGCCGCGCATGCGCCTCGTGGAAAAAATCGAAGTCCGTCTTCCCCACCACCTCCGAGGGGTCGTCCGCGCCGAACTTCCGGGCCAGAGCCCGGCTGATCCGCAGGATCCGGCTCTGCGTGTCCTTGAAGTAGATCGCGTCCGGGATGCTGTCCAGGAGCGTCTGGAGCAAATCCCGCTCGTACTCGATCGCCGCCTCCATCCGCTTGCGCTCGGTCACATCCCAGAAAAGACCCTGCACCCCAATGACGTTCCCCGCCGCATCGAACAACGGCGCCTTCAGCACCTGCACGTAGATCCGTTCACCCCCGGGCCGCGCATGCTCCTCGACGGTGTCGAATACCGCGTGGGTCTCCATCACCCGCCGGTCGTCCTCCCGGTACTTCGCCGCCAGCTCCGGCGGAAAAAAATCGAAATCCGTCCGCCCCACAATCTCCTCCGGCGGTCGGCCCAGCGTCTCGCAAAACCGCGCGTTCACGAACAGGAACCGCCCCTCGCGGTCCTTCCGGAAAATGCTCTGCGGCAGGCAATCCACCAGCGAATGATACAAGACCTCGGAATCGCTCAAGGCGGCCTCGGCCTGCTCGTGGTCCTTCAACAGACACCGGAGTTCCCCCAGGTTCCGACGCCACTCCAGCGTCGTCATCACCTGCCGCCCCACGATCCGCAGCCCGTCCCCTTGCTCCGGCGACAGGCTCCGCGGACGCCTGTCCATTACGCTCAGCACGCCCAGGGGCGGCCCCCCCGTCATCCGCAGCGCCATGCCCGCGTAAAACCGCAGCCCCGCCTCCCCCGTCACCCACGGATGACCCGCGTGGCGGGCGTCCCCCGCCATGTCCTCGATCACCATCAAGTCCGGTCCGTCCGAAACCCAGCGGCACAGCGACCCGCCCCGCGCCGCTTCCTCCGCCGAAAACCCCACGGCGGCCTTCACCCATGAACGATCGGCATCGAAAAACACGATCAACCCCGATGCCGCCCCGGTGACCTGGCAGGCCAGCCTCACCAGGTCCGTAAAGGCCTCATCCCCGTCCGTGTCCAGGATCCCGGAGTCCCGCAGCACAGCCCCGGGAACCGCTTCGCCGGGCGCCGGCGAAAACGCGTCGTCATTCATGCAGCTCGCGAAGCCATCGGTCAGCCTGTTCCCGCGCCGCCGCCATCTTCGGGTACCGTATCTCCCGATAGCCCGTCACACCCTCCGGCAGCCGCAACACCCGAACATAAAGTCCGTACGTCCGCAGCTCCGCCGCCGCCGCCCGGAATCCGGGGAGCAACCCCCAATACCAGTCACGGAACTCGCGCTCGGGCCGATGCCACTCCGGAAGGACACGCCGCAGCCACCGGCCGCGCTTCACCCAGGACAGCATCCAGTCCCGGGTCTTCATGTCCCAGGCCCAATCCCGCCCGAACACGGTGAATTGCGGCCGGTTCAGGTGCCGATACTCGATCCGGTCGCCCCGGGCGGGGTCGACGCCGTAGCGGATCCGGTCGCGCCGGCGCTTCTCCTCGCTCGTGAGCAGATGCGCCACATAGACCTCGTCCTTGATCAACATCACCTTGTGCAGATTCTCAACCACCGCACGCGTCGCCGCCCACCCCTGATCGGGCCGGTCCGACGCCCGCACCTTCTCGATTCCCTCGACGTAACGCGCCGCATACGCCGCATCCTCGTACTGGATCAGATCATAGATCCGAAGCGCCACCTCGGCACCTGGCGCTTCCTCGGGAGGCAGCAGGGCCACAGCCCGCGCCGTCAGTTCGCGAAAAGCCCGGGCCAGCCCCGCCCCGCCCCGCCGCGTCCGGGTCAGGATCTCGACCTTGTCGGCCACCACCCCCGCACACGACTCCGGTTCGATGCCGAGCCGCGCCACGCGCAAGACCTGCTCGCGATCGTGGACGAGCAGACGCCCGAGGTTGAAGGCGTGCAGGTTGTCCGCGGCGGCTGCGCCCAGCCCCCCCTGGATCGCCCACTCGAGGCTCGCCAATTGGAGCGGCACCAGCCCGCGCTGAAACGCAATGCCCAGAAGCACGATGTTCGCATAGAGCTTCGTCCCCAACACCGCCTCCGAGACCTCCGACACGTCGCAGCTGTAAAAAGCCTCGGCTCGCGACAGCCGGCGCAGCGCGGATTCGAGGTCGGACACCGAAAAGCCATCGCGCCCGAGCAGCGTGAGGATGGTGGGGGTCTTGTGGCTGTTGACAACCACGGCAGTGCGATGCCGGCTTCCCACGCGCTGGTTGGTCGAGGGATCGAACGCGCGCGCCGCCTCGACAATGTCCATGCCCAACATCAAATCCGCCTTGCCATACGGGATCAGGTTCGAACAGAAGGACGCCTCCGGCCCCAGGTAGGTGATCATCGAATAAACCCCGCCGTTGCGGATCGCGAGGCCCTTCTTGTCGCAAAACTGGACCCGATACCCCTCCCGATGCCCGGCCAGGACCAGCAGCGCCGTGGCGGTGCCTATCCCCATGCCGCCCACCCCCGCCAAATACCCGTGCCATACCCCACTCACCGGCGCCGGCGTCGGCGTCGGCAGCCCGCTGAAATCCAGGCTCTCCCAGGGCGACGCCGGCGCCTGGACGCGATGCACCACCACCTCTTCGAACGAGGGACACGCCTTCACCCGGGGACCGTCCCCAGGCAGGTCAACCAGAAAACGCGTGCACGCCCCATCCGCCACACACCACGACCCGTCAATCTCGACCTTCTGGCCGTAGGGCGTCGCCGTCAGCGTCAGCCCCGGACAACCCGTCGCCCGCGTGCACTCGAGGCAGTTCTCGCAGACCTCCGGCGTGATGGCGATCACCCGCTTGCGCCGCAAAAAGCCGCGGGCCCTGATCTCCGCCCGCTCCTCACGCGCCGCCCGCCGGTGAAACGTGATGCCGCACTCCTTGTCCGCCACCACGATCTTGACGCCATCCCGAAGCAGCGTCTGTTCGAGAAGCCGGCGATAAGCCTCGCGCTCCTCCGGATTCACCCGCACCACCAGCGCCCCGTCCCGCGCCGCCCCGGTCATGCCCGCAATCACCGCGTCAATGCTCTGCGCAAAGGTCCGCTCCCCCGTCAACCCCTCCTCCAACGCCGGGGTCGTCTGATGCCCCGTCATCGCCGTCGTCCGGTTGTCGAGGATGATGTACGTGATGTCCTGCCCGTTCTTCAGCGAGTTCGATATCGCAATCATCCCGCTGTGAAAGAAGGTCGAGTCCCCCATGAACACAACCTGCTTGTTCTTGATGAACGGATCAATCCCCGCCCCCGTCCCCCCGCCCAACCCCATGCCGCTGTAGTTGTGCATGAGATCCCGCGTCGGCTCGAACATCAGCATCGTGTAACACCCGGTGTCCCCGTGAAACAAGAGATCCACCGGACCCATCCCGTGAACCCGCCGCATGTACCCCGCATCCCGAAACTGCCGCTTGATCTCGAGCAGTACCCCCGCCGAGTCCCGATGCGGACAGCCCGGACAAAACGTCGGAGTCCGCGGCGGCAGCTTCAGCTCGACCGCCTTCACCTCCCGGATCCACTCCAGCTCGAGCTCGATCCGGGATCGGTCGATCTTCCCCTCGATCTCGGGTGTCGACAGAAACAGGGCGCCCAACCGCCCGATCAGCTTGCTCGGGTTCAACCCCCGCGTGTCCGGTATCCCGGCAATTCCCCGCGGGAACTTCTTGCCCCAAACCCGCACGCCTCCCCTATCCTGCCCCCCCGAACCCGCCTGCTGCACTCCCGTCACGATCGCCACCACTTGCTCCTCGAGGAATCCGCGGCGCTCCTCGACGACCACGACATCCCTCAATCCCCCCGCAAAGTCCATGACCAGCGCCGGATCCAGCGGATACGTCACCCCCACCTTCAAGATCGGAAACTGCCCGTCCAACCCCAACTCCGCCAAGGCGTGCCGCAAATAGCAGTAGGCCGCTGCCGACGTGATGAACCCCAGCCGCGCTTCCGCGTTGGCCTCGCCGCCCGGCAAGACCCGGTTCGCACCGTGCCGACGCGCACTCGCCCAAAGCCGGGCATAGCGCTCCGGCAAGGCCTGCTCCTTCCGCCACGTCCGCGGCGGCAGCAGCACGCTCTTCTCGAAGTCAATGCGCGCGGTGTCAATCTCGATCCGGCAGCCCGTGTTCACCTCCGGATCATGGTTTGGACGCAACTGCACCGTGCCGCCGCCGTCCGCCTGGTTCGTCGTGACCAGGAACCCCACGTACAGCTCGCTCTCCCGCGACAGACGGAACGCCAGGTCAATCCAGTCCTTCAGCTCCTGCGGGTCGCTCGGCTCGAGCACCGGCATCATCAAGTGCTTGCACAGGTAGCGCGAGTCCGCCGGCACCTGGGTCGAGTCGCTCCACGGGTCGTCCCCCAGCACGATCACCGCACCCCCCTCCGGATGCGCCCCCACCAGGTTCCCAAGGGCCAGCGCGTCCGACGCCACATGCACCCCCACGCTCTTCTGCACCGAAATCGCCCGAAGCCCGTGCATCTGCGATCCGTTGACCATCGCGGCCGCCAGGGCCTCGTTGTTGGCCATCGTCGCCCGAATCCCCTTCTCCCGAACCAGCTCCTGCAACGCCTGCGCCGTGTCGAAAAACCCCGCCACCGGCGAGCCCGGGTACCCGGTCCAGAGATGCGTGCCGCCCTCCGTCTCGAGACAACCCTTGACCAGCAGCTCGTTACCCGTAAAGACTTCGGCTCCAGACGTTTTTGTGAAACGCGGATCGATCTTCACCCCGCAGACTCTGTCATCCGACCCCGCCATTGGCAAGCGTTGACTTCCCCGCCTCCACGCGCGCATGCTGCCACCCAGGAACCGAGCGGCACCACCCGCTCGGACCCTGAGTGTCCTTATGCCATTCGTCACATTCCTGCCCGTCGAGGTGACCGCTGAAGTCGCCCCAGGCTCCTCCCTCCTCGACGCCGGCGAGGCCGCCGGCATCGAAATGGAAGCCGGCTGCTTCAATTGCTCTTGCGGCACTTGCATCGTCGAAATCGTCCGAGGAGCCGAAAACCTCGACCCCCCATCCCCGGACGAAGTCGAGGTGCTCGATCAATGGAGCCGCGACCCGGAGAAATACCGCTGCGCCTGCAGCGCCCGGGTCCGCACCGGCGAAATCGTGATCCGGCAGCTCGACTGACCGCGCCCATGAAACTCGGCGCCCACATGTCCACCCAGGGCGGTGTCTGGCGCGCCATCGAACGCGCCACCTCGATCGGCGCCGATTCCTGCCAGATCTTCGTCAAGAACAACATGCAGTGGTTCGCCCGCGCCCATACCGCCGTCGATATCGCCCGCTTCCATCAGGCCCTGGCCAATAACCCCGGTCTCGCCGTCTTCGGTCACACCGGCTACCTCATCAACCTCGCCGCCCCGCCATCGCCTAACCGGGACAAATCCATCGAATCCCTGACCCAGGAGCTCCAGCGGGCCCACGCGCTCCGCCTCCCGTTCCTCGTGCTCCACCCGGGCGCACACCTCGGCGCAGGAGAAGAAACCGGCCTCGACCGCGCCGCCGAAGCCCTCGACATCGTCTTCGCCGCCACCCGCGGTTACCCCGTCCGCATCGCCCTCGAAAACACCGCAGGCCAGGGCTCCTGCCTCGGCCACCGCATCGCCCACCTCGCCGCCCTCTACGACCGCGTCGCCGAACCCCGCCGACTCGGCCTCTGCCTCGATACCGCCCACTGCTTCGCCGCCGGCTATGACCTCCGTACCCCCGCCGGCTGGAAAAAGACCCTCAAAGAAGTCCAAACCTCGATCGGCCTCGACCAGATCCTCGCCTTCCACCTGAATGACTCCGCCACCCCCCTCGGCTCCCGCGTCGACCGCCACGCCGGCATCGGCCAGGGCAAACTCGGGCGCGCCGCCTTCCGGCACATCGTCAACGACCCCCGCTTCCGCAATCACCCCGCCTGCCTCGAAACCCCCAAGTCCGAGGACCTCCACGAGGACGTCGAAAACCTCTCGATCCTGCATTCCCTGCGCTGATCGATCGGTGAGGAACGTCCCCACTTCGCACCCGGAGCCTCTCTCCAGCAGTGCGCGATTCTCACCGATTGCCCCCCTTCTTCCCCCTGGAGTCGTCTTCCTCAATTCCTTGCTTGTCGTCCTTGATTTAATTCCTTACCTTGAAGTAATGAGAGCGACGCTTACCAGCAAAGGGCAGGTGACGATCCCGGTTGCGATTCGCGAGCGATTGGGTTTGCACCCAGGCCAAATCCTGGATTTCGATGAAACGGCTGCTTTCCTCAAGGCGGTTCCTGTCTTCGACGAAGCCGAGATGCGATCGGTCGTCGGGTGCGCTCGAGGCAGGCTTGGGCGCACAGCGGCCAAGTGGTTGGAGGAAACCCGCGGCCCCGTCGCGCTGCCCCCGGCATCCCGGTGAAAACCGCCGTCGACTCGTCGGTCCTCCTGGCGGTGTTCAACGGTGAACCGTCCGCCGCATCCTGGGTGGATTTGCTGATCGCGGCGCGCCGCGAAGGGCAACTCGTCGTTTGCGACGTCGTTTATGCTGAGCTCTCCCTCGCCTTCGCCACGGAAGCAGCGCTGCAAGAGGCGCTCCGGAAACTGGGCGTCTCGTTCGAGTCGATCTCGCCTGCCGCGGCGTGGCATGCGGGCGCGAGCTTTCGTGCCTATCGTGACGCCGGCGGCCCCCGCAACCATCTGATCCCCGATTTCCTGATCGCTGCTCACGCCCAGATTCAAGCGAATCGCCTCGCCGCCTCGGACCGCGGCTACCTGCGAAGTCGCTTCCCCGGCCTGAACGTAATCCATCCCTGACTGCGCCCCGGATGAAACCCGACGGCGTCATCCATCGACTGACCTCTCCGTGGGAGGCGACGGGCAAAGTCCGGAAAGAGCAAGCGGGCGAATCAACGGCTCAGATGCGGCCCCTTTGCTCCCCATCCACACTCATCGAGGGTGGGATCGGGCTCCGGGACATTGACTTGAGCCCGCCGTTCTCGCCATACTCGAGCCTCTGTGGATCGACCCGTGCGTATGGAAGAAAACAGCGCTATCCCGGGGGCGAGCCCTGTTTAACCCTCTTCTGACGACTTGAATCGATTCCTGCGATATGCGGTGCTGACCGTTGTCCTGGCATTGGTTGTCCATCTGGCCCTCGGATTCGGGTCGCGTTCGTTCGAGGCGTATTGCCCCTTCGGCGGTGTCGAAAGCCTCTGGGGCCTGTTCACCACCGGCGAGTTCTCGTGCGCCCTCGGCCCCCTCAACCTGTCGTTCCTGGTGGCTCTGCTCGGACTGACTCTGCTTTGCAAGAAGGCCTTCTGCGGTTGGGTCTGCCCGATCGGGTTCCTCGGGGATCTGGCCGCCCGCGCCAGCGGGTGGGCCTGGAAGCACCGACCCCCAGTCCCCCCGCGGCTCAATCGAGCGCTGAAACTCCTCCGCTACGTCGTCCTCGCCGTCAGCCTGTTCTTCACCTACCGCGCGGGCGAATTGGTGCTCCGCGGGTATGACCCCTATTTCCTGATCTTCTCCGGCTTCGGACACGGAAGCGCGGGGCTTCTGTCGGTGTTCGTGCTCGCCGGGATCCTCATCGGGATGGCCATTATCCCGATGATGTTCTGTCGGTACCTCTGCCCGCTGGGCGCGGTGTTCGATCCGTTCAGCCGGCTGGGTTTGCTGAGGATCTCACGGGATCCAGCCAAGTGCACGGGGTGTGGACGATGCGCCAGGGCCTGCCTGCATGACATCCCTGTGCCAACCCTCCGGACGGTCCGCCATCGGGACTGCACCCAATGCCTCGAATGCCTCAACGCCTGCCCCGAGAAAGGCGCGCTCGAACTGCGAGCCCGAGGCACCCTGCGCCTGCCCCCATGGGCCCTCCCGGTCCTCGCCTCACTGGCCTTGACCGCCGGCTACTTCCTCCGCATCCCCCTGACCCGGCCCACCAGCGTGCAAACCTTCGCTGAGGGAACGGGCGTGACAACGGCCTTTGTCGTCGATGGCCTCCGATGCAAGGGCACCGCCGCGTTCCTCACCTCGCGCTATGAGGAGACACCGGGCATCCTCCAGATCGAGACGTTCGCCAGTGAACGAACCGCCGTGTTCACCTACGATCCCCAGCGGCTCAACCCCAGCCGGATCCGCGAGATCATGGAAGCCCCCATCCCGTTCGAGGATGGAACCACGCAACAGGTCTTCAGGTGCGTGTCCCCCCGTTAATACAAGGTTAGAAAGCAAGCCGACATGCAATGCCTCTTGTACCTCAGCGCTCTGGCGCTGGCCCTCCCCACCCCGGCGCGCCCAGCCGATAGCGAACAGCGACCGGTAACCCAAGCCGTCGAGCGTCTTCTGGATCGCCTCGGGACCGCGCTGCCGCCCGCCACCCTCAAAGACCTCGACGCCGCAGGCTTCCTCCGCCTGCTGAACGCCGCCGAACGCGAGGTCCTGGGCTCGCAACACCTTCGATTCCATGTCAATACCCCCGTCACCGTCACCGTGCTCCGCGATGCCCGGCTCGGCAACGAGCCTTTCTGGCTGGCAGACCGCGGCTTCCACCCCTCCGGCACGGCGCTTGCCCACGGGAAACTGCAGTTTGACGCCTGGACGAACACTCTCCCGGCCGGCGCCGTCGGCTTGGGAGTCAACTCGCTCGCCGGCGGCTCCGAGCATTACCTGGTCCTCGTGAAACCGGCCGAACCAACCGCCGCTCTCGAGATCACCGATCTCGATCCGCCGCAGCTCAAGCTCGCCCGCTTCGTCTCCGGCGTCAAACCGTACGCCGATCGCGACGAGACGCTCGCCACCGTGCCGGCCGAGTTCAAGGGTCAGTGGCTCGTGCGCACCCTGCGGGCCCGCCGCGATGACGCCCGTCTGGTCGGGCTGTTCCGCAAGACCGATCATCCCGCATCACCAACGCCCGATCATGTCGTCCTCACCTGGAGCGGCGATCCCCGGACAAGCCAGGCCGTCCAATGGCGAACCCGCGCCAACTCCCGGCGCGGCGCCCTCCTCTACGCGCCACGCGCCGCCCTCGCCACACCCCACCCCCGGCCGCTTCGGCGGGTCGAGGCCGTCACCGATACTCTCCGCGACCCACGCTTGCTCAACGATCCAGCCGTCTGCCGGCACACGGTCGAGCTCACAGGGCTCGATCCCGGCACGACCTACGTCTACGCCGTGGGTGACGGCTCAAAATCGGGCTGGAGTGAGTTCCGCGAGTTCACCACCGCCCCCGCCGCTCACGCCTCGTTCTCCTTCGTCTACATGGGCGATCCTCAAACCGGCCTCGACCGCTGGGGCAGCCTGCTCCAATCCACCTTCCGCGAACGGCCGGAAGCCGCCTTCTGGCTCATCGCTGGCGACCTGGTCAACCGTGGC
The DNA here is from genome assembly GCA_029556615.1 of Verrucomicrobiota bacterium. Classification (GTDB taxonomy): domain Bacteria; phylum Verrucomicrobiota; class Verrucomicrobiia; order Limisphaerales; family J093; genus JAKQDD01. The sequence goes on along the minus strand of JAKQDD010000209.1, from coordinate 166,309 downwards.
GCCCAACGCGATGACTGGGACAAGCTCTTCCATAATGGCCGGGGCGTGTTCGACCGTAGAACCCTCGTCCCCGTCCTCGGCAACCACGATTGCCAGGGCGGCCACCCAACGCTCTACCTGCAGCAGTTCGCACTCCCCAGGAACGGACCTCCAGGGATCGAGCCGGAGCGGGCTTACGCCTTCGACTACGCCCAGGCCCGCGTCATCGTCCTCGACTCGAATCTCGAACCTGCCTCCCAAACCCACTGGCTCGAACAGCAGCTCGCCGATCCCCGCCCGGCCTGGCGGATCGTCGCTCATCATCACCCGGCCTTCTCCTCGGCACCGGGACGGGACAACGCTGCCTTGCGCCAACACTGGACCCCGTTGTACGACAAGTACCACGTGGACCTCGTCCTCCAGGGCCATGATCACGCCTACCTGAGAACCCATCCCCTCAAGGCGGGCCAGCGGGTGGCCTCGCCGGCTGAGGGCACGATCTACCTCCTCTCGGTCTCGGGCACCAAAATGTACGACCAGGCCACCCCCGCAACCGCCGCCGTCCGAATGACCAAGGTCGCCACCTGCCAGATCATCGACCTCCAGCTCGACGGCCACCGGCTCCTCTACCGCGCCCTCGACCAGGACGGCACCGTCCGCGATCAGTTCGTCATCGATAAACCCTCGAGCCGCTGACCGCACCAGCCCGTCACGGACGCTGGCAGAAAAGACCGTCCACAGGCGCGTAGTCGTCGAGCAATACCGGACAATCCTTGGCGTTCGGAGGATCCCCGGTCTGCAACGCAGCCGCCCGCCGGGCAAGCGTCGGCAGACGCACCCGCTGGCTCTTCACCGCCTGAATCGCCCGGCCCTGCAAGTCCTCGAGCGTCACCGACTCCGGAGACTGCGTGGCAATCAAAACCACATTCAAACCCTCGCGCGCCGGAAACAAGTACACCTGCGGAAAGACGGCTTTCATCGTCCGATACAAGGCGCCAACCATGTCCGCCTGCCAACCGCGAAGCGTGCCCATGCAGTTGTACGCCACAACACCGCTCGTGCTGAGCCGGGCTTTCACCTGCTCGAAGAACTCCCGGGTCACCAGGTGATAAGGCAGCGCCGGGCCGTAACGGCTCTGAACATAGGCGTCCAGCAAGACGACGTCGTACGTCGACTGGCTCCGCCGCAAGTACACCCGACCGTCCTCGAGATGCACTCGCTGTCGGGGCGTCTCCTTGAACTCAAAATGCTGCCGGGCAACCTGCAACACCGTCGGATCAATCTCGACGGTGTCGATCGATACGCCGGGATAATAGTGGGCAAACGACCGCTGCACACTCGCCCCCCCCAGGCCAATCATCAGCACCGCCTTCATGTTCGTGGTCCATAACCACGGCAAATGAAAATACTCCGTGTACTCGAAATGCCCGAGCAGCGGGTTCCCCACCATCATCCGCGTCTGCGTCGAGTCGTCAAAGCAGAGCGTCCGGCCACCCTGATGATCCACCACACGAATGTGGTGGTACACGGACGTGGTTTCGTACACCACCGTGCCCGGCAACGAAAACCCGGCCGCCAACCCGTCCAGGCTGCAGCCTCCGAGAAGACCCATCAGGATCCCCCAGCACCCCAGCGCCAGCCATGGAATTCCCGGCCGGCGCTCGACAACCCGGAGCGTACAGTGACAGTTCATGGAATGGGTGGTGGCGCCGGCGAGGAGTCGACCCTCCCAAGCCAGCGGTCGATCACCGCACACAAGGCCGCGACCAGCAGCGTCAGGGCGCCCATCGCGCGGAAGATGTCGGAAATCCGCATCCATTCGAGGAGAAAATACCCGGCGGCCACGACGCCGGCAATGCTCCCGACCGTCCCCGCGGCAATCACGGCTCCGCTGGATCGGCCCACCCGATCCACCCGGGGCGTCACCCATCGGATCAGAAACGGCGGAATCATGGCCAGGACCAGGCAAGGCAGCAGAAACACACAAAGGCTCCCCAGCGCCGGATCCACCTTCTGCCAGAAAAGCGGGATCGCCTGCTGCGGTGGATGCCGGCTGATGATGGCATCAAGCACCGGCGGCGCCAGGTTGGGGACCAAGACCGTGAACAAACCCGCCGGCACGAGCAACACCACCAGCACCGTCAGTCCGGCAAACCGATCCGCCAAAGCGCCCCCCGCCGCGTAGCCCACCGCCAACGCCAGCAAGATCACCCCGATCTGGCTCACCCAGACATAGAACGATCCGCCGAAATCCTTGGCCAAATACCGCGCGCCAATGATCTCGAGCACGAGCACGATGAACCCGCCCATCGCCGCCACCACCACCGCGGCCAGACTGCGCATGCCCCCCACTCTACGAACCCCGCCCCCCGCCGTCAAAGGCCGCCTCGACACCCGGCACGCGGCTTGATAATCACTCCCCATGCGCCGTGAGTCGCTCACCCAGGCCGGCCGCGTGGTCGTCAAACTGGGCACCGGCATCCTGACCGACAGCCGCAAGCAGCCTGACCTCGCCCAGATGCAGCAGTTGGTCGCCCAAGTGGCCGCCCAACGCCGCGCAGGACGCGAGCTCGTCCTCGTCAGCTCCGGCGCCGTCGGCGCCGGCATGGGCGTCCTCGGATTCGACCGGCGCCCGGTCAGCCTCGCAGAATTGCAGGCCTGCGCCGCCGTGGGCCAGTCGCGTCTCATGGCCGCCTATGAGCAGTTGTTCGCCCGCTTCGAACTCGCCGTGGCCCAGGTGCTCCTCACCCACGAGGACCTCGCCCACCACGACCGCCACCTCAACGCCCGCAATACCCTCGTCACCCTCCTCCGACGCGGCATCGTCCCCATCATCAACGAAAACGATGCCGTGTCCGTCACCGAACTGAAGTTCGGCGACAACGACCGGCTCTCGGCGTTGGTCAGTTGTCTGCTGCCCGCCGACCTCCTCGTCATCCTGACGTCCGTCGACGGATTGATCGCCGATTACGGCGGACCCCAGGAGCGCCTCCTGCCCGCGGTCGAGCGAATCGACCGCGCCATCGAACGCCTCGGCCGCGGCACCTCGAGCGCCATCGCCGTCGGCGGTATGACGACCAAAATCGACGCCGCCCGCATCGCCGTCCGCGCCGGCATCCCCGTCGTGGTCGCCAGCGGCCGAAAACACGACACCCTCGCCCGTGTGCTCGCCGGAGCCGCCGAGGGAACCCTGTTCGAACCCAACCCCCAACGACTCGCCGGACGCAAACGCTGGATCGCCTTCTTCCATCACCCGCGGGGAACCCTCGTCGTCGACCCCGGAGCCCGCCAGGCCCTCCGCAACCAAGGCAAAAGCTTGCTCCTGCCCGGAGTTCAACGGTGCGAAGGCGAGTTCCAAGCCGGCGACGTGCTCAGCCTCTGCGATGAGGAAGGCACCGAATTCGCCCGCGGTCTCGCCGCCTACAGCGCCGCCCAAATCCGCGCCCGCAAACTCCCCCGACCCGTCCTCGTCCACCGCGACAACCTCGTCGTTCTTTAGCGAGACGCGCCTCAGACCCAACATGAAGCCCCCATCCGCCCTCGATCAACTCCTCGCCATCATGGCCCGGCTGCGCGCCTCCAACGGCTGCCCCTGGGACCGCCAGCAAAACCATCGCTCGCTTCGTTACCACGCCGTCGAGGAGGTCTACGAGTTGATCGATGCCATCGACGCCGGCAATGACCAGGAGATCGAAGAGGAACTTGGCGATCTCCTCCTCCAAATCGTGTTCCATTGCCAGCTCGCCCGCGAACGCCAGGCCTTCGATTTCCACCGCGTCGCCCAACGCCTCGTCGCCAAACTCATCTATCGCCACCCCCACGTGTTCGGCTCCGCCAAAGCCCAAACCGCCGCAGCCGTCTGGGCCCAGTGGGACCGCCTCAAACACGACGAAAAACGGGGAACCCGCCAGGAGCGAAAGTCCGCCCTCGACGGCATCCCCCGCCGCCTCCCGGCCCTCATGCGCGCCCAGAAACTCTGGAAAAAGGCACGACAAGCCGGATTGGCCCCCCAAACCGCACCGCCCCAAACCCCGGCCCGAAAACCGCCGAACCGCACCCAGATCGCCGATCAACTGTTCGCCCTCGCCGCCTGCGCCCAGGAGCAAGGTTGGGCCGCCGAAGACCTGCTTCGCCGGGAGAGCCTGCGACGAGAGCGCGCATGGCGCCGACAGGAAATTGCACACAACAAACGACGCTCCCGCACCGCACCCCGCGCAGTCGCCAAACCCTCATGAGCCCCAGCCCCCATGCCCGCGTCCTCGGCATCATGTCGGGCACAAGCATCGACAGCGTGGACTATGCGCTCTGCCGCGTGACCGCGGCCTCGGTGACTCTCGACCGACACTGGCAGACAGCCTTCCCCAAGGCGCTCCGCCAACGCCTCCATCGCGCAGCCCGCGGCCAGGCCACAAGCTGGGAACTCGGCCAGCTCCACCATGATCTCGGCCGGTTCTACGCGCAGGCCGCGGCCGAGGGGCTCGATCATGATCAGCCCGACCTCGCAGGCCTGCACGGCCAAACCGTGTACCACCAACCCGGCCCACGCCACCCCGCCACCCTCCAGATCGGCGAGCCCGCCTGGCTCGCCGAAACCCTGCGCATCCCCGTCGTCTCGAATTTCCGGGTCGCCGACCTCGCCGCCGGCGGACAGGGAGCACCGCTCGCCACCTTGTTCCACCAGGTCGCCTTCGGCCACGACGGCCAGTTCGTCTGCGTCAATAACCTCGGTGGCATCAGCAATGTCACCGCCATCAACCGGCGCCGCCCCCATCACCCGCGGGTGCTGGCCTTCGACACCGGCCCCGCCAATGTCCTCATGGACCTTGCCATGCGCGAATTGACCCGGGGCCGGTCTCCTTGCGATCACAACGGCGCCTGGGCCGCAGCCGGCCACCCCAATCCCAGGCTCGTCACCCGCTGGCTCCGTCACCCTTTCTTCCAAAAGCCGCCACCCAAAAGCACCGGACGCGAGCTGTTCGGCGAACCTCTCTGGCTCCGCATCGCCCCGGAAATCGCTTCCGCCCGACTCTCACCCTGCGACCTCCTCGCCACCCTGGCCGAGCTCACCGCCGGCTCGATCGCGCTGAACTACCGCCTCCACTTCGGCCGTCGGCCGGATCGCGTGATCCTGGCCGGCGGCGGCGCCGATAACCCGCACCTCGTCCGCCGAATCGCGCATCACCTCCATCTCTGGGCGCCCAAGGCCGCCGTGCTCACCAGCACCCAGGCCGGGTGGCCCACCCAGGCCATCGAAGCCGCCGCCTTCGCCCTCCTCGCCTATTGCCGCCTGCACGGACGCCCCGGCAACTTGCCCGCAACAACCGGAGCCCGCCACCCCGCCCTGCTCGGACAAGTGTCAGAACCCCCGCCCCGCTAGAGTCCTCGACTTGTGAAACATGGGGTCAACAGGTCAAGTCTGGCCCCTGCGGTTCCTGGCCCTCCCTCCTTCCGTCGAGAACTCTACATTAGCGAGGCGCGGGAGAGGGGGTGGGGAGGGACAGCACGGTCTTCATCAGCCTGAGGACTCGACCGGGTCTGAGGCGCGCCTCGCTAGGTCACTCGTCGTCCTCGCCAGATTGCCACTTCGGGTAAGCCTCGGGGGAGAGTTCCCCGCGCCGAATCAGCTCCTGCAAGTCCCGAATGATGGTCCGCCGGGCCACGCGAAACTGGCGCGCAAGCGCGGAAATGTTGGGGCGCCCCGAGCCCGCCCGGATCTGCTTCCGGATCTCGGTCTGGCGACTGAGGCGATCAGTCGAGCGGCTCAGCAACTCCTCGATATCCGACCGCTTCGACCGCTCGAGGGCCTCGAACTGACGCACAATCTCCCGTTCCCCGCACTGCTCGATCGCCGTGGCAACCGTCCTCCGCAGCTCGGCCAGGTCAACCGGCTTCGCCAGACAATAATGCGCGCGCCGCGGTCCCTGCAGCGCGTTCATCTGCTCCTGAACCTCGAGCGCCCCCGACACCACAATGATCGGGACGTAAGGCACGAGATCCTTCATCTCAGGCAGATACTCGAGGCCCAGCTCCCCGCCGCCCAGGACGTGATCCAGCAGAATCACGTCCGGCTGCTCCCGCGCAATGATCGCCAGCGCCGCCGATGCACTCCGCGTCCGGATCAGCTCGTAGCCCGCCAACGCCTCCTCGTACAACTCGTACTGGAGATCATCGTCCTCAATCACCAGGATCCGCTTCCGGCTCATGGAATGGCCGCATCATGCCCCCGCCCGCCGGAATCCGCAACCCTCCAATCTCCAATCCACGCCTCACTCGTATCGCAGGGCCTGGATCGGATTGAGCCGGGCAGCCTTCGCCGCCGGAAACAGGCCGGCCACAATCCCGATCACCCCGCTGAACGTGACCGCCAGCGCCATCGCGCCCGGAGTGATCACGGGCGCGTTGGCCGCCGGCGAGATCAGCGCCAGAATCTGCACCAGGCCGAACGACGCCCCCACGCCGAACCCCGCACCCACCATCGCCACCACCAGGCTCTCGACCAGGATCTGACTGAACACCGCGACGCCCGTCGCCCCCACCGCCTTGCAAATGCCAATCTCGCGGATCCGTTCGTTGATGCTGGCCAGCATGATGTTCATGATCCCAATCCCGCCCACGATCAGGCTGATGGCGGCAATAATGCCCCCGCTCATCCGCGCGTTCCGGATCTGCTGGTTGATGTTCTCGAGCTGGTTCTCCTGCGTCCTGAACCCGAAATCCTGGATCCCCCGATGCGTCACCATCAGGACGTTGCGCGCCTGCTGCAGCGCCGGTTCCAGCAACTCCAGGTTCTCAACCTTCAAGTCAATGTCCGTCAGACGCGGATCCGGAATGTTGTCCTGGCCGGCGGCGGCCCTAAACCGGACCCAAGCCGTGTTCAGCGGCATGTAGACCGTGTAGTTCTTCCTCTGAAAGGCCCACCCGCCCCGCCGCCCCCACCCGCGCGACCGCTTCGGCCCCGCCTCCGGCGCCGCCGGCTTCGAGGCCTCGAGCTCGCGTTGCTTCTTGTCCTGCTCGCTCTCGTAATGGGTGAACATGCCCACAATCGTGAACGGCTGGCCGTTGATCAGAATGATCTCCCCCAGCGGCACAATCTCGCGCCCCACCTGCTCGGGCGAACCAAACAGCTCGTCCCGAATCCCAGTGCCAATCACACAAACCGGACTCGCCTTCTCCTCATCAAGGTCCGTAAAGAACCGCCCGTGCTCGAGCGTGTGCAGGTTCATGTCGACCACCGCCGGCCACACCCCGACGCATTCGGACGGCGACACCGACTTGTCGCCCCGGGTGAGCACCGTGTCGTATACCGCCATCTCCGGGGAGATCACGCGCAACAACGAGGCGTTCCGCCGCAACGCCAGCACGTCGTGCATCGTCCGCCCCGGAGCCTGATCCGCCAGATGCTCCTGGTCCGCAGGAACCTCCTGCTGCTCGAGCAGCACCTTGTCCGCACCCCCCATGGCGATCATCGCCTCCTTCATCCCGTTCTCCATCCCCTTGATGATGGCCGACATCCCTACCAGGCTGGCCACCCCCAAAATGATCCCCAGCATCGTGAGCAGCGACCGGAACTTGTGCGCCCAGACCTCCTTCAGCCCCACCAGAATGGTATTCAAGAGGTTCATCCCCGCACCCTATTCGTAGCGAAGCGCCTGGATCGGATCGAGCCGCGCCGCCTTCACCGCCGGCAGCAGCCCCGCCAAAACCCCCACCCCCACGCTGAACGCAAACGCCACCCCCAGCGAAAGCGCCGTCACAATCGGCGCGTTGTCCGTGGGCGAAAACGACGCAATCAACCGCACCAACCCAAACGACGCCACCAGCCCCGTCAACCCCCCCAGCACCGCGATCACCACACTCTCCACCAGGATCTGGACAAAAATGTCGCCCGTCGCCGCGCCAATCGACTTCCGTATCCCAATCTCCCGCACCCGCTCCGAAATGCTCGCCAGCATGATGTTCATGATCCCAATCCCGCCCACCAGCAGGCTGATCCCGGCAATCAGCCCGCCGCTCAACCGCGCGTTCCGAATGAACGTGTTGATGTTGTCCGCCCAGTCCTCCTGCGTCCGAAACGTGAAGTCCTCGATCCCCCGGTGCGTGCTCATCAGCACGTTGCGCACCTGCTGCAACGCCTCCGGCAATACCTCCACCCCCTGAATCCGCAGCTCGAGGTTCGACAGCCGCGGATCCCCCGTCGCCCCGCTCACCAAACCGCCCCCGCCCGACCCGGGCCCAAACCCCGTCAGGCTGACCCCCGACCGGAACTTCATGTACGCCGTGTTCAGCGGCATGAAAACCGTCGCGTTCTTGAGCCAGAAGATGAAGTTCCCCCGCCGCCCGCCACGCCCCCGGTCGCGCACCGGCCCCGTCGGCTGCACCCCCGCCGCCGCCTGCAACGCCGCCTCCCGCGCCGCCAACTCCCGGCGCTTGCGGTCCGACTCGCTCTCGTAGTGCTGGAACATCCCGATGATCGTGAACGGCACCCCGTTGATGTATAGCGTCTCCCCGATCGGGATGATCTCCCGTCCCACCTCCTCCGGCGAGCCCCACAGTTCGTCCCGGGTGGCCGTGCCAATCACACAGACGCTCCGCGCCATCTCGTCGTCAAGCTCATTGAACATCCGGCCGTGCGCCAGCACGTGCTCCGTCATCTCGAGCGCCACCGGCCATACGCCGACACACACAAAGGGCCGGAACCTCTTGCCGTTCGCCGACAGCGTCGCCGGAACCCGCATCTCGGGCGAGATCCGCGTCACGAGCGTCGCCGTCCGCTCGAGAGCCCGCACATCGTTCATCGTGATCCCCACCGCCTGGTCCTTCAAATGCCGCTGATCCGTCGGCAGGTCCTGCGGCTCGACCCGGATCTTCTCGAGCCCGCCCACCGCCACCAGTGCTTCCTTGGCCCCCTTCTCCATCCCCTTCACCAGCGCAGACATCGCCACCAGACTCGATACGCCCAGGATGATCCCCAACATCGTCAGCAGCGACCGGAACTTGTGCGCCCAGATCTCCCGGAAACCCACCCCCACCGTGGTCGCCAACGACACCGAGGAAAGATGCACGGCATGAGTCGCCGCGGCCGTCAGGGCCCCGTCCCCACCACCACCCTGCCGCGATCCATGGAATGCCTCGGAACTCATCGGCGATACAGCCCGCTTCATGGCGCCGAACCCGGCTGCGGCGACCGATCCAGCCCGGCCAGCGTCAGGTCCACCTTCTCGGCCACCTTCCCGTCCCGGATCTCAATCCGACGCGGCGTGACCGCCGCAATCTCAGGATCGTGCGTCACGAGCACGATCGTCCGGCCTTCCCCGTTCAGCTTGCGGAATAACTGCAGAATCGCTTCGCCGGTGTGTGAATCCAAGTTCCCGGTCGGCTCGTCCGCAAAAATGATCCGCGGATTGTTCACCAGGGCCCGGGCGATGGCCGCCCGCTGCTGCTGGCCGCCGGAGAGCTGGCTGGGACGATGCCGGCACCGGTTCGCCAGGTCCACCAACTCGAGCGCCGCCATCGCCTTCTGCCGGCGTTCCTTCCCCGAAACCCCGCTGTAAATCATCGGCAGCTCGACGTTCTGCAGCACATTCAGCTTCGGCAGCAGATTGAAAAACTGAAACACAAACCCAATCTTCTGATTCCGGATCGCCGCCAGCTGCCGCGGCGTGGCGTCCTGGATCATCGTCCCGTCCAGCCGGATGGTCCCGCACGTCGGCGAGTCCAGACACCCCAGGATATGCATCAGCGTCGACTTGCCGCTGCCCGAAGGCCCGATGATCGACATGAACGCCCCCGCCTCGATGTCGATCGACACGTCGTCAAGCGCGCGGATCTCCTCGTCCCCGAGATGGTAGATCTTGCTGACGTTCCGCAACTCAACCAGGGCCATGCGATGAATCCTCGATCCTCAGCCGTCCGTCGTCCGCCATGTGAATGCCAGCCGCGCCGCCTACCGCACCGGAGCCGACCCCCCCGTACCGCCTCCCGGCCGACCACCGCCCGACGCCGCGCCTGCACCGGCTCCTCCGGCACCCGCACCGCGACCCGCACCACCGGCCCCGGCACCCGCCGGCGCCACCGCCGCCGACCGGTTCGTAGCACCCGCCGGTACCGCCGCACGCGCGCCACCCGCCACCGTCCCCGCCCCCGGCGCCGTGCCCGCCACCGCCTTCGCCGGCTTGTCGCGTTCTTCCTTCGGCAATTCGATCGCCACCAAGTCCCCAGGGCTGAGTCCCTGCTGCACTTCGGCGTAGAAAAAGTCCGCAACCCCCACCTGAACGGGTCGTCTCTCGAACCCGCCACCCTTCTGCACAAACACGTAACGCTCCATCAGGCCGGTCTCTTCGTTCTTCTCCGTAAAAACCGCCGCCAGCGGCACCGCCAACACGTTCTCAGCCGATGCGACGGGGATCTTGACGTTCGTGGTCATCCCCGGACGAACCCGCTGGTCCACGTTCTTCAGCAGCACCCGAGCGGCGAACCCCTTGATGTTGTTCTTGATCGACGCCTGGGGCGAAATCCGCTCGACGATCCCCGTCACCCGAAGACCCGAGACGGCTTCAACCGCTACCTCCACCTCCTGCCCCACGCGCAACCGCGGCACGTCCGCCTGGTTCACGTGCGCATTGATCACCATCGCGTTCAAATCCGCGATGCTCAATACCTCCGTCCCGCTGTTGAACCCCCCCGAGCCCGACACCGCCTGACCCGCCGATATCGGGCGCGTCAGCACCGTGCAGTCAAAAGGCGCCCGAACCTCCGTCTTCGTCAGCCGCTCGTCGGTCAACGCCTGTTCCCTCTGGGCCCGTTCGAGCGAGTTCTTCGACAATTCGTAGGCGGTCTTCGTGTCATCATACAGCTCCTGGGAGATGAGGTTCCCATCGAGCAGTTGCCGGGCCCGCTGATAATCACGCTCCGCCTTCGCCAGCTCGAGTTTCGCCCGCTCGACCGACGTCACCGCGGATTCATACTGCTGCCGCAACTCCTTGTCGTCCAACTTGAACAACAAGGCGCCCTTCTTGACCTGATCGCCCACGTCCACCGGCAAGAGCTCGATGCGCCCGTTGATCTCCGGACGCACCGAGACCTGCTCCGCCGGCACAATCTCCCCCGCCGCATTCACGGCGAAGTTGATGTTGGTCTGGATCACCGGCGCCGTCGTCGGCCGTCCGTTCGCCTCCGCCGCCTTCCGCTTCTCCTGCCAGCGGTCCCATTGGGTGTACCCGAGGTACCCCAGCGCCAGTACCACAATCCATGCAATCCACTTCTTCATGTCCCAAACCCGGGGAGTGTAGACAGCCTCCGGTCAGAGTGCAAACCCTCATCCCAATCCGCGAAAACCCCGGGCTTGACTTGTTGGCCTTCCCCCCTCGAACTCGAACCGATTGCATCCCATGAAACGCTACGGAATGGTCCTCGGCCTCCACCCGGACAAGGTGGAGGAGTACAAGCGGCTCCACGCCGCCGTCTGGCCGGACGTCCTCAAGAAAATCGCCGACTGCCACCTGCGCAATTACACGATCTTCTTGCGCCATCTCGACGACGGACAGCCGTATCTCTTCAGCTACTTCGAGTACACCGGCGACGATTTCGCGGCGGACATGGCGGACATGGCGGCCGACCCTGTCACCCAACGCTGGTGGTCCTTCTGCATGCCCTGCCAGAAACCGCTCGCCAACCGCCGCCCCGGAGACTGGTGGGCGTCCATGGATGAGGTCTTCCACGCCGATTGACCCCCCAACCGGACCGCCGCAACCCGCACGCCGTCCGTCGCCCCGCCTCAGCTCAGCGACGGAACCACCCGCACCCGCTCGATCCCGAGCACGTACTTCGAACAGCGAACCACCCGCAGCCGCAGGGCGTGCGTCACCTCCGCCGCAACCTCCGCATCCTCGGGAGCATACTTCAGTTCGAGAATGACCGGCGAGGGCGTCCTCGCCGGAGGCACCCGCCAAGCCGCCGTGTCCTCGGGCGACAGGAATTCCAGGTCCGTATCCAGGGTCAATCGGAAACGGCCATCCGCACTCGCGTAGTACCGGCGGCGATACCGATTGATCAACACCGGCTCGAGCTGCCGCAACCCCCAGCGCACCCTCTCCGGCAGGACGGCGTGGTTCAACGCCGCCTCGAATAGGTCCCGGGCCAGACCGCCGTCAACCGCCAGAGCCGGCAAACCGTAGCTGAACTTGCCGCTCACCAGGCCGCGCTTGATCTTCCGCTCGAGCGCCGGCTTCTCAATCCGCCCCGTCGCCGCCCCATACCACCGCACCCGCGTCTTCACCCGGCGCGCAACGCCGTGAATGTGGTCCAGGTACCCCTGCAGACCCGGCGAGTCCAAGTAGACGTTGTTCACCCACCGCGGCGGATACACCTCCCGAAACAGCGCCGGATGCCGGTGAACCAACATCACCGCCTCGGCCAGGCAACCCGCTGGCACCAGAAACTTCCGCTCGTACCGCACGTTGGGCAGTGACGCCGTCATGGCTCCACCCCATCCCCTCACGCCTCCAACCCCCGGTCATCCACACAGCTGACCTTCGCCCCGGGACTCCGCTCGCGAAGACGCTGCGCGAACTTCTCGAATTGGCTCACATCGGAAAAGTCCACAAGGAAAGACGCCTCCAGCAGTTCTGGGGTCTCGTCAAACCGCTTCAACATGCCCCGCCCCCCCAACGCCGTCAGCGTCTCCAGAATCTGGCCCGGCGTGACCTTGCCGGGCGCCGGACTCGTCACGGTCACGTACAGATTCGGCGGCTCCGGAGCCCGCCGAACCAGACTCCGCAACACCACCAGACTCAGAATCACCCCCAACGCAACCAGCGTCACCAGCGCCTGGCCAGCACCCAAACCCAAGCCCACCCCGATCGCCAGAAACAAAAACGCCAGCTCCTCCGGTTCCTTGATCGCCGCCCGAAACCGCACGATCGATAGCGCCCCCACCAGCCCCAGCGAAAGCGCCAGCGAGGATTTCACAATCGTGATGATCAGCGTCGTCGTCACCGTCAGCAAAAGGAAGTTCCGACCAAACACCCGCCGGTTCGACAACGACCGCCCAAACCGCGCATAGACCTCCCCCAGGATCAGGCCCAACACCGCGGCCAAAGCCAGGCTCAAAACCAGCCCGGGTAACGCGCCCAGCGCCGTCGGATTCCAGAATAGTTCGCGTAACGATTGCGGTAGTTGCATAGTCAATCCGTTAATTCCCGGTCATGTCTCGATTGCCCAAAGCCCGTTGCTCGCTCTTCCAGTCTCTTCCTTCTGCACCATCGGTTCCCACCGCCCGCATCCTGCCCCACAATCTCATCGCTCTCCGGCCCACGCCCCCTCACCCATCACCCCCCTCGGACTCGATCATCCCCCCCGGCGGCATTCCAAACCCACCCGGCATCACCCCCGGCCCCGGGGCTAAAACACGGTTCATCCCAGCCCGCAGTTGGTCCTCTGTCAACCAACCCGTGCCGCCAGCATCCCATTCCTTAGACCACAGGCGAAATCTCCCGACAAACTCCGCAAGCGTGATCGTCGCGTCCTTGTCCTTGTCGAATAGCCCCATCACCACCGGACCCAGGAACGTGCCCGGCCCGCCCCACGGCCCCGGGCCCCCAGGCCCACCCGGCGGACCGCCGAACCCACCGCGAGCCGCCATGGGCCCCCGCCGGTCCCCGACACCAGGCCCGCCCAACCCACCCAATCGCACGCCTTCAGACCGCCCCGCCAACTGGTCCGCCACCGACGCCGATCGGGCTGTCACAAACCCCTTGATCGGTTTCGAGTTCGGATCCGTGCCTCTCAAGGGCCCGAAACGGGCACTCTCCCTTCCTTCAAAACCAGCGCCGCCCGACGGCCCCTCCGGCAGACCTTCGCGTCGACGACCGGTTGAATCCGGACGAGCCCCCGATGGCCCGTCAAACCCACCCCGAAAAGCCCGGCCCCCCAAGAAGCGCCCCGCAACCGCCGCGTCAAACCGGGCCAGCCTCTCCTTTGACTCCTCCTCGACAGCCGGGCGGACCGCCGCGGCAATCGCGTCAACCTGACGCTCAAAGCGCTCAGGAACAAACAGCGTCTCACTCAACTCCCGGAACCGCGCCAGGTAGATCTCCCGGAAGGCGCGCGCCCCAAACACGCGCTCGAGAAAACGGTTCGAACCCTGCCAGGGATGCAGCAGGCTCAGATTCTCACGCTGCTCCTGGCTCCCCATCAGTGGGAATTGCCCGAACGCATGATCCAAATCCCAGGGCACAAATTGAAACCGATGCGTCTTCGGATGCAGGTAGACATAGTAGTTCTGCCCCACCCCAAGCAGACTGTCCATCGTGCTCAAATAGACCGTCACCGCCATGTACCGCGCGAATTGTTCCAAATCCAGATACTCCGGCAACCGCGCCGCGAATTCCACGTCCTCCGCCTCCGACACCAGCTTGGAGAACGCAATCACCCGGCCGGTCTCTTCGTCGGATACCGGAGTCTTCGGATCGTAGATCTGCCGGTAAGCTGCCCAGTCGCCCCCAAGATACTCGAACAACTGCCGCGTCACCGGCTTGAAGATCGCACCCTTCCTCGTGCCAAACCGGTCCGAGGCCCACCGGTTGTCCACGTTCTCAACCATCGAATAGAGCCCGAAATACTTCCGATCGTGGACGCCCGGAACCGTTACATAAAGCCGTGCGTACGCACTGCGCGGCGCCGGCACCCCCGCCTCCCGATATAGCCGGTGCGCCAACACCTCGTTCATCCAACTGACGTCCGTCACGTTGTTGTGGAAATTCAACTTGACCACCCCCGCCAAATCGCGCCCCGGAAAACCGTCGTTCAAGTCCAGCTTCAACGAGCGCTTGACCGAGGCCCGCGACTCCATGAATGTCCCGTTCCCCTTGTAACGGACCGCCACCGAAGGATAGCGCGTTCCCTCGAACTCCAAGTCCGCCACGACGGTCGGAAAGTCCAATCCCATCATCCCCGCCAACCCGTTGCGCCGTCCTTCGCCAGCCACGAACATCATCCCCGGCCCGCCTCCATCCCCTCCCCGGTCAGCCCGGCCCATCATACCCCCCCCTGACGCCCCGGGACCGCCCGTCGCCATTCCTGAGTTCATCCCGGATCGCACTTCCTCGAGGCTCAGCCCCCCGCTCGAGTTCGTGTCCATCGCCCGAAACCACACCCCCGCCAAGGCCTCGAACTCGATCGGCGTCAGCTTCCGATCGTGATCCGTGTCCGCCCGATGCATCACCGCCGGCGCCAGGAACATCCCGGGACCAAAACCGCCCGGCCCCCCCATTCCCCCCGGCAACCCCATGCCCCCAGGCCGATCGGCGCCGCCTGGACCACCGCGCCCTTCCAACGGTCCCATGCCGCCCTTCGGTTCGAGCCCCTCCCACTGGGCCCTGGCAAACTCGAGGTGAACCGTCCACACGCTGGTCACATTGAAGAGCCATTCGGTGCCAACCCGGGACACCCCGACCGCCCCCGGCGTCACCCGGTGCGCCATCACCAGCGACGCCGCAAACACCGCCGCCACCAGCAGAACCCCACAAAGCGTAACCATCCCCGTCGGCCACGGGGTCCGCAACCCCGAGCCACCCGCACCGCCTCCTCCAGAGGTCAGAGATGATGTTCGCTCGCCCGGTATCATGCTCCCGCAGTCTCCATGCCCGACCGTACATGCGCAAGATCCTCACGAAATCCGCATCTCTGCCCCCGCCCCCCGCGCACCCTCTCCCCATCGGATGGGGTACCGGCCGGGGTGAGGCGGCCTCGTAGTCCATCCCAACGACCGATCAGTCATGCGTCGGCAGCGACGGCGCTAGCGAGGCGCGCCTCAGACCCAGTCGAGTCCTCAGGCTCATGAAGACCCTGCTGTGCCTGCCCACCCTCTCTTCCCCGCCTCGCTAATGGAGAGTCCTCGACGGAAGGAGGGATGGCCTGGAACCAGATCGGACCAAACTTAACCTGTTGACCCCGTGTTTCAGGAGTCGAGGACTCTGGTGTGGTGTTCCTTGGGGATCCGCGAAGCTCGCCTGCCGGAGGACTTGCGAGTACAGTCTCCGCCCATGACATGGCGTCGCTTCTTCCGGGTGCTGTTCCTCGCCCTCGGCGTCTTCCTGCTGCTCGTGGGCCTGATCGGCGGCGGGCTCTGGTGGTACTTCCATCCTTCCATCCAGCGGACCAACGCCGTGGCTTACGGCAGCCGAAATGGACGTGTCCTAGCCCTCGACGTGCTGCGCCCCTCCCGCCCCAACGGCTGCGGCGTCCTCGTCCTCGTCAGCGGCCGCTGGAAGTCGTCATCCCCTGGAAGCTTCAGCCCGTGGATGGGCGCGCCGTTGCTCCGCCGCGGCTACACGTTGTTCGCCATCTACCACGTCTCCCAACCGGAGGCGAGCGTGATGGAGATCATCGAAGACATGCACCGCGCCGTCCGATTCGTGAGGTGTCACGCAGCCGGGTACGGGGTTGATCCCCAGCGCCTCGGGGTCACGGGCGGCAGCGCCGGCGGCCATCTCAGTCTTATGCTCGCCACCCGCGGCGGTCCGGGACCCGATCAGGCCGACGACCCGATCGACCGACAAAGCAGCGCCGTCCAGGCCGTTGCCATCTTCTATCCGGTCACTGACCTCCTCAACCTCGGCACGTCCACCGAAAACCCCGGAGACGGGGGCCCGCCCAGGAGCTTCCGGAAGGCGTTTGGTCCCCAGGCCACCAACCTCGCCGCCTGGAAGGTCATCGGCCATGAGTCGTCCCCCCTCCACCACGTCACCACGAACCTGCCCCCAATCCTCATCTACCACGGCGACGCCGATACCCTCGTGCCCCTCGAGCAATCCGAGTGGTTCAGAGACAAGGCGCAGGCCCTCGGCGGCACCGTCGACCTCGTCGTCCACCCCGGAGGCAAACACGGCTGGCTCACCATGCTCCTGGATGTCCGCCGCTTCGCCGAGTGGTTCGACCGCTACCTGCGCCCCTAGAGTCCTCGACTTGTGGAATATGCGGTGAACAGGCCAAGTTTGGCCCCTGCTGTTCCAATCCCAGCCCCCCCCGCCTCCAAGG
This sequence comes from Verrucomicrobiota bacterium, assembly GCA_029556615.1. Lineage (GTDB taxonomy): Bacteria > Verrucomicrobiota > Verrucomicrobiia > Limisphaerales > J093 > JAKQDD01. Next base: position 149,296 of record JAKQDD010000209.1, on the reverse strand, counting down.
ACTCTACTGAGCAGTCGCCAGCATGGGCTACAGGGCCCCTCACCCTGCCCTCTCCCCATCCGATGGGGAGAGGGTGCCCGAAGGGCGGGTGAGGGGAACCGTGTAGTGCATCCCCCCGACTTATCAATATGTTAGCGAGGCGCGGAAGAGAGGGTGGGCAGGCACAGCAGGGTCTTCATGAGTCTGGGGGCCGTCCTCGGTCCTCGGCCGTCTGTCGTCGGTCCTCTGTCCCGCGCTGCTACTGGCTAAGGACCTGCCCCTCTTCAACCAGTCGCTTCCGTAGAGTCGCATAAGGCAGGTCCTGCACCGCCACCCCGGCATCCAACGCCAGCACCGCCGCCGTGGACGCGGATTGCGCCAATATCATGAACACCGGCTCCATCCGGATCGAGCCAAAGGCAATGTGCGAGCTCGATACGCACACCGGCACGAGGAGATTCACACCTTGATCCCGACGGGGAACCAGCGCGCCGTACGCAATCCCGTACGGTCCGGGCGTCGGAACGCCAATGTCGCCCTCGTTCTGCACATAACCCTCCGGCGTGATGTAGCGCTGCACATTGTGTGAGTCGATCGTGTACGACCCCATCCCAACCGGGTCGGGCGTCGTCCGCCGCCGCAACAGGTCGTTCTCGGTCATTACGTAGGCTCCAATCATCCGGCGCGCCTCACGGATGTAGAGCTGGTGAGGCCAGCCGTCGTTGTCCGCAAACTCGTCCCGCGGCAAACCCCACCGCCGCATCGCCACCCGGACGTCCTCGGGCACACCCGGGTCGTTGGCGAGGTAATAGAACCACCCCTTCTGATATCGCTCGTGCTCCTTGATGATCTCCCGGCGCCGCTCATACGAGGCCTCCGGATACTCGTCGCTGTACCCGATGTTGTCGGTGCTCATCGGCCCGTGGTTGTTCGTGTCGGTCTTCCGATTGGGCACAGGATCGAACTTGTCGAAGGTCTCCCGCCAGCCCGTCGCCAGTACTCGCCGCAACAGCTCGTACTGGCCGGCATCATAGCCTTCCGGACGGGGAAATGGCCGGCGATTGTCCGGATGATCCGTCAGACAAACCCGAAAGCAATAGGCCTGAACCCGGCGGTCGCCCTGCCCATACTCCCCCGGCGGCGCGACACTCACCCGCGGCACGACGCCGCTCCCCGCGTCCCCAGGCACCACATACGGGCTGATCCGCCCGGATAGAACGCCAAAGTGATGCCGGTGGTGAAGCACGCCCGTCTGCACCCCGTTCCAGCGCTCCCCATAAACACCCTGAGCCTCGCGGCCCACATGATAGGAAACACCGGCCGCCGCCATCAGATCGCCTTCGTACGTGGCATCCAGGAACATCTTCCCCGCATACGACCGGCCGCTGAGCATCGTGATCGCCGTGATCCGCCCCCCCTCCTTCCCCACGCCCCGCTCCCGATCCAGCCATTCCCCTCGCCGCACCGGAATCGCGTGCTCCCGCACCCAGTCCTCGAACACCTGCTCCGCGACGTGCGGCTCGAAGATCCACATCGTGCGCTGGGTGCCATCCACCGCCGGCGTCCCCTGTCCTCGGTTCCCATACTCGGACCGCTGCTGCCACCGCCACGCCTCCGGCCGCTCGTAATGCTTCCAGATGCGGTGATAGAACTCCCGGGACAACCCCCCGATCACCGCCTTGTTCCCCGTGTCCGTCCACCCCAGGCCGCCGCTCGACAAACCCCCAAGATGGACGTCGGGACACACCAGAACCACGGTCTTCCCCATCCGCCGCGCCTGGATCGACGCCACCACCCCCGCGGCGGTCCCGCCGTACACCACAACGTCGTACGACTCCACCGCCCCCAGCCCGCTCGCTGCCGCCGCGAGCATCCACCCCGCACCGAAGCCCAGCCGCCACCGCCTCGCCAGGAAACCACACCCCGCCCTTAGAGCCTGTCCCAGCCACTCCACGATCCCGTCACGCATGCCTCCAGCATACCCCGCGCACTCCGCGGGACACAACCGTCGTCTGCCCATCCCAGTCTCTGCTGGCGTTCCTCGAGGCCTCCGGTATGCTCCCGCGCGTGCCGGATGTAGTGATCGAGACACAGGGTCTGCTGAAGCGCTTCGGGCGCTTCGTGGCCTTGGATCGTCTCGATCTGCGGGCCGAGCGCGGCGCGATCGGACTCCTGGGCCCCAACGGCGCCGGCAAGTCCACCCTTCTTAAGTGCCTCCTCCAGCTCATGCCCGCCACCGCAGGCTCCGCCCGCCTTCTCGGACGCGACATCGGCCGCGAAGGACGCGAGATCCGGAAACGCATCGGGTACACCCCGGAGCAAGACTGCCATATCCCCGGCATGGTGGGCTGCGAGTACGTCACCTACTGCGCCCGGTTGTGCGGCCTCCCGTTCCAAACCGCCCGACAGCGCGCCCACGAGATGCTCGATTTCGTCGGCATGGGCCAGGAGCGGTACCGGCGCGTGGACACCTATTCAACCGGCATGAAGCAGCGCCTGAAACTCGCCCAGGCCATTGTCCATGACCCGGAATTGGTCTTCCTCGACGAGCCGACCAATGGCCTCGACCCGCGCGGACAGGCCCAGATGCTCGAGCTCGTCCGTGGACTCTGGCAGGACCACGGCATCACCGTGGTCTTGTCCTCGCATCTCCTGCATGACGTCGAACGCATTTGCGATCATATCATCCTCCTGGCACGCGGCCGGGTCCTGGTCCAGGACAGCCTCGCCAACCTGAAGGCCCGCCGACGGGGAGCCGCGGAGGTCGTTGTGGCCCACCGGCAGGCCGACGTCCAGCAGGCCTTCAACGCCCGGGGTTGGCGCGGCGAGCTCCTGACCAATGGCCACATCCGCGTCGAACACGGGGCCGCAAACCTCACCCCCGTGCTGGCCTGCCTGCGCGATCTGGGCGTCCCCCCCCTCGAAGTCATCCCCAGCCCGAACGCGCTCGAAGAGATGTTCGTCCAAGCCCTGGAGACCACCCGTGGCCCTGCGTGACATTTCCTACCGGCACTGGCAAGGCCGGCATGAAGGCATCTGGCATCGACGCCGGGTAATCGTCGAGGCCGGCCTCCAGGCCTGCCTCCAAAACCGGTGGATGCGATACCTCGTTTCGTTCTGCTGGCTCACCACCCTCGTGCAGGTCTCCGTGCTGTTCGCCGTGGGCCAGTTCCTGGTCGCGGATAGCATCATCGTCCAATGGGCTGCCCATCTGAACCCCCAGTTGCAGACCTTCGTGCGCGGGTTCACCGCCTGGCTGGATCAACACCCCGAAATCTCGGTCGGCACCGTCCAGAACCTGCTCTTCTACCGGTACGCGACGCTTCTCATGCCGACAGCGCTCCTGACGGTCGCCCTGGCCATCCCCCACCTCGTCAGCCGCGACCTCTCCAGCAACGCCATCGTCATCTACGCCTCCAAAGCCGTCACCCGCCTCGACTACGCCATCGGCAAGGCCGGCGTCGCCCTCGGCCTCCTCTCCCTGACCTGGCTCGGACCCGTCGCCACAGCGTGGTTCGTCGGAAACCTCCTCGCGCCCGATTGGAGCTTCTTCTGGCACTCCCGCCACGCCCTCGGCCACAGCCTCGCCCTGGGCATCGTCCTCATGCTCTTCCTCACCGTGCTCGGCCTCGGCGTGTCCGCCGTATCCCCCCGCGAAAAAGCAACGGTCGGCCTCTTCGTGGCCCTCTGGCTGGTGGGCAATGCGTTCGTCCCGCTCGGCGCGCTCAGCCAACCGTGGCTCAAACATCTCAGCTTCCAATACAACCTCAGCCAGGCCGCCCTCGCCATCTTCCAACCCGACCGCGACCTCGCCACCGCCCGCGACCAGGTGCCCGTCCTCGGCGACATGCTCCGCCGATCCCGCCGCCGCCCGGATTCCCCGTGGCTGGAACGTTCCCCCCAGAAACCCTGGCCCGCCTTGATCGCCTTCGCCGCAGTCGCCACCACCATCTTCCAGAGACGGACCCGACCCGAATGACCCCCATCGTCCATGCCACCGGGTTGAGCCAATGGTACGGCATCGTCATGGGCCTCAATAACGTCTCCTTCGAGATCGGCCCCGGCCTCGTCGGCTTGGTCGGTCCCAACGGCGCCGGCAAGAGCACCCTCATCCAACTCATCACAGGCCAGTTCCGCCCCAGCTCCGGTTCGCTCCGTGTCCTCGGCGAAAACCCGTGGAACAACCCCCGCCTCCTCCGCCGGATCGGCTACTGCCCCGAAGGAGAATCCCTCCCCCCGGATCACCAGCCCGTCCCCTGGCTCAGCGGATTGGCCATCCTCTCCGGCTTGCCCCCATCCGATGCCCGCCAGCGCGCAGAAACCCTCCTCGATCGAGTCCGACTCCCCCGCGAACACTGGCATAAGCGACTCGGCCAGTACTCGAAAGGCATGCGCCAACGGGTCAAGCTCGCCCAGGCCCTCCTTCATCAACCCGAGTTCCTCGTCCTCGACGAACCCATGAACGGCCTCGACCCGCTCGGCCGTCAGGAGATCGCCCACATCCTCAAGGAATCGGCCGCCCAGGGCACCCACATCGTCGTCTCGAGCCACATCCTCGCTGAACTCGAAGCCCTCTGTCGCGAGTTCCTCATCCTCCACTGGGGCCGCGTCCTCGCCTCCGGCAGCCGCGACGAGCTGCGCACCGATGTCCCCAACTGGGCCGAACAACTCCAGGTCCGATGCGATCAGCCCGAAACCCTGGCCCGCGTCCTCTTCGACGCCGGCGTCCTCCTCGGTTTCGACCTCGATGCCGATCACGAGACCCTCCGATTCAGGGTCCGGGATCCCGAGTCGTTCTACCGCCGATGGCTCGGCCTCCTCGAGACCAGCCGCGTCGTCGTCTACGAAATCCGCAGCGATAACCGATCCCTCCGCCAAATCTTCGAGAAGGTGACCGCATGACCCCGGACTTCCTCCAGTCCCTGCGCGGCCTCTGGCACCTCACCTGGTGCGGCTCCCTCACCTGGCGCCGGACCGCAGTCATCGCCGCCGTTCTCCTCGCCAATCCCGCGCTCGCCTGGTTCGGGATCCCCGCCCGCGGCACCACCGCTTTCCTCCACTGGACGACACACCTCTATCTCGGACTGGCCATGCCGCTCTATTGCCTCGTGATCTGCGGCGGCATGATCCGCGACGAAGTCCAGGATGACACGCTCGGCTTCCTCCTGACACGACCCCTGACACGCGCCCGGCTGTTCCTGGGCAAGTACGTCTGCCAACTCGCGTGGATCCAGGGAGTCGTCCTGGCCAACAGCCTTCTCCTCGTGGCCGTCGGTTGGCTGCGCGACGTCCCGGAAGCCCTCTCGCTCGCCACCCGCCTCCTGCTCGTGGGGGCCGTCGGCACGCTGGTCTACTCCGCCCTCGGCGCCCTCTTCGGACTCCTGACCCGACGCTATGTCGTCCTCGGATTGGTCTACGGCTTCCTGGTCGAGGTCGGCATCGGCCATATCCCCACCAATATCAACGCGCTCTCCATGATGCGCCACCAGCAAACCCTGCTGGCCGGCCACGCGGCCGTCCGCGACCGCTACGCCTGGTCCGCCGACGGACCCTGGACCGCGGCCCTCATCCTCTGCGGTACCACCGCCCTCGCCCTCGCCCTCGGCGCCGCCGTCTTCACCCTCCGCGAGTACCAGAACGAGCGCACCCAGTAGCCGCCTTCCGCATCGGAACCCGGATCAACCCCTCCGACCCATCCGGCCTCCGCGCTCGACCGACCCCCACGCCAGACCCCTGCGCTTGCTCCCTCCAAGGGGCTAGAGAGCCCGCCCGCGAGCCGGCCGGGCCACCCCGGAGCCGACCACCCCACGCGCCTTGAAGGGGAAAACCGACCAGGAGCCGGTGGCGAACGTTCGCGCCACACGCGTTGGGCAAGGATCCGGGCCTTACCGGCCTTCTGGACGCAGCCCCGCACCGGCTGGTAATCTCCCCGGGTGAGACTGCTCTTCATCGGCGATATCGTTGGCGAACCCGGCCGACGCGCAATCCGGTTGTTGGTGCCCCGACTGCGGAGGGAATGGGAACTGGATTGGGTGATCGCCAACGGCGAGAACGCCGCCGGCGGCGCCGGGATCACTGCCGGCACCGCCAGCGAGCTGCTCGCCAACGGCGTCGACGTCCTGACGCTCGGCGATCACGCCTGGGATTACCGGGAAGTCAACGCCTTGTTCGGTGCCGAACCCCGGCTGCTCCGTCCCTTGAACTACCCGCCCGGTGCCCCCGGCCGCGGCGCCGCGGTCTTCCAGCGCTCGGATGGTGCCAGCCTCGGCGTCGTCAATGTCCAGGGACGCGTCTTCATGGCCAACCTCGAAAACCCCTTCAACACCATCGAGCCCGAGCTCGACCGCTTGCACCAGGAAACCCCGATCGTCATCGTCGATATGCACGCCGAGGCCACTTCCGAGAAAATCGCCCTCGCCCGAATGCTCGATGGCCGCGTCAGCGCCGTCATCGGAACCCATACGCACGTCCAGACCGCCGACGAACAGATCTTCCCCAGCGGAACCGCCTACCTGACCGACGCCGGCTTCACCGGCCCGCATGAAAGCGTGATCGGCCGCCGCATCGAACCCGTCATCCAGCGCTTCAAAACCAACCTGCCCCAGCGCTTCGACGTCGCCTCCGGCCGCGTGCTGCTCCAGGGAGCACTTCTGGAGATCGATCTCGCCACCGGCCAAACCCAGTCCATCCGCCGGATCTCCGAACCGCTGCCCGCCGCCTGACCCCCCCATGCCGCGCCCCCCGAAATCACAGTGGGACTTCGGCAACCTGTTCCCTGCCGAACAAACCCGCCACGTCCTCACCGTCTCCGAGTTGACCGTCCGCGTCAAACGACTCCTCGAATCCCAAATCGCCCGGGTCTGGGTCCAGGGCGAAATCAGCAACTTCCGCCTCCAGTCCTCCGGGCACGCCTACTTCACGCTCAAGGATGCCCAGGCCCAGTTGCAGTGCGTACTCTTCCGCGGCCAAACCGGGATCCGCCGCGACCTGCTCGATGACGGCCGCAAAGTCGTGCTCCAGGGCGACCTCACCGTCTACGAGCCGCGCGGCCAGTACCAACTCATCGTCGCCGCCCTCGAGCTCCAGGGCCTGGGCGCCCTCCAGCAGGCCTTCGAACGCCTCAAGCAGAAGCTCTCCGCCGAAGGCCTCTTCGACCCGGCCCGCAAACGGCCCCTGCCGCCCTGCCCCCGCTGCCTCGGGATCGTCACCTCCCCCACCGGCGCCGCGCTCCGCGATGTCCTCCACGTGATCGAACGACGCGATCCCGGCCTCCAGATCATCCTCGCCCCGTGCCGCGTGCAGGGCAAAGGCGCCGCCCGGGAGATCGCCGAGGCCATCGCACACTTGAACGCCTGGGCGCTGGCCGCCAGCCCGGCCGACCGGCCGGAGTTGATCCTCGTCACCCGCGGCGGCGGCAGCCTCGAAGACCTCTGGGCGTTCAACGAGGAATTCGTCGCCCGCGCCATCCACGCCTCGGCTCTCCCGGTCATTTCCGCCATCGGCCACGAAATCGATTTCACCATCAGCGACTTCGTCGCCGACCTCCGCGCCGCCACGCCCAGTGCCGCCGCCGAGCTCGTCACCGAAGGCGCCATGGGCGCCCGCGCGTTCCTGCTCGAAGTCCACACCCAGCTCCACCGCCATGTCACCCGGCGCTTCAAATTCGAAAACGACCGCCTCGATGGCCTTGCCAGCCGGCTAGGCCGCGCCCATCCGCGACGCCGCCTCCAAAGGGATGGGCAACGCCTCGATGACCTCGCCGACGCCCTCCGCCGCGCCGCCCGCGCCCGGTTCCGCGAACTCCGATCCCGCTGGGACAATCTCGAGAGCCGGCGGCGCGCGCTGCGCCCCGGCGACAGCCTGGGCCAGTGCCAACGCGACTTCCTCGAGATCGCCCGCCGCTTCCGCGAGCTCGGCCGCACCCGCGTGGAATCGTTGCAGCGCCGCGTCGCCGAGGACACCACCCGTCTCCAGTTGCTTTCTCCCGCTCACACCCTCGCCCGTGGTTATTCGATCACCGCCGATGCCGCCACCGGCCGCATCCTCCGCCGCGCCGCCGACACCCGCCCCGGCCAAGCCCTCCGCACCCGCCTCCACGAGGGCGAAATCCAAAGCGTCGTCACCCCGCCCGCGACGCGGACTGATGGTCCTCAGCCACCCGGGTGCCGCCCGTAGCCGCGACCGTCAGCGCCGCGCTGAATTCCCCGTTCGCAGGCTGCCGGTCCTCCGGCCAGTCAGCGCCGGCTCACGCCGGCGGCTACGCCGGCCCCGCGCCGAGAATCCCCACCGGCGTCCTCCGAAGCCGACGCCAGGCCTCCCTGTCGAGCGCGCCACCTCGCGCAACCGAAGTCGCTCGACAATCTCCTTGGGCGTGAGTTCGCGGTACGCCAGCAGATGATACAACGCCAGACTCTCCGACCTGGGATCCATGGAACCTGAACACTCATGTCAAGGCTCCTCCCAGCGGCAGCACCCGCGAGAGCTTGCGCCCCCGCGGGTGCCAATTCAACCCGCCTGCCATCAGTCAACCCGCACCCGATAGAAACGGACCGCGCCCGGTGCCGTGTCCTCGAGTCGCGACCACGGACTGCCCGGGATCAGTGTCCCCGCAGGAGCCCAGTGGGTCAGATCGGTGGATCCTTCAGGCACCAACACGGCGCCAGCCGGCGCATCGATCCAACAGCGAAAGGTCCCGTCCCGCCATTCGGGCGCCAGCAGCCGCGCTTGATTCTGACGCGGGGCGATGTCCAGTCTGGCCCATTCGTCCTGCGCGAGAACCGCCGTGTCACCACGGATATCGAGGCCCATCACAGCCGAAAGACCCTCACCTTCCATGACGGCGATTTGACCGTCCGCCAACGCGATGCGGTATAGATTCCCATCTGAACCCACCGCCACCAGGGAAGGTCCGGCGACGCGCCACTGGTCGGCAAAGGCCAGGTCCCTGCCACCCACGGGCAGGGCCGCCAACGAAGACGGCACGCCCATCGGTTCCCCAACATCCGGATGCACGACCAGACTGCCGTCCGGGTTCAGCACGAACAGCCGGTTGTCACCGGGCAGGAACGCCAATCCTGCGGGTCGCTGCGGCATCTCGATCACGTGCTGCAGAACCCCGTCGACGTCGAATACCACCACGCCCGCCGGAGATTGTGAGCTCACAACCAGCCGCCGGGGATTGCCCCCCACCGCCATCCGCGTCGCGCCGGTGTCATCGCCGCGCGCGCTCGCATGGAACCCCGTGGCCAGAACCGTCAGCGACAGGTCGTCAGCGACCTTCAAGATCACATCCTGCCCCGGCCCCGCAATCAGAACCGCGATGGTACCATCAGGCAGCACGACCGCGTCGCGCAACCCTGCCGGACCCCCGGAGCGCTCCACCGAAATGCCGGCCGCCTCGAGCACGTCGCCGATCGCCGCACTCGAGATCCCCCCAAGCCAGGTGCCGTCCGGAGCGAAGACGTGCAACACCTCCGCGTAATGATCTGGAACGATGATCAGTCTGGGCCCAGCGGCCGCACTCCAGGCGTCATGACCCCATGGCTGCAACAGGATCAACTGCCGGACGGGAGACGCCGGCGTCCGATAGATGGCCTCAATGGCCCGCTGCATGACCGGGTGCTTCGCCGCCGTCTTCCAGACAACACCCTCATCGAGGTCGTTCAACAACGACACCAACGCAGATCCCTTGTTGAGCGGCCAAACCTGGTTCTGGATCCAGGGGCCCGCGTTGCGAACCATCGGCTCCGCCGTCATGAACCCGGCGAGATCGGGATGAACCGCATCAAGACAGCCCATCAGCGGATCATACACTTCGGGGAACCGCGTGAGCAGGCCGCGCAAACCCGCGACGGCCGCCGAGCGGACATCCCCTCCCACACCGGCAAACAAGGCGTACGAATAGGGCGTGATCGTCCCGCTGAAGCGCGCATTCCGGTCGACGGCCAGCCCGGGAATTCCCTGAGCGATGTAACTCGCATCCGGCAATTCGCAGGCGTCGGGCAGAACCAGCTCGCCGGCAGGGCTCAGGGCCTGAAACGCGCGAAACGCCGCTGCCGTGTTCTCATGCCAATCCACGGACACTGTGCCCCATTCCGCCCCGCGATCGCGGCCAAGCGTCGGATCCAGATAGGTCGACGCCAGAAAGGCGTACGTGAAGACCGGCCCCGGCCACGTCAGCACAACCGGCTCTCCGGCGGGCGATGCGATCTCCCGCGTCATCTTGTACCACACCGCTGCCGATACCGGGTGAAGCTCACTCCCGACCGCCAGCAACGCCGCCATGTATCCCTCGGCCGTCGCATAGTCGATCGTCAATGGCATGCTGCCCGCCGCGTCACGACTCGCCCAGTACCCGCCAAAGGCCGCAGGCGTCGCGAAGAAGGGCCCGTCGGTCTGGATCTCCGGCTTCCAGGCCATGTACAGTTGACCAGACACGGGATCGACAAGCTCGGTCCACCGAGTCCGGTTCAACACCGATTGCGCTCGTTCCCGCAACTCCCGCTGCGCCTCGGTGTCAGCATCAAATGCGGCCGCGCACGTGAGTATCCCGAGCTGCAACAGCGCCGTGTCGATGACACTTGCTTCGACCGCATTCACACTCCCCAGATCGATCTTGCGAGTGCCCGTCAGCGGTCCGGCCAGTCCCGCCGGATCGAGGCCACCAAAACGGTAGACTACGCCCCGACTGTTCCCGACAAAGCCAGCCGGACCGTCACCCCATCGCGATTCCTCGTCAAGGAAACGGAGAATGCGGAGGGCTCGCTCCTCCGCCTCAGCCAGCGTAATCCACCCGTGATCCACCGCGGGTTTCAGTGCTGAAAGAAGCCAACCCGTTGCACCCCAATGTGTTAGATCCCTGAATAGCGTTCGGTCCGGAGACGCGCCGGTGGCCGTGTCCTGCAAGCGCCATAACGCCTCGAAGTCAGCCCGAGCCAGCGTCCCCACAAACTCCGCATCCGACATCTCGAGCACGCTGTTCACATCGGGTAATCCCGGCGAATCCGTGTCCACCAACCCAATCTCGAACACATCGAAGCCGCCGGCGTCCGGATTCCGGATTCCGTGCAGCACGTGCAGGCGTTCAATGACGACCGAGACCAGTTTCACTGCGGTCATGTCGAATGTCGCCGGGAAGGCGCTGAGCGGGATGTCGAACGCCTTGCGCTCAGTCCCGCGCAGACTCAACGCGACGCGCCCGAAACTCTTCTGCTTGGCGCTGTCTTCGAGTTCCACGCGCACTTTCAAGTCCTGGTCCCGACCGTCCCCTCGCAGAACCATACGAAGCGCTTCGACAGAGACGGCAGGCCCGCCGAGTGCGCTGAGATCCTCGAAGTTCATCGTCGAATCCGCGTGCAAATCCAAGGCAGGACCTGCGGTGCCGTCCGGGTTCACCGTGTCCACCCCAATCCGGCCCAGGCTGAGGAAGAACCCCACGAATTCCTCGAGGTCACTCGATCCAAATGCCCACCGGAACTGCAGATAACCCCGGTGCATCCCCTCGATCGCGCCCCACGCCGGAACCAATGTGACCGTTGTCTGACCTGGGTACTTGTTCACGGACCCCAGACTCCCGACCCGGGTTTCCCCGACGTGCCGGGGAGCGGCATAGCTGAATTTCGTATCAAGCAGCGGGAATACCGTCGCTGCGTGGTGCGGCGCCATGGCAGCGCCGATGCATGTGGCCACGCCCAGCATGAGGCAGCGGGCGAGGCCAGCGGTGCATTGTGTGCGTCTTTGCATTTTGGTCCTCTCGTTGTTGTTGGGTTCGATGCTACTGTGTTATACAACCGTAGTGCCTCGAGGCTGCCGCACTCGCGACATTTCCCAGCCAGCAAAACGGTCCGTGAACCCTTAGAGGCTCGAAGTCCGTAAACCAGCCCCGCCCGCTTGTCCCCCAAGCGAGGCGCGCCTCAGACCAATGAAACATGCAGTCCAGAGAAACCGCGGGGGCCGGCGGGGCACCCTGCCTCCGCGCCTCGCTGGAAGAAGGCGTACGCGGCCCCCGGTTGGTCAGTCGCCGATCAGGATCACCCGGTAGTACCGCGCGCCTTCGAGGGCCGGCGAGAGGTCCACAGCCGTTGTCTCGAGGCTGTCCGCGACGATGTCGCCGCCCAGATCAAGCCATGCGCCCTCGACCAGCGAGCCTCGGAACTGCACCCGATAGCTGCGGCCGGGCAGACTCGCCCATCCCAGATGCACGCCAGCCTCCGTCACCGCCGAAAGACGTAAGAGCGGCGCGAAACTCGCCCGCCCGGGCGTGGGCGGAGCACAATGCCAATTGGCCGGGTCGTTCCCATAGGCGCCGGCGACCCGACGTTGCAGCGATGCCCCATCCCCGTCCGCCGCGTCCGGCCACGGGGCGTCGGGGCAGTAACCAATCCGTTCCGCCATCAGGAACGGCGGGATGCCTCCCTCCGGCACCGCGACGCCGGCTGGCCAGTCCGCAAACTCGAGCCGCAGGCTTTCCCCGGCGTTGTCCAAACGGCCGTTCCAAGGCCCCACCAGCGGCACACCCGCCGGTACCGCATGCCGCACTCGGAAGTTCTCTTCAAGCACCACGTCCGCCTGCGGATCGAAGGAGACCAGCACCACAAACCCGCCCGGCGCGACGGCTACGCCCCCCGGGAGATCCAAGTCCACGCCGCCTCGAATCCGCCACGCGCCCACTGCCCCGCGATCGCCTGCCACCACCAGTCGCTCCGTGATGTTCTGCAGCTCGATGAACTCATCCTGCGATGAAGCGCCATTCTCCTCGCCGGACCCACCGGCGGTCGCAACCGGATGATAGTGTATTTCCGAAATGACGAGCGGACCCACCCTCGGCGGAGCGTTTGACGCCCCTTGACCCTGACGGAATTGATCGAGGTTCTCCGGACGATCCACCCCAAACGTCGCCCAACTCCAAGGAACAACTTCCGACCCCTGGCTCGTCAGGTATCGCCCAAAGGAGACCCCCGGGAGATGGACCCCCGCGGACATCACATCACGCCAACCGGTCAGATTCCCCGATGCATCCGCCGCCGACAACACCGCGGTCTCCCCCCGACCGGACTCGAGCCCAAACGGCACAAGCGAGCCCGTCCCCCCGTCAAATTGATGCCGGTAAAACACACAAAAGGCGCCCGCACCAATCTCCGTTCCTTCGGGAATCCGGAACTTGCGCGGATCCGCCGGGTCATCGCTCAAGTACCAACCGCCGATGTCGACGGGCGCCGCCTCCGGGTTGTGGAGTTCGATCGCCGCCTCGAGCGGGGACGCCGTCTGGGGGAGCACCTCGCTCACCAACGGCGTCCTCAATCGAAACCCATTGGGACCGCCCGGAGTCGGTTCCTCCGGAAACAGGACCACCGACTCCGCCCCGTCGGGCAACCGCCCGAGCGAGGTCCCCAGGGCCATGGACCCGAAGAACACGGCGTCAATCCACTCGCCCCCATTCCCAAGCAGGACCAGCGCATCGCCCTCACGGGACAGTCCAAAACCCAGGCTCGCCGCTCCCGCCGGCGCAAACTCCGCCGACCGCACACAGACGAACCCGCCAGCATCGACGTAATCGAGCGATGCAAAAGGCGGCTGCTGAAGCCCGGCCATGCCGGGCAGATCCGTGAGCGTCAGACCGGCGAGTGCCACCGGCAGATTGTCCGCATTGTACAGCTCGACCCAGTCGCCCCCAGCGGCCGAACTGGCGAGCCATTCGTTGATCCGCAGGTTGCTCCCATCGCCCAAAAACGCCGGCCCCGAGTTCTCGGCTCCCGGCGTGGGCATCTCGAGCAATTGCCACTCCCCCTGCGCCCGCCCGAGACTGCGATTCCGGACCTGGGCGCCATAGGCAATCCGGTCCAGCGCCTGGCCCAGAGCGTTGTACAACACTAGCACTCCGCCATCGCGCCCTAGACCCTCGCCCGCGTTCAAGGGTGTTTCCGGGCTCATCGAGATCGGACGGGTCCCGTCACACCAGATCGTCAGCCAGCCTTCGGCCGGAACAGCCAACCCCCGCGGAAAGAACCACCGATCGAGGCCGGCCTCCCCAAGCCCAAGGCTCAGCCCATCCAACGCGGCCGGCGCCGGCGCGGGATTGTACAGCTCGACCCAGTCCGGCGTCCCGCCCGCGGCGTTGGTCACAACACCCGCATTCCACGCCATCACCTCGTTCAAGACCAAACCCGACGGCTCCAGGCGATGGTTCGGTGCGCCGGGACTGCTGCTCCCTGGAAAGGCCTCGACCCTGGCACCCCCGTCCGGCAGGCGCCCCGCAGATGTCCCCAACTCGAGGCCCGAGTAAACCACCTGATCAATCCCCACACCTGCCCCATCGTAAAGCGCGAGCGTGCCCCCGGATTCCGGCAGCCGGAACGGAAGACGCAGGTCGCCCCCGAGGTCCGCCCCCAGTACCACGAATCCTCCCGGCGGCAGGAACGCGAGGGCTTCGAGTCGGCTGACGGCGCCGCCGGCGGCGACGTACAGCCCCTTCAACACCGCCGGCAAGTCGACGTCGGCGTTGTAGATCTCGACCCAGCCCGCCTGCCCCGTCACCGGGTTGGGAAGCCACTCGTTGAGCCGCAACCGGGCCGCCACAGCCACCGCGTGCGCCCGGTTCGCCACCCCAGGCGTCGGTTCGCAAAGCTGCCAGAGCCCCCCCGCGCCCGCCACCCGACCGAGACTCCTGTCCGCCAACTGCAACCCGAACGTGACGCTGTCCACCCGCCGCCCGCTGGCATCAAACAGGGACACCGTCTCGCCCTTGCGCGCCAGCGCAAACCCGGCTCGATGCCCTGGCGCCGTCTCATCCGCCCCACACCAGACCACAAGATAACCGCCGGCATCGAGGAGCGTGCCGGCGGGAAACACAAACCGTGGATCGCTGTCATCGCTCAATCCCCAACCCGACAGGTCGACGGCCGCGCCCGTCGGGTTGTGCACTTCGATCCAGTCGGGGAATCCCGCGCCCGCCGGAACGGAAGCGACGTTGTCCGCCATGATTTCACTAAGCACAACCGACGGCGAGACCATCGGCACCGTGGCCGCCCCAGGGGAACCGCCGCGCCGCGCGCTCGCCTGCCAATTCGCCGGCGCGTCCGGATCGCCCCGGGGATCCAACACCTCGAGCGATGATCCGGACCCGTCCGCCGCCGTCGGCCAGCCGCCCCCATCGCCATACTCGACGGCAGTCGCCACAGCGCCCGCAGCATCGCGCAGCACCAGCCGTTCGCCGCCGTTGGCCAGACTCAACCCGAAGTAGCCAAAAACCGGAACGCCCGGATACTCCTGCGCGAACGCGTCGGGACTGACGCCGGACGCAAGCACGATCCGCGCGCCCGCACCGAGCGTCGTGCCGGGTGGGAACGTGTAATCGATGCCCTCAAAGGCGTAGCCGCCGACGTGGATCGTCGTCGACCCCGTGTTCTGCAGCTCGATGAACTCGTAGGGGTCGCCTCCGGCGGGATGATACATGATCTCCGTGATGCGCAGGGGCGAGCCAAGCTCCGCGACCTGGAACGTGGCCTCGACTAGGGCGCTCCACTCCGCGCCCAGCAGAGTCCGGGCCTTGACCGTCAGACTCCGATCGATCACCAGCGGCTCCCGATAGACCCACGCCGACGGGTCGATCGTACCCGCATGCCGGACCCGCGGATCAAGCCCGTTCGTCGTCACGATGAGGCTCCCCGAGGCAGCCGAGAGGGTCAGCCGCAGACCCGCGGCGACCGGGCCGCCCCGGTGACTCAACACGGGCGCCACCGCGTTCGCCGGATAAAGGCCGGCCGATTTCAGCTGGCCCACGAGAATGCCCGTTCGCACCGGGAAATAGTCCTTCAACAACCGGTCGCGCTCGACCAGCCAATGCTGGTTCCGCGTGTACAGCTCGTACGGCCCGCTCGAATAGGAATGTACATCCCGGCGGTAATCCCCCCACCGCGCGGACTCGGCCACAATCGCAATATCGAGCACGTCCGCCCAGCGCTGCCACCGGGCGCCGACCACCTCGGGCGTCAAGGCGCCGCCGTCGAAACAATGGCGCTGGACGTGATCCGCGAAGTCGAGCCGGTACTGGGCGTTGGCGACGAGCTTCGTGTGGAGACCCGACGCCGTGTCCGAGTTGCTGACGCGATTGGCCGTGTTGGCCGCCATGATGTTCTCGCCGTCCCACGGCACGTACTTGAAACCCGCGCCCGCGACCCGGCGCCGCATCGTGTACCAGTTCTTGTTCTGGCCCCAGTCCTCGTGCCCCACGTAAAAATGCAGCAGGATGTAGTCGATGTACTGCCCCACGTCCAGGTACTGCTCCATCTGCTGGAACCGGCCAGTGTCCGCCAGGTCGTTGATCGCGAGCATCGCGTTGTAGGCCGTCATGTTGCCGTCCACAAGGCTGCCCTCGTTCACCACGTCGTAATCCTCCTTCTCCCCGCCCAGGTAGGCCGCCCCAAACGCGCCGTCCGGACGCTCCGTCGGGTCGTACACGCCCCAATACAGTCCGTTGAGATAGAGATGAACAAACCGGTTGTGCCCGCTCAGCCCGCCCATCGCGCGAAGCGAGTCCTTCAAGAACGCGTCCCGACACCGCTGGCCCCTCGGCCGTTGCCCGCTGCTCCAGTGGAGCCATGAAAAGTTGAAGTCCGCCCGCAGGGTCAACGTGTCAAACGTCGACACCGTCGAATCGGGAAAGAACGGGTGCCGCAGTTTCGCCGGCCCGTAGTCCCCCTTGAACACCAACCGAAAGGCGTGCTTGGGCGTCTTGACCGGGTCGCGGACGGAGTTGCCCTGGCACTGGATGCCGCACTCGATCTGGAAGCCCTCGCGGCCGTCCGGGAAGAAAAGCTCGACCGAGCACGGGCGCTCCCACGAGGCGCCGCGGTTCTGGGACTTGGGGTAGATCCCGGTGCTGTTGTCAAAAAGATCCTCGGGACGCATCACCACCGATAGCACCGGCAGAGCCAGCAGGGCCGGCTTCAGCAGATCCCGGTACTGCGGGTCCTGCGTGATCTCCGGGTCCATCTCGTAGTCCGCCGTCCACGTCCGATTCTGAGTGTCAATCCAGGTCGTCGGCACACCGGGAGGATTGTTCGGCTGCGCAATCACCTGGTCCGGAAACACGTAGCTGCACGTGGTCATCGCGGAAGGCAGATGCCCCGCCAGGAACGCAGCCGCCCGCAACACCGTCGTCACCGAAATCGTCACCGGGCCGGCGTACAACTCCCCCGACCCCTGGGTCGGCTCGCTGCCGTCGGTCGTGTACCGGATCGCCGCCCCAGCCATCGGACAGGTCAGCACCAGGCTGAATGGCCGCTCGAAAAACCCCCGGCTGACATTCTCATGCACCGGCGGCACCACGCCGATAATCGTGCTCGCCCCGTTCGCGGCGCCCGGGGTCGGCACGGCGAAATAACGGAGCCCGCTCGACGAATCGTAGCCGTACGAGTGATCGCTCCGCTGCTCGGGGAACTCGGGGGCGAACGCGGACAGACGCTGGCGCGGCGATTCCGCATCGTACAGGCCTAAATAGTCGCCGGCCGAATTCAGTTTGAAGTTCGTGTGAAGCCGGCTCCCGGGCGCCGTCGGCTTGCGGTCCTTGCCCGAGGCGAACACCACCAGGTGCTGGCCGGGCCCGATCGACACGTCCGGGAATGTCCACTGCCCGGGATCGTCCGGATCGTCGGTCAACGCCCAGCCCAAAAGCCGGACCGCCGTCGTCCCGCTGTTGCGCAACTCGATCCAATCCTGCAACTCGTCGTCCTCGTCCCGCAGGCCCCCCACCCCGGAATACGCGGTCAGAATCTCGTTGATCCGCACCGTCGAGACCACAAACGAGGGATCCACCGTCACCGTCCACGACCCGCCCCCGAACGCATTGGCCGGAACCGCCTCGTCGGCAATGCCCGAGTCCGGCGCCCAAGCCAGGGCGACCGGCCCCGCCGACCGCGCGGGAAACTCGAAGATATACGGACCGGCCAGCGAACCGGTCACCCGCGTTGCCCCCACCCCGTCAATCCGGAGATCCGCCGCATCAACGCCCGTCACCGGCTCGGTGAACGTCACGCTGACCTGCTGAAGCTGTCGCACCACCGTGCCCGCCGCCGGCACCAGCGCCTCGATCGCCGGCGCCTGGCGATCGACCAGGTCGTACTCCCACGTCGCGCCAGGACCCGTCGTCACAAACGTGTTGGGCGGACTCGCAAAATCCGTGATCCATGCCCCAGGATCCCACGTCGCTGCCACCCGCCCCAGCGGCAGGGGGCCGAACGCAAACGTGTAGCTCGATCCCGACCCCGTGACGCCCAACGCCGGGATCCCGTTCAACAGGAGATCGGAGGCGCTCACCCCGCCCACCGACTCGCTGAACTCGACCGTGACCTGGCGCAGGCCCTCGACCGTCCCCGCCCCCGGCGTCACCCGCGCCACCGTCGGCGCCTTCAGGTCCGGCGCGCTCGATGACAACTCGAGCTCGATGATGAAATCGCTGCTCGTGATCGGCCGGTTGAAGGCCTGCACCGCCACCTGGTTCGCCCCGTTCACGAGATAGGCCGCCGGATTCGTGAGCGTGACGCCCGACCACACCAGCGGCTCGGTCGCCAGGGCCGTCGCCGTGTTCGTCCGGTTGTAGTTGCTCAGGGTGTAGTTGAACGCATGAACCCGGGTGCCGTTGATCCAAAGAACAAACCCGTCGTCGCAATAGGACCGCAGTTCGAGGGTCGAGATCGCCGCCACCGAGTCCACCACAAAGGTCCGCCGCAGAAAGAGACACGTGTACGTGTACCGCATGCCGTCGAGGGCGGTGTTCCCTTGGTAAATCCTCTCGGCATCATAATAGAACGGCGCCTGGCCCGCCTCCCACGCGCTGTCGTCAAACCCCAACGACCGCCAGGCGCTCGTCGGACTCGAAGCCTCGCTGGTCCCCCTCCAGTACTTCCAGACGCTCTGCGGAGCAATCAGGACCTCCGCCTCGAGCGGGATCGCCCCCAGCCCAAGAGCCATGACCCACCCGCCCCGCCACCATCGATGCGCCGCATGCCTCCCATTCCCCCAGAGACGTCGCGCTCGAGTCATGATGCTCATCGCAGGCATGCCCCCCTTCTAAGGCAAACTCCAGCACGCGGCAATCCGGGACTAGAGTCCTCGCCCTGTGGAATGTGGAGTCAACAGGTCAAGTTTGGCCCCTGCCGTTCCAGGCCTCCCCTCCTTCCGTCGAGGACTCTACTGTAGCGAGGCGCGGAAGAGAGGGTCCGAAAAGGCAGGAAGGCTTCATGGGATCGCGGACTTCGTTAGGTTTAGGTCTGAGGCGGCGCCTCGCCAGGCCCGTCGGTTTTCCGATTGGACCGTGCAGGTGGGCGGGCCTCACGCGATGGGCTGGTAGAATGTGTCCCGCTGGACCGCGGCCCGTCCCGTCTCGCGGATTGCCCGGATCATGTCGGCGGCGGTCTGTTCCTGCGGCGCCTTGCCGCCGGCCATGCGAAAGATGTGTTCCTCGACGATCGTGCCGTGGAGGTCGTCAGCGCCGTAGCTCAGGGCGGTCTGGGCGAGCTTGAAGCCCATGCCGACCCAGTAGGCGGTGAGGTGCTTGATGTTGTCGAGGTAAAGGCGGCTGACGGCCAGCGTCCGCAGCGTGTCGAAGGCGGTCGGGGGGGTGTGAACCGGGATGTCGTTGTTCTCGGGCTGGTACGGCAGGGGGATGAAACCGACGAACCCGCCCGTTTCATCCTGGAGCTCGCGCAGGCGGCGGAGGTGATCGACGCGGTCGGCGATGGATTCCACGTGGCCGTAGAGCAGGGTGCAGGTGCTGCGTCCGCCGAGCTGGTGCCAGGTCCGGTGCACATCGAGCCATTCCTCGGCCGATTCCTTGCCGGGAGCGATGGCCGAGCGGACGCGGGGGGCGAACACCTCGGCGCCGCCGCCGGTCAGGCAGTCGAGCCCGGCCTGCTGAAGCGCCCGCAGGACGTCGCGGACCGACTGTCGCGAGCGCCACGCCAGATGGAGCACCTCGATCGCGGTGAAACACTTGAGTCGCAATCGGGGATCGAGCGCCCGCAAGGCGCGCAGCATCTCCGTGTAATAGTCCAGGGGCAGCGACGGATGCAGGCCGCCCACGATGTGCAGCTCCGTGATGCCGAGATCGAGAGCGGACCGCGCCCGGGCGACGATCTCCGGCACCGTCAGCTCGAACCCGTCGGCATCCCGCTTCTTGCGGGCGAACGCGCAGAACCGGCAGCTCAGGATGCAGTAGTTCGAGTAGTTGATGTAGCGGTTGAGGATGTAGGTTGCCCGGCGCCCGACCGCGCGTTCGCACGCTGCCGAGGCGAGGGTCCCCAGGGCATTCAAGTCCCGGCTCTCGAACAGGCGCCGCGCGTCGGTCTCGGACAGCCGTTCTCCGGCGGCCAGCCGGTTGCCCAGATCCGCGAGCGCGCTTCGCTCGATCACCCAACGCATTGCACCGTCCAGCATGGCATCCTCTCCTTGACCGGCCGTCGCCTCACGGGAAGATCAGCCGGAACCGCGGAAACGCGACTTCGGCGGTGGTGACCACCAGGAAAACGAGGCTGATGACCGCATTCAGCCGGAAGAACGCGAGGTGGATCCAGTCCAGGCTGCGCTTCCGGGCCAGCCAATGTTCGAGCACGAGGCAGAACCCGATCACGGCGAGGCCGGCGAGGTAGGCGATCCAGAAGCGGGCCAGGAAACCAAAGACCCCGATGGTCACCCACATGATCAGGTGGGCGAGGAACGACGCCTTGAGCGCATTCGCAACGCCCCAGCGAACCACAAGCGACCGGAGACCGTGTCGGCGGTCGAACTCGTAATCCTGGAGCGCGTAGATGATGTCGAAGCCGATGAGCCAGAACACGACGGCCACCGCCAAGAGCAGGGCGAGAACGGCGCTGTGCCGCATCGAGAAGACGCCGTTCCGGACGGGGAAGAGGTCGAACCCGCCGGTCACGGCGATCCAGGCGCCCAGCGGTGCCAGCGCGAGGGCGATCCCGAGGAAGACATGGGTGAAGTCCGTGAAGCGCTTCGTGAGGGAGTAAAGACAGACCAGGACCACCGCAACCGGCGACAGGAGGAAGCAGGCGCGGTTGAGCCCGTAGCTGGCGGCCACGAGCCCGAGCGCGCTCAAGGCCCACAGGGTCCAGGCCCCGGCCAGAGTGATCCGGCCGGTGGGCAGCGGGCGCTGGGCGGTCCGGGGGTTCACGGCGTCGAAGTGGCGGTCGGCGATCCGGTTGAACGCCATGGCGCAGGTCCGCGCGCAGACCATCGCCACCAGGATCAGCCCGAACGTCCGGCCCCCGGGCCAGCCCCGCTGGTCGCGCGCCGCCACCGCCATCGAGGCGATCGCAAACGGCAACGCGAACACCGTGTGCGAGAACTTGACGAACTCGCCCCACAAACGCAGTTGGCGGAACAGGCCGATCATGGCAGAGGGCGGACGCCGCCCCGGCGGCAGGGACGTTGTCGGTTCATGGCGGATTGGGCAACGTCAAAGTCCTTCATTTCCCGATGCAAAACTCCCGAAAGACCACGTCCAGCAGGTCGTCGGTGGCGGTGTCGCCCACGATTTCGCCGACGGCATTGAGGGCGACGCGGAGGTCGAGCGCGGCGAACTCGAGCGATTCCTGGCGGCGGAGCGTGCCGGCTGCCGTCTCGGTGGCGGTTTGGGCCCTGCGGAGGGCGTCCTGGTGCCGGGCGTTGATGGTCACTTCGAGCATCTCCGCCCGGACTTCGCCCTGCCAGATCCGGTCGCGGATGGCGTCCTCGAGCGCCCCGATCCCCTCGCCGGTGAGGCACGAGACGGCGCAGATGGCCGCGGAGGCGGCCGGGGGCAATTCGAGTCGCCTGGCCAGGTCGGACTTGTTGAGCACGATCACCCGGGGTTTGCCCCCAAAAGCCTCGAGGTACCGGGCGTCCTCCGGGTCGAGCGGCGCTGACGCGTCGAGCACGTGCAGGATCAGATCGGCGCGGTCCGCGCTTTGCGTCGTGCGCCGCACGCCCTCCTGCTCGATCGCATCCGCAGCCTCGCGGAGCCCGGCGGTGTCGATCAACACCACGGGCAGCCCGCGGATGTTGGCCGGCTCCTCGATGGTGTCGCGGGTGGTGCCGGGCACGGGCGAGACGATCGCCCGGTCGTGGCCCAGCAATTGGTTCAGGAGACTCGACTTGCCGACGTTGGGCCGGCCGAGGATCACGGCCCGCACACCGCGTCGGAGCAGGCGCCCCTGGTAGGCCGTTGCGAGCAAGGCCCCGATCGCAGCCTGCGCCTCCTCGAGCCGCCGCAACAGGCTGTCCCGGGTCTCCGGCTCGAGGTCGTCCTCGGGGAAATCGAGTTGGGCTTCGATGTGGGCGAGGACGCGCAGCAGGCGGTCCCGGACGAGGCCGACGCGGAACGAGAGTTTGCCGGCGAGCTGTTCCTCGGCGGCGGCGAGCGCCAGCTCGGTCCGGGCGTGGATGATGTCGGCGACGGCCTCGGCCTGGGCGAGATCGAGACGCCCGTTGAGAAAAGCCCGCTTGGTGAACTCGCCCGGCTCGGCGGCGCGCGCCCCGGCGGCGAGGACGGTCTCGAAGACGCGGCGGGCGGGCAACAAGCCGCCGTGACACGCGATCTCGACGGTGGGCTCCCGGGTGTAGGTCCGGGGCGCGCGCATCACGGTCAGCAGGACTTCGTCCACGAGTTGCCCCTGGTGATGCACATGGCCCAGGTGCACCGTGTGGGTGGGAGCCTCGGACGGGCGCGGCCCCGAACGTCGGGCGGGCCGGAAACAGCGGTCGGCCACCTCGAACGCGCCGTCGCCCGAAATGCGGATCACCGCCAGGCCGCCCTCGCCCAGCGGGGTTGCGATGGCCGCGATGGTATCAGCCGCCATGCCTCGAGTGTACCCCGCGCGCGCCGGCCGACAAAGGGCAAAGGCTGTTCCTTGACAGACCCTTACAGCAGCTGGATGCGGTGCCGCCGGCAGGCGCGGACCATCGCGGTCGGCCAGAGGCTGGACTGGATCTCCCCGATGTGCGCCTTGCGCAGGTAATACATGCAAAGCCGCGACTGCCCCAACCCGCCGCCGATCGAGAGCGGCAGGGATCCCTCGAGCAGCCGGCGGTGAAAGAAGAGCCGCCGTCGCTCGGTGCAGCCGCGGATCTCGAGTTGACGCACGAGCGCCGCGCGATCGACGCGAATGCCCATCGAGGAGATCTCGAACGCGGTCTTCAGCACCGGGTTCCAGATCAACAGATCGCCGTTCAGACCCGGCCGCCCATCCTCCGCTGGCGTCGACCAGTCATCGTAGTCCGGCGCCCGACCGTCGTGGAGGGAACCATCGGACAGGGCGCCGCCGATCCCGATGACGAAGGCGGCGCCGTGGTCGCGGACAAACTCGGTCTCTCTCGCGCGCGGGCTAAGCCGGGGGTACTCCCGCAGCAGGTCCTCCGCATGCACAAACGCCAGGGTGTCGGGAAGAAGGGGTCGGATGGCCGGGTACCGCTCGTAGACGAATTGCTCGGTGCGCTTGAGGATGCCGTAGAGTTTCCCGACAATCAGCCGGAGGAACGCCACGGTTCGGTCCGCGGGCGTGATCACCCGCTCCCAGTCCCATTGGTCGACATAGATCGAGTGCGTGTTGTCGAGGCGCTCGTCGGGGCGCAGGGCGTTCATGTCCGTGTAGAGCCCAAAGCCGGGTTCGAAGGCCAGCTCGGCCAGCATGAGCCGCTTCCATTTCGCCAGGGACTGGACGATTTCGACCTGGCTGCCGCCCAGATCGGGCACGGGGAAGGCCACCGGCCTCTCGATGCCGTTGAGATCGTCATTGATCCCGGTGCCGCTGCGGACGAAGAGGGGCGCGGTGACCCTCGACAGGCTGAGCTCGGTCGCCAGGTTCAGCTCGAAGAAGTCCTTCAAGGCTTTGATGGCTCGTTCGGTTTCCCGGACCCCGAGCTGGGGCCGATAGCGGCGTGGCAGGATCAGCCGTGATTTCATCGGCCCATTCCCATAGACGCCCGGATGCCGGTCGGCAATGGCAAACTGGGTTCCCGGCGCCCCTTGGGAAAGAACATCCGCCACCATGTTGTCTCCCTCGCTCCCCCGGGCTTGCGACCTGGCAGTCAGCGCCGGCTCACGCCGGCGGCCACGCCGTCCCTGTCCGCAGCCGCGGCCGTCAGCGCCGCGCTGACGTGCTGCCGTTGCCCGGGCTTGACCGTGCACGAGGGGGGTGCCCCTGTCCCGCCCTTGCCAAGGCTTGAAGCGGGCGAGGGGTGGAGAGTAGCCTTGGCCGACGGCAGAGCCGTGGGGCAGGAACCCGGCCGCCGGTGAGAGGACCAAAGGATGTTCACGGGTATTGTCGAGGAAACCGGTGTGGTCAGGCGAGTCGAGCCGGCGGAGAACGCGGTGCGACTGACCCTCGAACCGCGTTTGTGCGCCCGGGGATTGAAAGTTGGCGACAGCATGGCGGTGAACGGGTGTTGCCTGACGGTCGTCGAGATTCGCCGGCGGGGGCGGAATCGGCTGGTGCGATTCGATCTGCTCCAGGAGACGTGGCGGCGGACCAACCTCCAGTACGTCGAGCCGGGATCGCGGGTGAATCTCGAACGATCCCTCCGTGCGGACAGCCGGATGGGCGGGCATTTTGTCACCGGGCACATTGACGGGGTGGGACGGATTGTCCGGTGGGAGCGCTCGGGGCAGGACTGGGTGCTGGACGTCGACGCACCGCGCGAGGTGATGCAGTACCTGGTGTACAAGGGTTCGGTGGCGGTGGACGGCATCAGTCTGACGGTTGCGGAAGTGCTGCGCCACGGCCTGCGGATCTGGATCATCCCCCACACGTGGGAGGTCACCAACCTGCGCGACCGCAAAACGGGAGATGCGGTCAACCTCGAAGCGGATCTCGTCGGCAAGTACGTCGGGCAACTGCTGGCGCAGATGGACCTTCCGAAGCGCCGGCGATCACGATGAGCCATCGAATCCCGGGCGGTTTCCTGCTGGCGATCGAGGGGATCGACGGCGCGGGAAAGAGCGTGCAAGGGCGGGCGGTTGCGGAGGCGCTCGAGCGTCGCCGGCTTGCCTGTGTCCTCACGCGTGAACCGACCCAGGGGCCTTGGGGGCAGCGCCTCCGCGCGTCGGCCGCCCGGGGCCGGCTCTCGCCGGCCGAGGAACTGCATGCGTTCCTCGAAGATCGCAAGGAGCACGTCGAGAGCCTGATCCGGCCTTGTCTGGAGGCGGGCCAGGTGGTGATCACGGACCGGTACTATTTCTCGACCGTGGCCTATCAGGGCGCCCGGGGCTTTGACCCTGCCGAGCTGCTCCGCCAGAACGAGGCCATCGCCATGGAACCGCACTTGCTGGTGGTCATCGATATCGATCCGGCGCTCGGCCTGACGCGGATCGATCGCCGGGACGGCGCGGCGAACGAATTCGAAACGCTGGCGCAACTCACGCGGGCCCGCGCGATTTTCCAGGCCATCGAGAAGCCTTACCTCCTCCGCCTCGACGGGATGCGATCGCCGGAGGAGCTCCGGGACGAGATTCTGTTTGCGTTCGGCCGGGCGGCGCTGGCGCGGTTGGCGGCGCAGCCGGGCCTCTCGGCGGCTGAGCGATTGGCCGCGGCACTCGCGGTGCACGGAGCCGATCCGGAGGCTGGACATTGACTTGGGCGGATTGTCTCCGCACCCTTGAGGCATGAACCTCGATGAGCATCGTGCGGACGATTCGAGATCCGGCTTGGACTGGCATCCCGGGGTTGGTCCGGAGCGGCGGACGGAGGGGCGGAGAAGGGTCTCGGGGTCGGGGCCGCAAGGGGCGATTGTTCTGGCGGCCGTTCTCGTAGCGCTGGCGGCGGCGATCGGAGGGGGTGGCATGGCCCGGGCCGACTGGCCGGAGTTCCGCGGGCCCACGGGCGACGGGCATGCGGCGCTGGCGCCGGGTGGCGGCCCGGTGGGACTCCCGCTGCACTGGAGCGAGACGAGCAACGTGGTGTGGAAGACAGCGATTCCGCATCGGGGTTGGTCGACGCCGGTGGTTCTGGGAGGGCAGGTCTGGCTGACGACCGCGACCGAGGAGGGCCATGACTTCTATGCCATCGGCCTGGATGCGGCCAAGGGGGCGATCCAGTTCAACGAACGGGTCTTCCACAGCGACAATCCGGAGCCGCTGGGGAACGGCGCCTCGATGAACTGTTACGCGACGCCTTCGCCGGTCATCGAGCCGGGGCGGGTTTACGTTCATTTTGGCAGTTTTGGGACGGCGGCTCTTGACACCGCCACGGGCAAGGTGCTGTGGCGTCGGGATGACCTGCCGTGCCGGCATTACCGGGGCCCGTCCTCATCGCTGGTGAGGTTCGAGAACCTCGTGATCCTCACCATGGACGGCGTGGACCGGCAATACCACGTCGCCCTCGACAAGCAGACCGGGGCGACCGCCTGGAAGACCGATCGTTCCGTGGCGTGGAATGACGAGAACGTCCCGGGCCAGATGGCGCGGGACGGCGACTTGCGCAAGGCGCACAGCACGCCCTTGATCGTGACGGTCGGCGGAAAGCCCCAAATGCTCAGTGTCGGCGCGAAAGCCGCCTACGCCTACGATCCGCGAACCGGCCGCGAGCTGTGGCGGGTCCAGCATCCGGACTGGTCGGCTGCGCCCCGGCCGCTATCGGATGGCCGCCGGGGGTTCTTCGTCAGCGGACTTGCGAGGACGGAGCTCTTTGCGGTGAACCTGGACGGCCAGGGGGATGTGACCGACACGGCGGTGGTGTGGCGGTTGCGAACCCACATCGGCAAGTACGCCTCGCCGCTGCTCGTGGACGGTTTGATCTACACCGCCGCGGAAGAGAGCTTCGTCACGTGCCTCGAGGCGGCGACGGGGGAGGTGGTCTGGAGAGAGCGGATCGGGGGCAAACACGCGGCGTCGCCGGTCTACGCGGACGGCCGTCTCTATTTCTTCGACCAGCAGGGGAAGACGACGGTTCTCAAGCCCGGGCGCACGTTCGAGGTGCTCGCCACCAACACGCTGGACGGCGGGTTCATGGCGTCGCCGGCGGTCTCTGGCCGGGCGTTCTTCCTTCGAACCAAGACCCATTTGTACCGGGTCGAGTGAAGGAACCGGCCTATCGCCACCCGTGGCTTCAGATGGCCCAACTCGGCTTCGACGGAGCGACGCTGACCTGCGATCGCGATGCGGCGTTCGATCTCGACCTGCGGCAACCGGCGGCCGAGTTCACGCCGGAGCACGTTCCGACTGTGAATCCGTAGGAGCGCCCGGGAAAGAGGGTCCAGGCGGTCTTCGCTTTTCTCCTTGTGCGGGCCCCGCCCCTCGGCTATCTACCGGCCAGCCTGAAGAGTCCCTATTCCTGCGTCGTCGCGCCTGCAGCGTTACGGGTCTCGCCGATGACTTGGTCGCGCGGCGGAGCGAAGCCTCGGAAACCTATGCACTCCTTACCGCTTTCTTTGGTAGCGGTGTTCTTGCTGAATCCCCCCGGTCTTCTGCGTGCGGAGGATGCCGCTAGGCCGGATCTGCCCCGCCAAGCCAGCCGCTACGGCCCGCAGCGGAGTGACCCCGCCCAAGGGACTCCGAAACACGCCTACTCGCCCTTTGACAAACTGGACAGCCCCCCTCCTTATGAACCCATTCCTGGCCGCGACTATCGCGAGGGCGCGCTGGTGATCCGGTTCGCCCCGGAGGTGGCGGTGCAAGCGCGAGCGGGTGTGGCCCCGGCCGGGGCACAGGCGGACGGGGGCCTGACCGACCAAGGCGGGCTCAACCGCGCACTTGCCGTCCATGGGATCACGCGGCTCGAACGGGTGTTCCCGAACGTCCAGCCGATGGTGGCCAGACTGGCCGGGGCAACAACGCCCGAGGGACCGGACCTGACACGGTGGTACCGAGCGCGGGTGGCAGGCACGACGAAGGAGGCGGTCGAGACGCTGTCGGTCGAGCCGGGCATTGCGGTGGCGGAACCGGAGTACCTGCGAAGGCTGGCGGATGGTCCCATTGCGGCGGCGGAGGCCGGTGGCGACGGCGGTGGTCGCCGCGGCATCCAACTCATGGCCGCCCCGCCCGGCGCCTCGATTCCGAATTCGGACAGCGACCCGTTGATTGCGCAGCAAGGGCACCTTGCGGCGGCCGGAATTCCGGAAGCATGGGCCTGGCTTGAAAGCCAGGCGTTGCCGCCGGGGGGCAGTCACGACGTCGTCGTGGCCGTGATCGACACCGGTGTGGACTACACACACCCTGATCTGGCGGCGAACCTCTGGACGAACAGCCGCGAAATCGCCGGCAACGGTCAGGACGACGATGGCAACGGGTATATCGACGACGTCCATGGCGCGCGGGTGGAAGGAACGCGTTCGGGAGACCCGATGGACGATCATGGGCACGGCACGCACGTCGCGGGGATCATCGCCGCCCAGGGCGGCAACCACGAAGGCGGCGCCGGGGTGGCTTACGGCGTGCAGATCATGCCGATCAAAGCCGCTCAGTACTCGGGTGTGCTGACGAGCTCAGACGTCGCCGAGGCAATCCGCTACGCCGTGGCCCAAGGGGCAGACATCATCAACATGTCGTTCGGGGGTTATGCCAGGTCACAGATCGAAGAGGACGCGCTGGCAGTGGCGTTTGGCCAATGCGTGCTCGTCGCGGCCGCGGGAAATGACGGGTTCCACAACGAGTCGTGTGACGTCCCGCGCGCGCCGCGGCCGATGTACCCCGCGGCCTACAACTGGGTGCTGGGCGTGATGGCCCGGACGCAAAACCCGGATGCCCGGGGCAATTACCTGGCCGGGTTCTCGAACTTCGACGGCATCCCCGGCAGTCCCGTGGAATACGAACTGATGGCTCCGGGTGTTGATGTCTGGAGCACGCTCCCCGGCGGACAGTACGCGGCGTGGGATGGCACCTCGATGGCGGCGCCGGTCGTTTCCGGTCTTGCTGCGCTGGCCCGGACCCGATGGAGCGACAAGGAGGTCTATTCCTCCCGGTTCATCATGGGGCAGATCGCCACAACGGGCGAAAGTCTGCAGGGAAGGCTCACCGCGAAAGGCGACGCCGTGTCGTATCACACCGCCAACGCGCGGGCGGCGCTCACCACCGTGCCCAAACCGCAACTGGCCCACCTGCAACATTGGCTGTTTGACACCCCCCTGCAGGACGACGGCAATGACGATGACGGGCTGGTGGACGCCGGTGAGACCCTCGATCTGGCGGTCGTCATCCGCAACCAGTGGGGGAAGGCGGATCCGGTCTCTGTCACGCTCGAGGCCTGGGCGCCCGGCGCGACCCAGGCGGACCCCTATGTCGAGTGGATCACGAACACGGTGGACTACGGCGCCATCGGCTCGTTCAACTGGGACGACAACGGCCTGATCTACGATGCGGACCAGACCATCATCGGGGTTCGCAACCCGTTTCGCTTTGTCGTGTCGGCCGACTGCCCGAACAACCATGTCATCCCTTTCAGGGTGACCATGGCCGCCTGGAACGGACTGGACCCGGGAGACCCGCAGGTTTACATCACGCAGTCGCACTTCCAGTTGGTGGTGCAGCGTGGCCGGGAACTCCCCCGGATCGTCAGCGGAGACATGACCTTGACGCCGGAGGATTTCTGGCTGGTGCCGGACCAGGTACTGGTGGAGGCAGGGGCGACGCTGCGGGTGACGGAGGGGACTCAGATCCAGTTCTGGAGCACGGATCCCAGCAGCCCCTACAGCACGAGCGTGCGTCCCCTGCTTCAGGTCGAGGGCCGGCTCGTCGTTCAAGGCTCAGCCGCGGAGCCCGCCGAGCTCTTCAACAACCCGGTGTACCCGGAATACGGCGTGCTGATTCAATGCGCGGGCCGCGGGGTAGCCGAGTTGCACCACGCCCGCGTACTCAACCCGTTGCTGGGCTCGTTCGGCGGGAGGCTGACGCAAATCGACCATTGTCATTTCGACCAGGAGGCAGGGTGGATCCGCCACCGCGATGGGTCCGGTCAAGCGAGGAGCTATGGCCCTGAGATCAGTGCGCACTTGATTTCTTCCTCGATATTCCGGCGCATTGGCTGGGGCGGGCTGAACCTGCCGTTGACGAACAATCTCTTCGACACTTGCCCCCTGGCCTACAACTACCTGCGGTCGGCGCAGGGCAACGTCTTTCTCAAGAACTACCGCGCCGGCGTCGCCTCGCAGTCGCTGAATTCCGGCTACTTTTTCTCCGCGAGCAATTCGGTTCGGGCGGTCGCGCCTGAGGTGTGGCAGGGGAAGACCTATTTCGCAGTCCATGGCTGGACGGGGTTCGAGGCGGCGGAAGCCTTTGCCCGGCACCTGGGAGGCCACCTGGCGGCGATCAATGACGCCGCCGAGAACGAGTTCCTCAGAGGGTATGTGGACAGTCTGCAGTCGCGCGCCGGCGGCGACTACTCCGGGAGCCCGATCATCGGCTTGGTCCGTTCCGGGACTGACGGTCCGTTCTCGTGGACAAGCGGCGAACCGGTCACCTACACACACTGGGCCGGCGGTTTTCCGTCTGCAAACCGGTATGCCAACAGTCCTGCATCCGTGTTCTACGCGATGCGCTGTTGGGCTTCCGGAGTTTGGGAGGAAGTGGGATTCGACCCTGGGGGCTTCCTGACCTGCCCCTGCCTGCTGGAAGTCCCGGGGACACTGACCCAGGCCGATCTGGATGCGGCCCGGGAGGTGTTTGTCAGCGACGGCTTCGCCCGTCAGGCGCCCCACACCCCCTTCAGGAACAACGCCATCCTGAACGTCTGGTGGGACCCCGACCCGGCGCACTGGCTGCGGTTTGGCATCGAGACAACGATCAACCTCGGATTCCGCGGACGAGACGGCCAATTCCAGATTGGCTGCAATTACTGGGGCACCGCCTCGGCCCTGCTCATCGAGCGGTCCATCTGGGATTACGAAGACAACTTCAACCTGGGCCGGTTCCTGTGGCAACCGGCGCTGAGTGAACCGCCGGCGGACTGCTACCCGTTTGTCGTCGACGTGGCCCTGGCCACCGCGGGCGGAACGAATCTGACCCAGGTGGGCGCCGAACCGGTGACCTTCACCGTCACGTTCAACCGTGACATGGATCCGGCGGTTCCACCCCAAGTCTCCTTTGGGCCGGACACGCCGATGACCGATTACACGGTCCATCCCGTCGACGGCGGCTGGCACGATTCACGGACCTGGGTGGGGACGTTCGCCATCACCCCCGTGACCGGCGACGGGTACCAGTTGATCCGTGTGGCGGGCGCGGTGGCGGCGGACGATCCCTGGCTGGTCACCGGCGAGGACTCCGGCCGGTTCCGATTCGAGATCATCACCTCCGGCACGGAATCGATGAACCTCCAAGCCACCGGCGGCGAAGGACGCGTGGACTTGAGCTGGATGCAGGATGATTTCGAGCTGCTGGCCGGTTACCGCCTCTACCGTTCCGCCGGGAACACCAACGATTTCGTCCGGCTCAATTCGACCCTCATTCCCGCGCAGGTGAAGACCTACCAGGATGGCAACGTCACGCCGGGTGAGCCGTACTATTACCGCTTCACGGTGGTGAAGACCGACATGACGGAGTCCGATTATTCGAACGTTGCCCAGGGCACGCCGCTGGACACCATCCCGCCGGTCATCACCCATGTTCCTGTCACGTCCGCAACACCGGGCCTGCCGCTCACGCTCTTTGCGGACGCCACGGACAACGTGGCGGTGCAGGGAGTAACGCTCTTCTTCCGGGGGATCGGGAGTGGCTGGTACGCCAGTCGGGCAATGACAAGAACCGGCGGCAACCAGTTTGCCGCCACTCTGGAGGGATCCCTCGTGGTTTCGCCGGGCATCGAGTACTACCTCGAAGCCACGGACGGTGTCAGTGTCCGGCGATCGGGCCGCCCCGATCTGCCGTGGAGCGTCACGGTCAACGACCGCCCCGTGGTGACCGTGGTCACCCCCAACACAGGGCCGGACGCCGGGGGAACCCTGCTCTCCATTGCCGGAGCGAACTTCAAGGCGGGAGCGAGGGTCCGGCTCGGGGAGACGCCTGCCGAAGAGGTCGTCGTCGTGAGCTCCAGCCTGATCCAGTGCCGGACCGCGGCGCATTACCCGGCCGTCGTGGATGTGACCGTGGTGGACACCTCCGGCCAGAGCGGGAGCCTGCTGCGGGCGTTCACCTACCGAAGCCGAACGGTGAGCCTCGGATTGCCCGCCACCGGTGGGGGACATCTCAGCGTGGTCGAAGTGCCCGTGAACGCGGCGAACGTGTCGGGGTTGGGAGCAGCGACTCTCACCGTGATGTTTGACGGCGCCGTTCTGAGGGCCCTCGGCGCACGAACAGGGAGCCTGACGCCGGGCTGGGCCGTGGCCGCCAACACCAAGACCGCGGGGCAAGTCCTGGTCTCGACGGCCAGCCCCGGTGGCACCAGCAGCGGTTCGGGGGTCTTGGTGCTCCTCGAGTTCGAAGTCCTGGGCGCGGCCGGGGCCGCGACGGCACTTCAATGGGCGGGTGTGTCGTTGAACGACGGCGCGATCCCCGTCGAGACCGCCGCCGGGTCTTTTGCGGTGAGTGCCGCCTACGACGTGTCCGGCCGCGTCGTCTTTTGGAACGGCAGCCGCGCGGTTCCCGGAGTGCAGCTCGATCTGGCGGGAGCCCGCGTCTACAGCGGGACAAGCGGGTCGGACGGGACCTACACGGTGGCGGGCGCCGAGGCGGGGAGCTACGTGTTGACCCCCGGGAAACAGGATCAGGCAACGGGCATTACCGCGTACGACGCTTCCCTGGTATTGCAGCACGACGCGCAGCTGACCCCCCTGGGCGGTGACGCCGCCGTGGCGGGGGACGCCGACACCTCGGGGCAGATCACCGCGCTCGATGCGTTCTATATCCTGCAGGACGCCGTCGGGTTGATTCCCCTGCCGTTCCCCGGCGCCGGTGCAGTCTGGAAGTTCCTTCCCGCCAACCGCAGTTACGCGAACCTGAACGCAACCGTGTCAGGCCAGAATTTCCGTGC
This sequence comes from Verrucomicrobiota bacterium, assembly GCA_029556615.1. Classification (GTDB taxonomy): domain Bacteria; phylum Verrucomicrobiota; class Verrucomicrobiia; order Limisphaerales; family J093; genus JAKQDD01. The sequence continues at coordinate 116,381 of JAKQDD010000209.1, read as the reverse complement.
GGTCTTGCTGGGAGATGTGTCGGGCAACTGGCCTGCCGGCGGGCTCGGCGCGGTGGGATTGGACGGCGCGAGCGGCGTGGGTGCGGGCCTGCTCGGGGCGGGTCCGGGAGAGGACACGGTGGTGCTGGCGCTGAAGCAACAGGCCGGTGAAGCCGACGGCACGGTGCGGTTCTGGCTGCTCGCCAAATCGGCTCCGGCACGGATTTACGCCCTGGACCTGGTGCTCGAGTACGAAGGGAGCGGCGTGCAACCGCCCGAAGCGGGGGGGTTGTCCGAGGGGATGAATCTCGCCGCCAACCTTGGCGAGGATCACCGGGTACGGGCCGCCTTGGCGGGAGCGGTGCCGGTGGGCGGGGTTGGGGCTTTGCTGACGGCCACCCTGGCGTCAACGCCACCCGTGACGATGCAGATCGCGAGCGCCATGGTCAACGAAGGCCTCGTCCCGGTTGTCATCGACGCGACGGCTGCCGTGTTCGACGCTGACAACGACGGCGATGGCCTCAGCGATTGGGAGGAGATCCTGGCGGGCACCAACCCCACAGACCACGGATCGGTCCTCGCGCTCACGCAAGTGACCATGGACGCGCAGGGCCGGCGGGTCCTCCGGTGGGCCTCAGTCGCCGGGAAGACCTACCAACCGCAGTCCTGCGTCGATCTCGCCGAGGGCGAGTGGAAGAACGTGGCGGCCCCGGTGAAGGCAGAAGCGTCGATGACGTCCGTGACCGACGAAATCTCCGGCTCGGGGCGGGCGATGTTCTACCGCCTGCAGTTGATCGAGTAGCCTGGCCGATCGGTTGGCGCGTGGTGTCGAACGGCAGCGACTGGTCTATTTCAATTTCGAGGACGAGCGGCTCGGCGGGCTTCGCGCCGAGGAGCTCGGCACGGTCATCGAGGAGTATTACCGTCAGCATCCGCAATTCCGGCATCAGGCTGAGGTGACCTGGTGTCTGGACGAAATCCAGCTCATCCCGGGGTGGGAGCGCTTTGTTCGCCGGGTGCTGGATTCGGAGAAGGTCGAGATCTTCGTGAGCGGGTCGTCCGCCCGCATGTTGAGCCGCGAGGTGGCCACCAGCATGCGGGGCCGGGCGATGGAGACGGTGATCACGCCCTTCAGTTTCCGGGAATTCCTGCGCAGTCGACACTGGCCCGAGGCGGCACCGCGCCGGCTGGCTTCCAGCGCGGAGCGGTCGGCCCTGCGGGCGCATTTCGACGCCTATCTCGAGATCGGCGGCTTTCCCGAAGCCGGAGCTTACGCTGCCACGCGCGACCGCGTGGCCCTATTGCAGGGCTATGTGGACACGGTTCTGTTTCGCGATGTGGCCGAACGCCACCGGATCTCGAACCTGCCCGCGCTGCGCGCTTTGGTCCGCCAACTCCTGCGGCATCCGGCCACGCTGTTGAGCGTGAGCAAGATCTACGCGGATTTCGCGTCGCGCGGGATCGCCGCCTCGAAGGAGACCTTGCTGGCCTTTCTCGCCTATCTGGAGGATGCCTTCCTCGTCTTCGCCCTGCCCGTGGCCAAGCGATCGGAGCGCCAGCGGCAAGTCAACCCGCGCAAGCTGTATCTGGCGGACCACGGGTTGGCCCAGGCGTTCAGCCCAACGCCCGGCCTTGACCGGGGACGACTCATCAAGAATGTCGTCGCCTGTGCGTTGTCGCGAACCTGCCGCGATCTGGCTTATGCCAGGACCGCCTCGGGGCTGGAAGTCGATTTCGTCGCCACGGATTTCGATGGTCGCCGCCAATTGATACAGGCGGCCGCGGACATCTCATCACCGGCAACCCTTGAGCGCGAGGTGCGGGCCTTGACCGAAGCGCAGCGCGAGTTTCCGGATGCCACGGCCTTGTTGGTGGCCGAAACGGACCCACCGCACGGAGTGACGGCACCGGCGGGCATCCGAATTGTTGCGGTCTGGGACTGGCTATTGGGTCGCTGACCGGAACGGGCTGCACCCGGCCTTCAGCGAGTGTCGGCCTCCATCTCCGCGAGGTGCGTCAGCGCCCCCAGGTGGGCGGGGTGCAGCTCGACCGCCCGGGTGAACGCCGCCCGGGCGTCGGCGTCCCGCCCCTGGCCGGCGTACCCCAAACCGGCGAGGAAATGGCCCTGGGCCTGGCGGACGCGCTCGGACTGGCGTTCGCCGAACTTGGCGAAGTAGTCGGCGGTTTCGCCCGCCGTCTGCCGGGCCTCACCCTGCGCGGCCAACTGGCTGAAGAGTTGCTGGGCCTCGTCGTTCCTTCCCAGCTGCTGCAACGCGCGAGCCTGCCAGTAAGCCGTTTCCGACGCGCTGCGATCCAGTCGTGCGACGGCCTGTTCGAGCAGGGTCTGGGCCTGTTCGGTTTCCCCGAGGGCGGCGTGGGCTCGTGCCTGGAAGCAATGGACCAGGGGGGCTCGTCGGTCGCGGTGGGGCCGGCCGACCTCGAGGTTGTCGGGGTACTCGAGGGCGGCGGTGTACTCGTCGAGAGCCTGCCGGAGCTGGCCGGCACGGGCGAGGTCGCGTCCCCGACGCAACCGGGCATCCACATAGACATCATGGATTTCGCTGCTCCCCTCCCAATTATGGAAGCGATGCGTCTGCAGGAGGGAGAGGGCCCGGTCGGTCTCGCCGGCGGCGATGAGCAGCCGGATTTCCCGGGTGAGGGCGTCGTCCCGCTGGGCGACGACGTCGTGGTGTTGGGTCAGCACGGCGAGGCGCTTGGCGAGCGCCGCGCCGGCGGCCTCGTACTGCAGATCGAGTTCGTAGTGGAACCGGGGCTCGGCAGGATTCAAGGCGACGGCCTGTTCGAGGCTCTCGACCGCGGCGGCCGGGTCGCGTCGCGTCTGGGCATAGGCGAGGCCCAGGTTGCGGTGGACCAGGGCGAAGGACGGCTGCAGGGTTCGGGCACGTTCCCACGCCTCGATGGCACGCTCGGGCTGGCGGTCGTAGAGGAGGTTCCCGAGATAATACCAGCCGCGGGCGTCCTCCGGGTTCCACCCCAGGGCTTGGTGGAGGATTCGCTCCTCCTCGAGGCGGAAGGGGAAACAGAAATCGGGGGCGATGCGGGCGGCGTGCTGATAGAGCCGCAGCGACTGGATGTTGTCGGCCTGCTCGCAGCAGTACCCCAGGTGATAGAACACGAGGGGACTGGCGTTGGTCGCGCTGCGATCGCCGCCGAGCGAGCGGTCGAGCACGCCGATCGCCTCGGTCCAGAGGCCGGCGCTCGAGTAGTCCGAGGCCAGTTCCAGATACGACTGCGTCTCGCCGCGCATCAGCCGGGTCAGGCGGCGGTCGAGTTCCCGGGCGGTGACGGTCCGGCCCGATTGGTCGAGCGCGAGCACCAGCTCGTTCAAGGCCCCGAAGTCGAGCGGATCGATCCGGCAGGTGCCGCGGGCCGTCGCCTCGGCCGCTTCGGGTCGGCCGAGGCGGCGCAGCAGGGCGGCTTTGAGATTGCGGGCCCGGGTGTTGAGGGCGCCTGCGATCAGGGAGCGATCGATCCATTCGAGGGCCTGCGCCCACCGGCCACGCAGGGCGTCGAGCTCGGCCAGTTGCTGGTAGCCGGCAGCCTGCCAGGCCGCGCTCCAGACGGCGCGCTGAAAGGCGTCTGCGGCCGCTTCCTGCCGGCCGCGGGCTTTCAACACCACGCCCAGGTAATAGAACGCCTCGCCGTCCTTGGGCCGGATGTAATGGGCTGTCGCGCGGGCGATGGCAGCTGACAACAGCGTCTCGGCCTCCTCCCAGCGGCCTTCCCGGGCGCGGAGCAGGCCGAGGGCGGTGTTGGCCCGGTAATCGCCCGGGTCGCGTCGGAGGGCTTCCTCGTAATAGGGCGCGGCCTCGAACGAGGGGCTGTAGAGCTGCTCGACGCGCTGGCCGGTGAAGAACAGCTCGTCGTTGCCGGGAATGTCCCGCGGGGGTGCGGGGCGCCGGGCGGGCTCGGGCAGGGGCGCTTCCGGTCGGGTCTTGGGCTGGTAGGCCACGAGTTCCCGATGGTCGGCGGCGACGAGCGCCGCGCGCCATTCCTCGGGAGCCGCATCCTCTTCGAGCGTCCACTCCCTCACGTAAGGGGCGGCGGGGCTGAGATCGGTGGTGGTTTCGAACCAGTTCGTTCCACCCCGTTGCAGGCGGATGCGGGCACCGGGGAATTCGGCGGTCACGTGGAAGCCCACGCGGAGGACGCGGTTGCTGACGTCGAGGTTGACGGCGGCATCGCGGGTGGCGTTCTTGGCGCCGCCGATGTCGCGGATGGGGTACCAGGTGTGGGTCCAGGACTTGGTTTCGCCGGGCTGGATGACGCTGTAGTCCGGCTGGTTGTCCGAGTACGCGCCGGCCATGAGCTCGAGGTAGGGGCCGTCAGCATCGCTCAGCAGACGGGTCCACATGTCGCCCTCGGCGCCCGTTCCCCACTCGAAGAACTTCTTGCCCGGCACCGCGTGGTGGTCGGCCCAGTGCAGCACGCCGGCGCGGCGTCCGTGATCGTATCCCCCGAAGAAATCCTGGTCGGACCGGAAGCAGAAGAAGGAGACGGGTGAAGGGTGGCTTTTCCACCAGCTGATGTCGACGCCGCGGGTGTAGTCGACGCCGCCATAGACCTCCCGGGCGATCGGCCAGCGGGCGAACTCAGGCTTCCCGTGCTGGACGGCGAACTCGGTGTCCGGGGGGAAGACGACCTGGTATTGGTCGTTGGCATGAACGGCCGGGTTGATCCAGAAGAGGAAGGCATGGGCGAAAGGCGTCCGATTGAAGACCTTGACGTCGAGCTCGATCCAGGATCGGTCCGGCCGCAGCCGGATCCCCACGATCCAGCGCATTCGGTGGCGCCACTCCGTCTCACCCACCCAGATCGTGCGGGAGCCGTCCTCGGCCTCCTCGGTGGTCCAATCCACGGGCAGGAAACTGGTTGCCCGATGATGGTGGGGGACATTCCACTCGACGCCTCCGGAGATCCAGGCTCCGAGCATTCCGATCAGGGCCGGTTTGATCCCGCGTTGCCGGTAGAAAAAGTCGTAGCCGTTGCTCTTGTCGACCGCGGTGAAGAGTCTCCCCCCCAGCTCGGGCAGGACGGTGATGTGCACGTGCCGGTTCTCGAGGCAGACCGCGTGATAGGCGTGGTCGGCTTTCTCCCCGGTCAACCGGTCAGTGACGGGATAGGGGTAGAACGTGGCCCGCGCGCCCTGGTAGGTCCGGCCCTGATAGAACCGGGGATTGGGATCGGGTGCGGCCACGCGGTAGGTGGGGAGCACGAGGTTGGTTTCGTAGAGGCGGACCTCGTCCCCGGCGGCTTGGCCGGACCCGATCAGGGCGGCGATCAGGGCGGCGAGCTCCCAAACGGTCGCGGGGATGGCCCGCGGCTCCCGCGCGAGACGGATCGGGACCGGGCGTTTCATGGGAATCCTCGGCTCAAGGGGAGCGATAGCTGAGCGCCAGGCGGCGGCGCAGCTCCTCCCGGTTGGGAGCGTCCCGGAAATCGACGGGGTTGTAGCGGTCGGTGAGGATCTCGCCGCGGTGCGGGCTCGGCTCGACCACGGACCGAACCGTCTGTTCGGCGGCCCACTCGATATCGGGGGGCAGGTCTTTGAGGTCCATCGGTTGGCGCAGCGCCAGAGCGGGGTCGTCGGACGCCACGTAGAAGACGTTCCCATTGCTGGCGCCATGGATGCGGACCGATCGGAAGACGGAGACGAGGGTCTTGTAGAGGGAGGCGGCGAAGTAGTCGCGGCCGGGGGCGAAATCCGCAAAGGTATTCATGACGAGCAGGCCGCCGGGTTCGAGCCGCTGCTGGAGACTCTGAAAGGCCTCGCGGCTCATGAGGTGGGAGGGGGGAGACTCGCCCAGGAACGCGTCGAGGACGACGACGTCGTACTTCCGGGTGGCGGCGTGGAGGTAGTAGCGGCCGTCGGCGATGTGGACGCGCACGCGGCTCGGGTCGAAATCGAAGTACTTCTGCGCGAGCGGCACCACGGCGGGGTTGATCTCGACCACATCGACCTCGGCGCCTTCGCGGGCCAGTTGCATGGGGACGATGCCCACACCCAACCCGATGCAGAGCGCGCTGCGGATCTCCGGGTGATAGGCCCTCGCCAGCCCGTGCAGCAGGTAGGTGAACAGGGAAGCACTGCGCTGGCGGGCCGGCTCGTAGCCATTCTGGTTCAGGAGATCGTTGAAGAAGAACCGTCGGGAGCCCGACTCGGTCTCCACCACCTGCATGAGTCCAAAGTTCGAGTTGCAGCGATAGAGCTCGCGAAAGCCCGGCACGCTGGCGAAGGGCCGCTGGGTCGCGGCCAGCGCGATCAGCAGCACAGTGCCGGTCGCCCCGGTCAGGGCGGCGCCCTTCTGTCGTCGTTCCCAGAGGAGGAAATAGGCGATCGCCAGCATGGCGAGGAACGCCGCGGTCGCGATCAGGGTGATGTGGTTGGGGAAGTGCGGGATGAGCACATAGCTGATGAGGCCGGTGCCGGCGACGCTGCCGAGGGTGCTGAGCCCTGTCAGCCGGCCCATGGTCAGGCCCACTTCGCCCACGGTCTGGGTGAGCCGGCGGACGCAAAAGGGCCCCACCATCGCCAGCAAGGCGAGCGGCACGAAGAACAAGGCCGCGGCCGCCAGCAGGGACCCCACGGCCAGGGGGAAGCGCAGCGCGGCGAAAGCAATCGATTCACAGACCAGGGCCGCCCCTGCCAGCCACGCGGCGGCGCCCAGGATGCCGCCGTACATCCAGGCAAGCCGGCCGGAGCGATCGGCGAGCCAGCCGCCGGCGACATACCCCGCCGAGAGCGCCACGAGCGTCACCCCGATTTGCGCCGTCCAGACGAAATGCGAGGTTCCCACGTAGGGGGCGAGCATCTTGGCGCCGAGGATTTCCGTGATCAGGATCGCCGCGCCGGTCGCGGCGGCCGTGGCGTAAAGGTATTTGCGCAGGGCGCCGCTTCCCCCGGGGGCGGGGTCGGACTCATGACGTTTCTTCACACGCCTCTTGTAGCCGGAGTCGGGCGGCTTGAGAACTCGAAAGGAGCAACGCCGCCCTCACCGCGGGCGGCCACAGGATGGCATCACCTAGCGAGGCGCGCCTCAGACCGATGAAACATGCAGTCCAAAGGAACCGTGGGGGGCAGCGGGGCACCCTGCCTCCGCGCCTCGCTCATGGAGAGTCCTCGACGGAAGGAGGGGAGGCTTGGAACTGGACCGGGCCAAGCTTGATCTGGAGACCACATATCCCACAAGTCGAGGACTCTAAACAGTCCCGTTCGCTTTGGCTGGAGAATTCCTTCGCGCGGTCGCGCGTCCGGGCCGGCGATTCGGCTTGATTCGGGGCGACCGCGTCGCCAGCCTCATGCCCGCAGACAGGCAGAGCATCCACACCCAACCGAACACCAGCTATGGGCGGCTTTTTCGGCGTTGTTGCCAAAGGCGACTGTGTCAGCGACCTCTTCTACGGAGCGGACTACCACTCCCACCTGGGGACCCACCGCGGGGGCCTGGCCGTGTATGACGGCGAGCGGTACACCCGGTTCATCCACGACATCAGCAACGCCCAGTTCCGGTCGAAGTTCGAGCAGGACATCCTCAAGCTCGAAGGGCGGATGGGCATCGGGGTGATCAGCGACACCGAGGACCAGCCGCTGATCATCGGCTCGCACCTCGGCACCTATGCCATCGTCACCGTGGGCCGCATCGCCAACGCGGCCGAGCTGGTGCGCAAAGCCTACGGCTTGCGCGCCGCGCACTTCTCGGAAATGAGCGGGGGGGAGATCAACCCGACCGAGCTGGTCGCCATCTACGTCAACCAGGGGAGCACGTTCGCCGAGGGGCTGGTCATCGCCCAGAACGCCATCCAGGGATCCTGCTCGATCCTCCTCCTGACCGACAAGGGGGTCTATGCCGCCCGCGATCGTCTGGGGCGCACGCCCATCCTGCTCGGGCAGAAGCCGGGGGCGTACGCGGTGACGATGGAGAGCTGCGCCTTCCCGAATCTCGGGTACGAGACCGAGCGCGACCTGGGGCCGGGGGAGATCGTCCGCCTGACCCCCGAGGGGGTGGAACCGATCGCACTGCCCCAGGCGCGGTGTCAAATGTGCGCCTTCTTCTGGGTGTACTACGGCTACCCGGCGTCCACGTACGAAGGCATCAACACCGAAGCCGTCCGGTATCGGAGCGGGGCGGCCCTGGCCCGGCGCGACCCCACGCCGGTGGACGTGGTCGCCGGGATCCCCGACTCCGGCACGGGCCACGCCATCGGTTACGCGACGCAGAAGGGCGTTGCCTTCGGACGGCCCTTTGTGAAGTACACCCCCACCTGGCCCCGCAGTTTCATGCCGCAGGACCAGACGATGCGGGATCTCGTGGCGCGCATGAAGCTCATCCCGATCCGCGAGCTGATCCAGGGGCGGCGCCTCCTGTTTTGCGAGGACTCGATCGTGCGGGGCACTCAGCTCAAGGAGACGGTTCGCCGGCTGTTTGATTACGGAGCCAAGGAAGTGCACATGCGGCCGGCGTGTCCACCGCTGATCTACGGCTGCAAGTTCCTGAACTTCTCCCGGTCCAAGTCCGAGCTCGACCTGGCAGGGCGGCGCGCGATCAAGGAGCTCGAGGGCCAGGAGGGCCCGCCCTCGCCCGAGTATGGCGATCCGGGTTCGGACAAGAACCGGGCCATGGTGGACCGGATTTGCCAGCGGCTGGGCCTGACGACGCTGCAGTACCAGCGGCTCGACGATCTGGTCGAGTCGATTGGCTTGCCCAAAAGCCGGCTTTGCACCTACTGCTGGGACGGTTGCGAGTGAAACGTCCAGCGCCCCCCTCACGCCTCGCTGAGCGGCCATGTCTCACCGAGCCTTCGCCGGCGGCCGTGTCGCACGTGGAGGACGAAGACCGAATCTCCCAGGACCGCGTAGAGGACGCGGTAACGCCCGGCGCCCTTTCCGCAGATGAGTTGACGGATCGTCACTCCGAAGTGCTCGCTCTCTGAGCGGGCTACGGGGTGCTTTGCGGGGAACACCGCCAAGGCTTCAATGGCGGCCAGCAGGCCCCAAAACCAACGCCGCGCGGCTTCGGGGTTGCGGGCTTGAATCCAGGCGGCTGCCTCGTCAATCTCCGCCGCGGCGGGTCCCGTGATCTGGACCGGGGACGTCACGCTCGGGGGATGCCGTGACGCGCCGCGATCTGGCCGAACACAACCCGCGCCGGCCGATGGTCGCCCGCCCGAAGAGCCGCGAGGCCCCGGGCGACGCCCGCCAGGGATTCCAGTTGATCCATCATGGCCTCGAACGCGGCCGCGTCCTGCACCACCAGAGCCGCCTTCCCGTTCACCGTCAGCAGCTTGGGACGTCTGGTGCGGGCCAATGCCTTGATCTGGCGACTGGTGTCGCGGCGGAACGCGGTCAGGGTGTCGATTTCCTGGAGCCGAACAAGACTCATAACAGTGCGAATTTGCACCGTTAAGAGTGCGAAGTCAATCCGCAGCCGAACGCTAGCGAGGCGCCGCCTCAGACCCAGTCGAGTCCTCAGGTTCATGAAGACCCTGCTGTGCCTGCCCACCCTCCCTTTCGCGCCTCGCTAATGTAGAGTCCTCGACGGAAGGAGGGATGGCCTGGAACCGCAGGGGCCAAACTTGATCTGTCGACCACACATTCCACAAGTCGAGGACTCTAGCGAGCGCTCCCCCCAGGCGCTCAGAGCCGTGCGATCAGGAGCTCGCGCTGGAAGATGAGCTCCTTGGGCAGGAAGGCGTAGAGCTCGAGGAACAGCTCCTCCTGCATCAGGAGTTCCCGCCGCCACTCCTCGATGTCGATGTTGAGCACTTTCTGAAGCTTCTCCGCGGTGAAATCTTCGAGGCCCTCGAGATCGATGTCCTGGGGCCCAGGCACCCAGCCGAGCGGGGTTTCGATGGCATTGGCGCGTCCGTGGCACCGGTCAACGATCCACTTGAGAACGCGCATGTTCTCGCCGAAGCCGGGCCAAAGGAAATGGTGGTCGCCGTCCTTGCGAAACCAGTTCACGTGGAAGATCCGGGGCGGGTATTTCAGCCGCTTCCGCATCTGGAGCCAGTGGCGGAAGTAATCGCCCATGTTGTACCCGCAGAAGGGCAGCATCGCCATGGGATCGCGCCGGACCTGGCCGAGGCCGCCCACGGCCGCGGCGGTCATTTCCGATCCGACGGTGGCGCCGACGAACACGCCGTGGACCCAGTCGAAGGTCTGGAACACCAGCGGCAGGGTCGACGCGCGGCGTCCGCCGAAGATGATGGCGCTGATGGGCACGCCCTCGGGGTCACTGGCCTCCGGCGCGAGGACCGGGTTGTTGGTCATCGGGGCCGTGAACCGGCTGTTTGGGTGGGCGGCCTTCTCCTTCGAGGCGGGGGTCCAGGGTCGTCCCTGCCAGTCGATGGCTTCCCGGGGCGGCTCGCCGTCCTTGCCCTCCCACCAGACATCCAGGTCGGGGGTCAGCGCCACGTTGGTGTAGATCGTGTTCTGCGCGATCGTGCGCATGGCGTTGGGATTCGTCTGCGAGTTCGTCCCCGGCGCCACGCCGAAGTAGCCGGCCTCCGGATTGATGGCGTAGAGCCGGCCATCGGATCCGGGCCGCATCCAGGCGATGTCGTCGCCCACGGTCCAGATCTTCCAGTCTTTGAAACGTGCGGGCGGGACGAGCATGGCGAAGTTCGTCTTGCCGCAGGCGCTGGGGAAAGCGGCGGCCACGTAGGTCCGCTCGCCGCTCGGGGATTCCACGCCCAGGATGAGCATGTGCTCGGCCATCCAGCCTTCGGTTCGGCCCAGGTACGATCCGATGCGCAGCGCCAGGCACTTCTTGCCCAGGAGGACGTTGCCGCCGTAAGCCGAGCCGACGGAGAGGATGAGATTCTGGCGCGGGAAGTGGGCGATGTAGCGCCGGTCGGGGTCGACATCGAGCATGCAATGCAGGCCGCGGTTGAAGTCGGTCCGATCGCCCAGCTGTTCGTAAGCGACAAGGCCCATGCGGGTCATCATCCGCATGTTCAAGACCACATACAGCGAGTCGGTCAACTCGACCCCCACCTTGGCGAACGAGGATCCGGGGGGCCCCATCAGGTAGGGGATGACGTACATCGTCCTTCCCTTCATGCCCCCGCGCGCCATGCCGAAGAGCTTCTCCTTCATCTCCCGCGGCGGCGCCCAGTTGTTGGTCGGCCCGGCCTCCGCCTCGGTTTCGGTGCAGATGTAGGTGCAGTGCTCGACCCGGGCCACGTCGTTCGGCTTGGATCGGTGATAATAGCAGCCCGGCAGTTTCTCCTGGTTGAGCTTCACCAGGACCCCCGCGGCCACGGCGTCGACCGTCAGCGCCTCCTTCTCGGCCGCTGATCCATCGCACCAATGAACGCGGTCCGGCTGGCACAAGGCCGCCATTTCCTCGACCCAGGCTCTCACCGCTGAATTCGTCGTCTTGGGGACTCCGCGCATGCTCGTCATGACTCCGTCTGAATGGCGGGCGAGGTTAACGTTTTCTGGCTCTCGTGCAAGTAACTTGTCAGGGCCACCCCGGAGCCGACACCCCGCGCGCCTTCAAGGCCAAAACCCACCAGGAGCCGACGGCGAACGTTCGCGCCGCACGCGTTAGGCGAGGATCCGGGTGTCCCGAGGCGGCTTGACGGGCCCTTCCAGGTTCGCGACGGTAGGGTCTTGCGATGAGGTTCATCGACGAGTACCGCGATGCCGGCCGGGCGCGGCAGTGCGCGGATGCGATTGTGCAGCGGGCGACGCGGCCCTGGACGATCATGGAGATCTGCGGCGGGCAGACCCATGCCATCGTCAAGTTCGGCTTGGACGAACTGCTGCCCGCCTCGCTCACGCTGGTGCACGGGCCGGGCTGTCCGGTCTGCGTCACGCCTCTCGAGCTGATCGACAAGGCGATCGCCATCGCCCAGCAGCCGGGCGTGATCTTCTGCTCATTCGGCGACATGCTGCGCGTGCCCGGGAGCGCCCGGGATCTGCTGTCCGCGAAGGCGGCCGGGTCGGATGTTCGGATCGTCTATTCGCCGCTGGATGCGGTGGCTTTGGCGCAGGCGCACCCGGAGCGGGCCGTCGTGTTCTTCGCGGTCGGCTTCGAGACCACGGCACCCGCCAACGCCTTGGCCGTGCATCAGGCGCGCCGGTTGGGCTTGCGCAACTTCTCGTTGCTGGTGTCGCACGTGCTGGTCCCGCCGGCGATGGAGGCGCTGCTCGGTTCCCCCCACAACCGGGTCCAGGGCTTCCTGGCCGCCGGTCACGTGTGTGTGGTCATGGGCACCCGCGAGTATGAGCCGATCGCCGCCCGGCACCGGATTCCGATCGTGGTCACGGGCTTCGAGCCGCTGGACATCCTCCAGGGCATCCATCGCTGCGTCTCGTTGCTCGAGGCCGGCGCGGTCGGCGTCGAGAACCACTACGCGCGAGCGGTCCGTCCGGAAGGCAATCCGTCCGCCCAGGCGCTGCTCCGCGAGGTCTTCACGGTGGTCGACCGCAAGTGGCGCGGCATCGGAGTCATCCCTGCCAGCGGCTTTGCGCTCCGGGGGCCCTATGCGGATTTCGATGCGGAGCGCCGCTTCGGCGTGGCGGCGCACCAGGTGGACGAATCGGCCGAGTGCATCAGCGGGCTGGTTCTGCAGGGGCGGCGCACCCCCCACGAATGTCCCGCCTTCGGAACGCGATGCACACCGGACCATCCGCTGGGCGCCACGATGGTCTCGAGCGAAGGCGCGTGCGCCGCCTACTACCGGTACCGGCGCGGCCGGCCGCCCGGTCCGGGCCTCCGCGCCTCGAATCCGGCGTCCCCCTCCGAACCGGAGTCGCCGCCCGCGGCCGCGCCTCCGGCAAACCCCGAACCTGGACAATCCTGACATGCCCGATTTCTCCCAGCTTCATTGCCCCGCACCGATCTCGCAGCACAGCCAGGTGCTGATGGCCCACGGCGGCGGCGGCCGGCTGATGCAGCAGCTCATCGACCGGGTTTTCGTGGCGGCTTTCGCCAACCCCGCCCTCGAGGAACGCCATGACGGCGCGGTGCTGGATCCCGGCGGGCGGCGGATTGCGTTCACGACCGACTCCTACGTGGTGCGCCCCCTCTTTTTCCCCGGGGGCGACATGGGCTCGCTGGCGGTGAACGGGACGGTGAACGACCTTGCGATGTGCGGCGCCCGTCCGCGGTGGCTCAGCGCCGGTTTCATTCTCGAGGAGGGGCTTCCGCTGGACACCCTCGGGCGGGTGGTGGCCTCGATGCAGAGGGCGGCCGCGGCGGCGGGTGTCGCGCTGGTGACGGGCGACACCAAGGTGGTGGACCGGGGGAAAGGCGACGGTCTGTACGTGAACACGGCCGGGATCGGCGTCCTGGAACCAGCCACCCTGATCGGACCTCGCCAGGTCCGGGCGGGCGATGTCCTGCTGCTGAGCGGCGACCTCGGCCGGCATGGCATGGCGATCATGTCGGTGCGCGAGGGCCTGACCTTCGAGAGCCCGATCGAGAGCGACTGCGCCCCGCTGGCAGCGCCGGTTCTCGGCCTGATCGAGGAGGGCGTCGAGGTCCATTGCCTTCGGGATCTGACCCGGGGCGGCCTGGCAGCCGGCCTCAATGAGATCGCCGCCGCCGCGAACCTCGAAATCGAGGTCGACGAGGCCGCGATTCCGGTGTCGGAACCGGTCCGTGGCGCCTGCGAGATTCTCGGCTTCGACCCGCTCTACGTGGCCAATGAAGGCCGGTTTATCGCGCTGGTTCCGGAGTCCGATGCCGAGAGGGCTTTGGCCGTGCTGCGCCGTCACCCGGTGAGTCTCAACAGCCTCCGCATCGGCCGGGTCCGGGCCGGCACGGCGGGACTCGTCCTTCTCCGGAGCCGGATCGGAGCGCAGCGCATTCTCGACCTGCTCAGCGGGGAGCAACTGCCGCGGATTTGCTGAGCCATGGGCCTGCTCCGACGCCGCCGGTCGATCCTCCGCTGCTTTCTCCTCGTTTCCCTCCTGGCGGGCGCGGCGTGGCGAGCGAGCCTGACCGCCGGCGCCGGGGCGGAATTCCGCCTGGCCACATTCTCCGCCGATGTGACGGTGCCGATGGGCCACGGGATGATGGGCGGCGCCTGGCTCTCGACGAGTATTGCGGACCCGCTCGAGGCGCAGGGATTGGTGCTGTTGGGGGCGGACCGGCCGATCGTGTTCGTGGCGGTCGATTGGTGCGAGCTCCGCAACGACGCGCTCGAAGAGTGGCAGAAGGCCCTGGCGCAAGCGGCCCAGACCGACCGCGAGCGGGTGCTCGTCTGCGCCGTGCACCAGCATGATGCGCCGGTGGCCGACCTCGCCGCCGAGCGGATTCTCCTCGACCACCCGGGGGAAGGCACCGTTTGCGATCCGGCGTTTCACGCGACGGCGGTGCAGCGTGTGGCCCGGGCGTTGCGCGAGTCGCTGCCCTCCGCGCGCCCAATCACGCACCTCGGGACGGGCGCGGCGCAGGTCGACCGCATCGCCTCGAACCGACGCTATCTCCTGAAGGACGGCTCGGTGCGGTTCGATCGCACGAGCAGCACGCGCGACCCGGTCGCCCGGGAGGCGCCCGAGAACCTGATCGACCCGTGGCTCAAGACGCTGAGCTTCTGGGACGGTGATGAGCCCGTGGCGGCGGTGAGCGCCTACGCTGTCCATCCGATGAGTCATTACGGAAAGGGTGAGGTCTCCGCGGATTTTCCCGGCCTGGCCCGGCGTCTGCGCCAGCAGGAGACCCCCGGGGTCCGTCAGATCTACGTCACCGGGTGCGCCGGGAACATCGTTGCGGGCAAGTACAACGACGGGGTGCCCGCGAACCGGGCGGTGTTGGCCGGACGGCTGCGCGAAGCCATGGCCGCGGCGTGGCGGTCGACTCGCCGGTCACCCCTGACCCATGTGGTTCTTCGCATCGAACGCGTCCGCCTCGAACCGCGCGACGGCCCCGGCTTCACCGTCGCGGATCTCGAACACAAGGTCGCCACTGAGAAACAGCCTTTCCCTCGCTGCCTCGCCGCCATGGGCCTGAGCTGGCGTCGGCGCGCCGATGCCGGGCGACGGATTGAGATCCCCTGCCTGGATTTCGGTTCGGCCCAGTGGCTACTGCTTCCCGGCGAGGCGTATGTCGAGTTTCAACTGGCCGCCCAGCGCATGCGTCCGGATTCCTTTGTCCTGGTCGCCGCCTACGGCGAAGGCGCCACGGGTTATATCCCGACCGAGCGTCACATCGCGGAGCGCGATGGCAATCTGACCGATTGGTGTTGGGTGGCGCCCGGGGCGGAATCCCGCTTGCTCGAGGGGCTTCGCCGAGTTCTTCAAGTTCCAGATCGTGAGGCGGCGGACGCGCCGTGGAAGGCGAACGTGCCGATGGTCCTGGTGAAGAAGGAGCTGTACCTGAGAGGTCCGGCACCCCGTGTGGCGCCGTGTGCAGGCCAGCAGTACGTCGGTCCCCGCCTGGAGCTGCGCGAAATCCAGAGCCTCGAACGGGAATCCGATGTGGGCGAGCAGTTGCGGGCCCGCTGGTCGGAGGACAACGGGCGAACCTGGTCCGACTGGATCCCGATCCAGCCCTCCAACAAGGTGCGGTACGGCCGGATCGACGTCTGGGAAGGCGAGAGCGTGGGCGTCCATGACTCCGCTTCCGGGAGATTCGTTCAGCTCTGGCTGCGCCAGATCCAGGACAAGGGCCTCTACCACAACCACACCTATGTCCGCACCTCGTGCGACGGCGGGCGCACCTGGAACCCGCCCACCGAGCTGCGTTACGAAGACGGCGCCGCCTTTGACCCCGGGAATCCGCTGCAGGAGTCCTTCCTGAATCGCAACGAGGGTTATCCCGGCAACAGCATCCTGGTGCGTTCGGACGGGAGCTTGGTTGTCTGCCTGGCCCACGCCAACGCGCCGGCCGACCCCGGGAACAACAGCCGCCCCTGGCGGATGGGCTCGATCCTGTTCCTCGGCCGCTGGGACCCCGTGAGCCGGCAACACCTGTGGACCCCCGGGGCGCGCGTTGAGGTTCATCCTGAGGTGTCGGCGCGCGGGCTTATGGAACCCGAGGTTGCGGAACTCGAGGACGGGCGGCTCCTCGTGGTCTGGCGGGGATCGACCCATGGCTGGGACGGAACGGTTGCAGCCCAGCCGGGTCGCAAGCTCCACAGCCTCTCTGTCGATGGCGGCCGCACGCTGACTCCGCCCGTCGAGTGGCGGTACGACGACGGCGGGGGGTTCTACTCGCCCTCCTCGTTCCATCGGATGATCCGACACACTGGCACGGGCCGGCTCTACTGGCTGGGCAACATCTGCGAGAAGCCGCCGGCGGGCAACTCGCCACGGCACCCCCTCGTCATTGCCGAAGTCGACGAGCGGAAGGCCGCTCTCAAGCGCGCCACGGTCACCGCGATTGACGACCGGCAACTCGGTCAGGGGGACATCCAGTTCTCGAACTTCTCGCTGATCGAAGACCGCGAAACGCGCGACCTGGTTCTGCATCTGACGACGTATGGTCAGGAGCCTGTCGCCGCGGACTGGGCCACGGCGCACAATTACCAGTACACGGTCTCGTTCTGGAGATCGCGCTAAAGCTCTGAACCCGCGGCAGCCCCGGCAGAGCCGGCTTGGCCTGCAGGCATGGTGAGGGCGGCGCGGGACATAGGACCGACGACTGACGACTGAGGATGGCTCCCTCTTCACGCGCCGCGGTCACCGCCCGCGGCCACAGCCACCGCAAAGGCGGAAGCCTCAATCGGTGCTCCGCCCGGAATCGGCCAGGAACTTCCCTTCGTCGATGTCCGCGCCGGCGGCGGCCATGGCTTCGAGCGCGCGATCGCTGTCCCCGGGCTGCAGGTTCACGCCGCGGCATCCCTCGACGACCACGGTGACGCGGAAGCCTTCGCGCAGGGCGTCGAGCACGGTGGCTTTGACGCAATAGTCCGTGGCGAGGCCGGCCACCCAGAGGGCCTCGACCCCCTCGTGGCGGAGCCACTCGGCCAGGCCGGTCGCGTGCCGCCTGCCGTTGTCATAGAACCCGCTGTAGCTGTCCACCTCCCGGCGCGTTCCCTTCGGAAACACCCGGTGAATCCTCCGGGTGTCGAGTCCCGGGGCGAACAGCGCTCCTCCGGTATATTGGACGCAATGCGCGGGCCAGAGGGTCTGGGGCAGGCCATCGAGCTCGACGGTTTCGAAGGGCCGGCGCCCGGGGTGGTTGACCGCGAAGCTGCCGTGGTCGGCCGGATGCCAGTCCTGGGTGGCCACGATGCGGTCGAAGTGGCGCAGCCGGGCGTTGACCACCGGCACCACGCGATCGCCTTCCGGCACCGCCAGCGCGCCGCCGGGAAGAAAGTCATTTTGGATGTCCACGAGCACCAGGGCGTTCATAGTGAGACCTCGAGATCCTCTTCGAATCCCCCGCTGAGGATCGGCCAGCGGCACCAGGTCTTCGGATCGAGGTTTTCGTCGTCGAGATGGAAGGACGGCGCGTAGCGCTCGCGCTTCCACTGGTTCCGGCTCCAGAGCCGGAAGAAGCGCTTCACCCAGACTTCGATCCGGGCCGGTGCGAACTCGGGGAACCGGGATCGCATGTGAGCGCAGACCTCGGCCGGGGCGAGCTTGTCGCGGATGGCAGCGCGCTCGACGGCATCGAGGAGCGGGTAAGGCATGAGATCCTCCTCGTCCGTCTGCGCCATCTCGGGGGGGCGGAGTTCGGCGGTTGGGGTCTGGGCGTTGACGGCGGCGAGGGCCGGGATGGGCCCCGCGCCGTCGGGTCCTTGGGTTTCGAGCCACCGGAGCCACTGGCGGAGGTAAGCCTTGTCGATGCCCGCGAGGGGAGAGAGCCCGCCGCTGGTGTCGCCGTCCATCGTGGCGTAGCCGACGGCGGCCTCGCTGCGGTTGCTGGTGCAGAGCAGCAAGGCCTGGTTCAGGTTGGCGAACGCCCAGACTCCCGGGGAGCGGACCCGCGCTTGCAGGTTCTGGAGCGCGATGTCGTCGTGCGTCCAGTCCAGGGTGCGGCCGATGGCGGATTCGATCATCCGGCGGTAGCCGTCCACCAGAGGCGTGACGTCGACCTCGTGATGCCTGGCTCCCAAGGCATCGGCAACGGTGCGCGCTGCGGCCCGGGTGACCGGCCCGCTGTTCGCCGTGGCCTGGTAGACCGTGGTCAGCAGCGCCGCCGTCCACGCCCGCGGATCGGCGGAGGCCGGCAACTGCGGGATGTGCGCCAGCGCCGCCCGCACCCCGTCCGCGCCCAGGTCCGCCAGCGCCAATCGCAGGGCCAGATGGACCAGGCAGGACACGGCCGAGGAATCCGCCCCGCCGCTCAGCGACACGACGAAGCCGTGCGACCGGCTCTTGCGCAAGTAGTCAAACAGGCCGAGCGCCACGGCACGCGCGAATTCCTCCTCCTTGATCCGGCTGCCGGTCTCCCAGGCGGCGGTGGTCGGGATGGCCGGAGACGCGGTCGCGTCCGCAGGGCCTGGCATCGTCTGCGGCCAGGCGAAGGGGACCGGCACCCGGAGCGGGCGTTGTTCCGCCAGACGGGGCTGCAGGCTGGCGGTGCGCGCCTGTCCCATTCGGGTGGCGTCCAGATCCACTTGGGCCACGGTCACCTCCTGGTCCGCAAAGCCGAATCGGCGACCCTGGGCCACAATCCGTCCCTCGCTGGCGATCAGGGCGCCCCCGTCGTAGATCACGCGGCCCGCCTCATTCCCCAGCAGGTTGGCGTAGACGTAACTCACCCCGAACGCCCTGGATCCCTCGAGCACAAAGCGGCGTCGGACGGCCACCTTGCCGAACGCGAAATGGCTTGCGCTGGGATTGAAGATCACGTCGATGCCATGGGCGGCCAGCGTTGCGCCCGGCCGGCTGGCAACCCAGGCGTCTTCGCAAATCTCGAATCCGATCCGAACGCCGCCCACATCGAAGTAGAGGTCGCCGATGGGGAAGGTCCCGGGGCCGCAGGCGTCATCGGGCGGGGTGTGGTCGTCGCGGATGCCTGTGGGCCAGGGCTTGAACCAGCGCGGCTCGTAATGCACGCCGTCTCCCGCCAGGTGGCGTTTGGCGACCAGGCCGGCGAGCCGGCCGTCCACGGCCAGCGCCGCGCAGTTGAACAGGACGTTCTGATGCAGGACCGGCAGGCCGACGGAAACCACCAGGCCCCGGGTCGCTGGCAGGATCTCACCCAGCGCCCTCCATGCCCGCCGGCACGTGGCGGCGGACAGGAACGCGTCTTCGCAGCCGTACCCGGTCAGGCAGAGCTCCGGGAGGCAGACGGCCGCAGCGCCGGCGGAGCGGGCCCCGTCGAGGGCATGGCGGATGTGGCTGAGGTTGCGTCGCCACTCGAGCGGCGTTTGATTCAAGGCAACGGCAGCGAGTCGGATCCAGTTCATGGCGCGTCATTCGAGCCCGCGGGCGGCGAGCATCAGTCGGGTCTTGAGATGATGGAGCCCCAGTTCGAGGCCCACGGGGTATTCGTGAGGATTGGCGAGGCGCTTGATCCCGGTGCGGAACTGGCGAAGCCCCGCGGCGGCCCGTTCCCGGATCGCGGCCAGGGGGGGCGAGGCATAGACGCGCCTGCCCTTCCGGAAGACCGGCACGAGGAGATCTTCCCACGTCGCCTCGGGCGGCATGGTCTTCCGTCGGGTGGCATCCAGCGGATCCACGATCACGAAAGGCGACGGCGCGCCCAGCTCGAGGTCGTAGATTCCATCGCCCAGGCATTCCGTGGCCGACCGGAAGCGCCGGACCTGAAGGATGCCGGGCGTCGAGACCTTGACCGCCTGTTCTGAGAGCTTGAGCTTTCGTTCCCACGTTCCGTCGGCTCGTCGGAGGGCGGTGAGCTTGTAGACGCCGCCGAGGGCCGACTGGCTGCCGCCGGTGACCAGTTGGGTGCCCACGCCCCAGACGCCGATGGCGGCCCCCTGGTGTTTGAGGCTCTCGATCAGCGACTCGTCGAGGTCGTTGCTGGCCACAATCACCGTTCGTGTGAAGCCGGCGGCATCGAGGAGTTTCCGGGCCTCGATGCTGAGCCAGGCGAGATCTCCGGAATCGAGCCGGATGCCGGCCAGATCCCCGCCGCGGGCGCGCAGGCGGCGTCCCACCTCGATGGCATGCCGGACGCCCTGCAGGGTGTCATAGGTGTCAACGAGGAGGATGCAGTTGTGGGGCATGACATCCGCGTACGCGTCGAACGCTTCGAGTTCACTGGGGAAACTCATCACCCAGGAATGCGCGTGCGTGCCGCGGACCGGTATTCCGAACTGTTTCCCGGCAAGGACGTTGGAAGTGGCGGCGCAGCCGCCGATGTACGCAGCCCGGCTCGCCGAAAGGGCGCCGTCGGGTCCTTGAGCCCGGCGCAGGCCAAACTCCAGCACGGGGTCCGCCCCCGCCATCAGACAGATCCGCGCGGCTTTCGTGGCCACGAGGGTCTGGAAGTTGATTTGGTTAAGCAAGGCGGTCTCCAGCAGTTGTCCTTCGAGGATCGAGCCTCGGACCCGCAACAGCGGCTCCTGTCCGTAGACGACCGTTCCCTCGGGCACGGCGTCCACGTCGCAGTTCAATCGCAGGGAACCGAGCGCTTCGAGGAATCCCGGCTCGAACAGGGGGCGGTCCCCCCCGCCGCGGAGTGTGGCCAGGTACTCGACGTCGTCCGGCCCCACCCGGAACGTCTCGAGGTAGGTCAAGACGTCTTCGAGGCCGGCGGCGATGGCAAAGCCGCCGCGAAACGGGGGTCGCCGAAACGAGAGATGAAACGCCGCCTCCCGATCCGCCCGGCGGTGCTTCCAATACCCACACGCCATGGTGAGCTGATAGAGGTCGGTCAACAACGCAGTCGACGGCATCGTGTGTCCTTTCCCCCCCGCCACCGCACCCTCCGGAGGCGCTCGTGGCTCAGGTGCTTTCCCCGCGGCGCCGGCAATGGTAGCATCGGGCCTGCCTCCAGGGCCAGTCGGGATGTCGCATCGCCGGATCATGCCACGAGAAAGCCCTGCCGCTCCGCCAGGCCCACGGTCACCCGCGCCCCGGCGTTGAACTCGAGGCGGTCGTGCTCGAGGCCGTCACTGAAGATGACGCCGCGCTCCGGCATCCTCGACTCCACCACCAGGGGATGGCCGGCGGAGATTCTCCCAAACACCAGGGTGGCGGCGGTGGTGCGGGACGGGAACGGCTCACGGACGGTGTAGTAGAGATAATCGGCGTCCCAGGGGAACTGGGATTCGGCGGCGAGGTCGTCGAGCGGGAAGCCGGACCGGATCCTCGGAGACGGCGTCGGGGCGGGCCCGGCCGGCTCGGCCGCTCCTCTGCAGGCTGTCCGGGCCAGGGTGGCGGCCCCGGTCAGCAGGCTGCTCAGCCAACCGGTCGAGCCCAATCCCGTCGAGACGACGATCCCGCTCGACGACTGTTCCTCGGTGCGTCCGCCCAGGGTCAGGCGATATCGTGCCGAGCCGTGATGGCTGAGTCCGATGAACAGATCGTTCACCGCGTGCAGTTCGAGGCCGGTATTGAGCGCGGCAAGCGCCATGGTGACCCGGCGGAGTGGCCGCTCCCCGGCCAGGATTTGCGGCAGCAACCGTTCGAGGTCATCCACGCGGAACGGCAGCAAGCGGCCGTCCCAACGCGTCGGATCGGGGTTCACGCCAACGATCGGTTGGCCCGCGACGTACTTGAGGGTGTTGGCCACCAGACCGTCGGGCCCGAGCACGACCACCCTGTCCTCGGGTTGGAACAGGTAGTGGGCCAGGAACCTACGTTCCAGAACCTGGAGCCGGCCTTGGCGGGCCAGGAGCGCCCGCACCCGGGCGAGCGCGGACTGGTAGGTCCGGTCCTCCGCCTCGAAGTCGCTGAAATCCGCCCCCAGGCGTTCGAGGTGGAAGCGAGCCTGGCCGACCGTGGTATGTCGGACCATGAGCTCGGCCAGCCGGGTAGGACGGGTGACCAGGACGAAGCGGGGGTCAGCGTGCCTTTTCATGGCCCCGGGGCGCCGGCTTTTGCAGCAGGCTTTCGAGCAGGTCGGGCGTGAGATTCAACTGGCCGATGCGGTCGGCGTGAGCCGCGAGCTCCTGGAAGGCCAGTCCGATGAGCTGCTCAGGTTTCATCCCGGCGCTCGCCAGCGCCTGGACCACGCGCCAGTCCGTCGTCCCAAGAGCCTTCATCATTGCCGAGAGCGCGTACGCGCGGGCATCGGTCTCGATCCGCGCGTTGTCGGACGCCGCATCCACCAGGGCGCGCTTCTGCCCTTCGAGGTCGATCCGGGCCGTCATGTCGGCACGCCGCAGCTCGTGCTGCTTCTCCTGCAGTGCCATCTCTGCCGCCAGCTGTGTCTCACGGATTTGACGCTTCTTGGTTTCGACGGCGATCTCCGTGTTCAGTTCGTTTTCCCGGAGGGCGCGCTCCTGCTCGATCGCCGCATTCCGGCGCGCGGAGATGGCCACGTCCGCTTCCTGGAGCAGGCTCTCGCGGGCTTCCGCCTCGAGGGCGCGCGCGGTTTCCGGCGAGGGCTGGATCGACTGGAGCGAGAGCCCCAGGATCTCGAGGCCGAGGGTCTCGATCTCCGGTGCGCTCTTCAACCTGGCGCGGACGGCGTCGACGACGACGTCGGCGGCGCGCAGGGCGGCTTTCAAGGGCCTTTGTTCCAGCTGCGCCCGGGCCAGCACTTCGACGACCTGCATCACCCTCTGCGGCAGCTTGCCCGGGTCCTCGCCGGCGTAATCGATGCCATTGGGTGCGAGGGTGAAGTTCATGAGACCGGCCAGCTTACGGGGATCGGCGACGCGGTAGGTGACTTGCCCCTGAAGCGTCACCTCCTGGAAATCGGCGGTGGTGCCGCCGAAGATGAAGGGCACATCGACGCTCGCCACGGGCACCGCGACGAGGGACGTCGTGGGCTCGCAATAGAAGAACGCCAGCCCGGCGCCTTCCCGCACCACGCGGCCGCGCCGATACTCGAGCAGATAGGTCGTTGGCGGGACTTTGATGAACCGGATGCCTAACATAACTCTCCTTGGTTTTGTGGCCCGGGGGATCCCTCGCGTCCCGCGAACGCATCCAACCCTCCCGGGTGTTGCGGCGGGGTTCAAACCATCTCGCGCTTGCTTCTGCCAGACCCGCCGATGGAACTTGCGCTGCTGGAATTCCGCGTGGGCCCTCCCTGGCTCACGGGGGTTTTGGTACAACAGGCTGTGGGTGTGTGTCAAGCGCGGAGCGATCACAAAAGGCTTGCTCCTGCAAGGACTTTCGGACATAAGTTCAACATGCTAAGCTTCTTGGGTGGCTCCGAGCGGCGGGCTTCCGCCGGAGAACCGAGGGCCGAGTATGGCGCAGCGCTGGGGTGGCTGCTGGTGCTGACCCTCGGGGTGGGGTGGTGTCAAGGCGAGGGCCTTCGCAGTCCCACCGTGGGGGCTCAAGGCCTCGGCACCTCGGGGGGGCGGATGGTCTTCATTGACGATGCCTCGGCCGTGGCCCACAACCCGGCGAACCTTGCCGACCTGGAATCGTGGACGGCATCCTTCGAGCCCACGCTGGCCTATCATTCGGTCAGCTACCGTTCCCCGGCCGGAGCGCGGGCGGAGACGGTTGATCCCTGGAAATTCCTGCCCCACATTTTTGCCGCCGGACCCGTCGGGTCGGGGGCGGTCGCGGCGGGCTTGGGGGTGACGGCGCCGTATGGTCTATCTGTGGTTTGGGACGCCGATCTCACGGATCCATTCCGTTACACTGCCCCGTACCACAACGAGCTCGAGACGATCAATGTCAATCCAACCCTGGCGTTCAAGCTCCACCCCAAGGTCCGGCTCGGCGTCGGCCTCGACATCCTGTGGTCCGAGTTGACTCTCAAACAGTACTATCCCTGGTCCGTGGTCCTGGCCACGCCCGGCTTGCCGGACGGACGGATTGTTGCCCGGGGCGATGGTGTTGGCTGGGGGGCGAACCTGGGATTGAGCTGGGACATCGCGGAACGGCATCGGGTCGCCTTGGGCTTTCGCTCGCCGGTCGACGTCGATTACGAGGGGGACCTGAAAGTCAGCAATGCCGTCGTGGTCCCGGGGGGGCGGATCCATACCGACCTGAAGAGCCGCATCGAGTTTCCCACGACCTTGAGCGCCGGCTACGGGGTCCGCGTTTCCGACCGGGTCCGACTCGAGGCCAATGTCGAGTGGCTCGAGTTCTCCCGGTTCGAGGAGCTGAACCTTGAAGTCCCCGCCGCGCTGCCCGGGTTGACCACGCGGATTCGGGAGGATTGGGACGACACGTTCACCGTCGGCGTGGGGGGGTCATGGGAGTTTGCCGACGGCTGGACCCTGCGGATCAGCTACCAGTACTTCGAGTCGCCGGTGCCGGAGCAGACCTACTCCCCGAGCATCCCGGACGCCAATCAGCACGCGGTGACAGTGGGCCTCCGCTGGCAGACTGGACGGCACCGGTTCGAAGCGGCCTACGGCCGCGTTTTCTACGAGGACCGCACCATTGATTCCAACCAAAACGCGGCTTACCTCGGACGCTACGAGACCGAGGTGCACCTGGTGTCGCTGGCGTACGGTTTCTCCTTCTAGCGAGGCGCGGCCCCGATGACTCCGCCGATCCCATCTCCATGCACGGACGCGGCAACATCCGCTGAGGGGTCTTCTGTCGCGAGAAGCATGGGCGACAACGGCTCCCATTTCCGTGAGGTGTTCGAGGCGGTGGGCGATCTTGTCCTCATCGTGGCGCCGACCGGCCGGGTCTTGTTCGCCAACCAGGCCTGGCGGGAAGCTCTGGGCTACAGCCAGTCGGAGACCGCCGATCTCTCGGTGTTCGAGGTGATCCACTGGCGGGATCGGGCCGTCTGCCAGGCATGGCTGCAGGGGATGAACGCGACCGCCGAGCTGGTCTCCCTGCGGCTGGCGTTCATCGCCAAGAACGGCCGCGAAGTGCCGGTGGAAGGCACGGCGATGCCGTGCATCGAGGAGGGTCGCGTGGTCTGCGCGCGGGTGTTTCTCCGCGACGTGACCGAGCAACGGCGCGCCGACGCCGCCCGCCGGGAAAGCGAGGAGCGGTTCCGCCTCCTGAGCGCGCACGCCCCCGTGGGCGTGTTCCAGACGGACCGCTCCGGCCGGCTCACCTACACGAATGCCCGGTGGCGGTGGATGGCGGGGTTCACAGCGGTCACGGAGCCCCGGGGAGTCTGGTGGCAAACGGTCTACCCGGACGATCGCGACCGCGTTGTCGAACAATGGCAGAGCGCCCTCCGGCACGGGCATGAGTTCCTCTCGGAATTTCGCATCCACGCCGGACTGCGCACGGTGCGGTGGGCGAGAACCCGCGTTGCCCAAGTGTGTGATCCCGACGGTGCGGTGGCCTCCTGCATCGGCATCACGGAGGACATCACCGATCTGAAACGGCATGAGCGGGATCTCTCGGCCGCCCGGGACGCCGCCCTGGAAGCCAGCCGGGTCAAGAATCAGTTCCTTGCCAACGTGAGCCATGAGATCCGCACTCCGATGAACGGTGTTCTCGGCCTGCTCGATCTCCTGTTGGACACGTCGATCGCGGGCGATCCGCGGCGCTTCGCGGAGATGGCCCGGGACAACGCCGTGCAACTGCTCGCCCTGCTCAACGATATCCTCGACCTTTCCCGGATCGAGGCCGGCAAACTCGTGCTGGACCGCGCCCCGTTTCTCCTTCGGGGCGCGATTGACGCGTGCGTCACTCCCGCGGCCGCCCAGGCGGCCCATCGGAACGTCGAGGTCACGATGACCGTTGACAGCACGGTGCCGGACCAGGTCTGCGGCGATGCCGTGCGGCTGCGCCAGGTGCTCTGCAATCTTCTCGGCAATGCCGTCAAGTACACCGACCAGGGGAACGTGACCGTCCATGTCGCACGGATCGGCGGCAGCCCGGGCAGCGTGGAACTCTACTTCACCATCCGCGACACCGGCATCGGCATCCCCAAGGACGCCCTCGATCGGCTCTTCCAGCCGTTCACCCGGGTCGAGCATCCGGATGCCGAGCACTACGAAGGCACCGGCCTGGGGCTGGCCATCTCGAGGGAACTCGTCGAGATGATGGGGGGCGAAATCGGCGTCGAAAGCCAGGTCGGTGTCGGCTCCTGCTTCTGGTTCACCATCCTCCTCGATCTGCCCTCCGAAGCGCTCTCTTCGTCGCGCACCGCACCGGACGATCCCGGGATTGAAGTGTCCCACCCCCTGCCCTCAGGGTTGCGGGTGCTTCTGGTCGAGGACAACGCTGTGAACCTCAGGGTGGCGACGTGGCAACTGGGGCGCCTGGGATGCCACGTGACGGTTGCCACCCAGGGCAAGGAGGCCCTCCAAACACTCGAAACCGCCTGGTTCGACCTCGTGCTGCTGGACTGCCAGATGCCCGGCATGGACGGCCTCGAAGTGGCACGACGCCTCCGCGAACTCGAAGGCTCGCGGCGCGCGGACGACCCTTCGCTCCGGCCGCTCTACGTCGCCGCCCTGACCGCCCAGGCCATGGCCGGAGACCGTGAACGCTGTCTCGCGGCCGGCATGGACGATTACGTGAGCAAGCCCGCCCGCACACCGGATTTCGAGGCGCTCCTCCGGCGCTGCTGTGAGCAACGCCGCAGCCCGGCTGCTCCGCGGTCGGTGGCCGCCCCGGCCGGGTAGAGTCCTGGCCGGTGAAGGCGCGATGCTGTAGCCGCCCGCGTCGAGGGCGGCGATGAACCTGCGAGGGACCTCCTCACCCTCCGGCGCCTCCCTGATTGAGAGCTGACATCTTGGCGATGCACTCGCTGCATGGTGAGTGCAAGAGCCTGCGCCTCAAGTCGAGGACTCTCGGCCGGAAGTCAGTGCTCGGCGCGGTAAGCCTCCGCCAGGAGGGTCATCGGATGAACCACCCGGACGCCAAGACCCGCTTGCCGCGCCCCGTTGATGAGCTGCAAATGGCATCCGGTGTTCGCCGTGGCGACCACCGTCGCCCCTGTTGACCGGATGTGTTTCAGCTTCCGTTCGAGCAAGCGATTCGCCATCTCGGGCTGGGTCAGGTTGTAGATCCCTGCGCTCCCACAACACCAGAGACTCTCCGGCAGTTCGACCAGTCGCAGGTTGGGTATCGCCCGGAGCAGCGCCCGGGGCTGGTCGACG
The DNA here is from genome assembly GCA_029556615.1 of Verrucomicrobiota bacterium. Classification (GTDB taxonomy): domain Bacteria; phylum Verrucomicrobiota; class Verrucomicrobiia; order Limisphaerales; family J093; genus JAKQDD01. The sequence goes on along the minus strand of JAKQDD010000209.1, from coordinate 89,351 downwards.
ACTCTTTGTCCGTGGCTGAGATGGCAGGATTCGTGGTAGGTGACCACCAGGGGTGGGGCGCCGTTCGTCTTGGGCGGGCGCAGGCCGATGGCGGCCAGCCACTCGTGGATGTCCTTCACCTTCTGGTCCCAGAGCCGGGCCCGCTCCCGGTAGCCCGGATCGTCCGCCAGAAGCCGGCCGTAGTGCTTCAGGTGCGAGCCGCACCCGCCGGCGTTCGTAATGATCGCATCAAACCGGTCCGGTGGGATTTGATCGATGTTGCGTCGCGCCAACTGGCGCGCCAGTTCAAGTTCCCCATTGTGGGCGTGCAGCGAGCCGCAGCACTGCTGCCCCCGCGGCGTGACAACCTCGCATCCGTTCGCCGACAGGACCTCCGCCGTGTCCCGGTTGACATCGCTGAAGATCAGATCCTGCGCGCAGCCGCTGAGCAGGACGACCCGGTGCCGGCGTTCGCCCCGGGCGGGCAGGATCTCGGGCAGCCACTCGTGCGTGTACTTGCCTTGAACGCTCGGGGTCATGGCTTCGAGTTCCTGCAGGCGCTTGGGCAGCAGGCGCAGGACACCGCTGCGGCGGAGCAGGGTCTGCAGCCCGATCCACTGGTAGAACCGCATGAGCCGGCCCATGGCGCGCAGCCGGCGCAGGTCCATGAACAGCCAGGTCACAGTGAACCCGCGGATCAACCTGCGCCGCAGGTGGTTCAGCAGATCCAACCGCTCGACCTCGGCCCGCGCATGCTCGAAGAGTTCCGCGTAGTTCACTCCCGCCGGGCACGCGCTTGTGCAGGCGAGACAGCCGAGGCAATAGTACATCTCCTCGCCAAACACGGGCCCCGTCTCGAGCCGTCCGTCCGCAATCGCCCGCATGAGGGAGATCCGGCCGCGGGGGCTATGCCGTTCGAGCTTGGTGGCGTCATAGGTTGGACACGTCGGCAGGCAGAGCCCGCAGTGCATGCACTGCTGCACCACGGAGTAGTCCAGGCCTTTCAAGTAGGATGCACTCGCCTTCATCGCACCACGGGCAGCCGAATTCCGCCGTCGCCCTGCGCCCGGCCCGGCAGCCCGTGCCGCCGAGCCTAAGCACGAAAGCCGCTGCATGCGAAGTTTTTTCCGACGCATTTGCGCTCGCCTTGACCCGCCGGTTCTCGGTAGCGTCGCCGCCATGGTGATTGTTCTGGCATTCTCGTGAACCGCAGACCCAACCTCCCCGCCACCCGCATGCACCCGATGAATCCCGCATCCGTCCTCCCGCTCGCAGCCACGGCCCTGCTGCTGACCCTCACCGCCTGTCAGTCCGCCGGCACGGCACCGGCGTCGAATGCCGGCACCGACCTGTTCAACGGCCGGAACCTCGAGGGTTGGAAGCACGTCCTGAAGGACACCGCCGTCCCCCGTGACGCGGTCTGGACCGTGCGGGACGGTGTGCTGATCTGCCGGGGTGAACCGCTGGGGTTCCTCTACTCGACGCGGGAATTCACGAACTTCCGGCTCGAGGTCGAGTACCGCTGGGCTCCCGGGGCGGCCCCTGGGAACAGCGGCATCTTCTCCCGGATTCATGGCACCTTCCAGCCCCTCCCGCCGTGTGCCGAGACCCAGCTTCAGCACGGGAACGTCGGCGATATCCTCACCCTTCAAGGTTTCAAGCTCACCGCGGGACAGCCGCGCTACTTCCATGTCGACAAGCATCCGGTCGCCGGCGACATCGATGGTGTCAGGAAGACTGCGAACGCCGAGAAACCGGCCGGGGAATGGAACCGCGTCGTCATTGAAGCCCGGGAGAACACCTACACCGTCTGGGTCAACGACCAGCAAGTCAACCAAGTCACCGGCATCCCCGCCGTGCGCGGCCCCATCGGCCTCCAATCCGAAGGCGGCGAAATCCACTTCCGACGCGTCCGGATCACCGGCATGCCCTGACCCGGTTCAGTCGATGCGCACCTTGTAGAAACCGCGGTCGGGATTGCCTCGCCCGGTCACGAACCGGAATCGCAATCCGGCCTGGACGGTTTCGAGCGTTGCAGCGGCGTCCTGTTCCCAGGTTCCGCTGATTGCCGGCGCCTGCCAGAGCTGCAGGACCAGACCCGCCCGGTGGTTCTCGACCTCGAATTCGAGCCCGATGGCGCCATCCCGGAGGCTGGGTTTCGCAACCCAGCGGACCTTCGGCACCGGCAGGATCAGGGCTGTCACGCGGGTCGCCGGCCCCCATTCAACCGGGAAGCCGCCTTGGACCAGGGCGCGGGCTTCGAGGGCGTACGTGCCAGCCTGGGGCGGGCTGAGGATGAAGGCCGTCCCCGTCATCGTTCCCGTCTGGGACTCGACGAGTTCCTCGACCCCGGTGAACCGGATGTCATCCAGGTGCCAACCCACACCGGCGTCGGCCTGTGGGTAATAGGCCCCCCAGGCGTAGTGGTACGAGAACCGCACCCGGATCGACCGTCCGGCAAAGGGGCTCAACGAGACGGTCCGGCGGTAAAACGTGTTCTCGGGGTCTTCCGTTCCTGCCTGGGCCCAGACTACCGTCCAGGCGCCAAGACCATCGGGAGCAACCTCGACCTGAGCGATCTGGCCCGAGGTGGCATATCCCAGCCGGCTCTGGAATTCGAGCTGGCTCTGCGGGCCGGGAAGCAGGGGCAGCGTCAGCGTCAGCGACTGCTCCACCGGCTCGACATGCGCCAGATGAAAAGCCCGGCTGCCGGACACTCTCGGATGGTCCACCAGCACGTCGTATCCTGGCGAGGTCCGGCTCTGCCAGGCTGAGAGTCCGGTCTCCGCCCCTTCGGTCCGGCTCCAGGTGGTGGCGCGGCTCTGTCGCCACTGGTATCCCGTGGCCGTGGGCACCGGGGCCACGCTGTACGTGTTATGCTGGAGCACGGCTGCCTGGGGCGGACCGCTGACGACCGGCCAGACCGTATCTGACGCTGTCACCTGGGGATCGAACACCGTCACGTCGTAGGAGAACTCCCTTGAAATCCCGTCCACCACCACGCCTCGCACCTCGACGTGGAATGCCGTGTCCTGGGCCGGCTTGGGCCAGGGCTCAAAACCCTCGGTGCTCATGCCGTCCAGATGCCAGACCAGCGTGTTCTCCCCAAAATGCTGCGTCTGCGACTCGATCGAGACCGCCACGGCCACCGCGTTGCTCCACATCGACACCGAAGCCGCGCTGAAATCCGCCGCCGGGTACGTGAACGACCAGCGGGGATAGACGATGGGATACGGCACAAACCCGGGCGGCGGCCAGGCGACAAACGGCTCCCGGGTCGCCGGCCGCGCCGTCCCGTACCGGCCGTCGAAGATCCAGAGCACGTTGGCCGGCATGTACCCGCCCCGACCCGGCACGTCTCCCGTGCCCATCGCGCGTGTCTGGGGATAGAAGAGCCATCGGCGATGCCCCACGGCAGCGTTGTCATCGCCGTAGTCCTCGACGTAACCGTCAATGGCCGAAACCCCGTAGCTGCCCAGCGCCAGGTTCGAATTGCGGGCGGCCTCGGCCCCGCCGTCGTCGTAGCAGCTCCAGTTCGAGGGCGGATAATGCTCGAGGGTCCCGTTCGCGCTCATCATCAACGCCGCGCGCTGGGTCCTGAGCTCGTAGTCCGCATCGAACGCAATGGCCGCCGGCACCCCGGCCATGGCGCGGTAGAAGTTGACGCGCCGTCGCACCGCCTCGCGAAACTCCGGCGACGTCGTGCCCGGCTGACACCCCGCCACACTCCCATTCCAACCGCTCTCCGCGTCCGACCCGGCACCGTAGACTGCGTTGAAGAAATTGCGGGAAGCCTCGCGGGAGGCCGGTTGCACCACAAAACCGGGATCGGCCGAGGCCAGGGCGACCCGGGGCGGCGCGGCAACCGCGGCCGCAGCGAACGCGTCCGGCGCTTCGCCCAGGAAACCCGCAGCCTGCCCGGACAGCAGAAGGCCCCCAAGCCACGCCCCAGCCCATCGCCTGGCCGACCCAACAGCGTCTCCCCTCATGCGATGTTCCTCACGAGCCCGTGTTCACCACAGGAACGACCGTTGTTCGGCTAGCAGCCTGGTCCCTTTCCAGAGACTGGCCCGCCAGGCGATGATCTCCCCCGCCTCCCGGTAAGCCTGGCCTTGCAGCAGCACCTGGGTCCACCGGCTTCGCCCGCTCTTGGCGCGGACTGGCTGTTCGAGGACGAGGGGTTGGGTTCTCGAAGTGCCGGGGGTGACCAACTCGAGCCGGAGCGTGAGATCGGCCCCGCGGGCGTCCCCGGCCTTCCACTGCACATCGAACCGCATGCCGCGCTGCAGCGCAGGCTCCTGGCGGAGCTTGGCTTGATAGGCATCCCGCTCGAAAAGGCTCGGCGACAGCGCGACGCGCCCCTGAGCATCGATCCAGTGCGGGAGCACCTTGATCACACGGCTCGACGCCGCTGTCACTGTGCTCATCCCCAGAGCCAGGCCAACCCCCATCCCGATCCACCAACGCCATCGCATGACCCCATCCTACTCCGCAGCCAAGGCGAGCACCAGTCGGATTCCGCCTTTGACTTCTGACACCGATTTGGCGACTTTGCCCAGCGCTCAGGGGAGAAGCGCCCCCGGACAGTCCGGGAACCACCCCGGCGCGACGGCAGGCGGTCGATCATGGGTAAAGCGTTGATCATAGCGGAGAAACCGTCGGTGGCGGCGGACATCGCACGCGCCTTGGGCGGGTTCAAGCGGCACGACGACTACTTCGAGAGCGATCGGTTCGTCCTGTCATCGGCCGTGGGGCACCTGCTCGAATTGGCGGTTCCTGAGGAATACGAAGTCAGCCGGGGCCGATGGACCTTCGCTCAACTGCCGCACATTCCTCCGCAGTTCACCCTCGCGCCGATCGAAAAGAGCGCCAACCGGCTGAAGACGCTCGTCAAGTTGCTCCGCCGGAAGGACGTGGACGCCTTGATCAACGCCTGTGACGCCGGCCGCGAGGGAGAGCTCATCTTCCGCAATATCATCGCCTTCAGCAAGGCCCCCCAGCCGATCCGACGCCTCTGGCTCCAGTCCATGACGCCTGACGCCATCCGCACCGGGTTCGGAAAGCTCCGAACGGATGCGGAACTCCTGCCGCTGGCCGACGCCTCGATCTGTCGGGCCGAGGCCGACTGGCTGATCGGCATCAACGGCACCCGGGCCATGACCGCCTTCAACAACAAGACAGGCGGCTTCAACAAGACCACCGTCGGCCGCGTCCAGACCCCCACCCTCGCCATCGTCGTCGACCGGGAACAGCGCATCCGGGCCTTCGTTCCCCGCCCCTACTGGGAAGTATATGCCACTTTCCAGGCCGAGGCGGGCGAGTACACCGGCCGCTGGTTCGACGAACGGTTCGCCCGGGACAAAGGAAGCGCGAATGGCGATCGCGACGATCTCCGACCGGAGCGGCTCTGGGAGCGGCCCCGGGCCGAGGCGATCCGTGGCCGCTGCCTGGGACGCCCGGGCACCGTCACCGAGGAAAGCAAGTCTACAACCCAGCTCTCCCCGCTCCTCTTCGATCTCACCAGCCTCCAGCGCGAGGCCAACAGCCGGTTCGGCTTCTCCGCCTTGGCCACGCTGAAGATCGCCCAGGCCCTCTACGAACGGCATAAGGTCCTGACCTACCCCCGCACCGACTCCCGCGCGTTGCCCGAGGACTACCTGCAGACCGTCCGGCACACGCTCGAAGCCCTCGAGGCTTCCCCCCTCGCCCCGTTCGCCCGCCGGATCCTCGAACAAGGCTGGGTGCGGCCCAACAAGCGGATCTTCAACAACGCCAAAATCTCAGATCACTTTGCCATCATCCCCACCCCGGAACCCCCCCGGCACCTGACCGAGGCGGAACAGAAGATCTATGATCTGGTCGCCAAGCGGTTTCTCGCCGTGTTCCATCCCGCGGCGGAGTTCCTGGTCACAACCCGGATCACGCGGGTCGAGGGCGAACCGTTCAAGACAGAGGGCAAGGTCCTCGTCGAGCCGGGCTGGATGGCGGTGTACGGCAAGGAAGCGCAGGACGACGAAACACCAAGCCTCCCCGCGATTCGTCCCGGCGAGGAGGTCCAAACCCTCGCCATCGAAATCCGCGATTGCCAGACCAAACCGCCGCCGCGATTCACCGAGGCCACCCTCCTGAGCGCCATGGAGGGCGCCGGGAAACTCGTCGAGGACGACGACCTCCGCGCCGCGATGGCGGAGAAGGGGCTCGGCACCCCCGCCACCCGCGCCCAAATCATCGAAGGCCTCATCCAGGAGACCTACCTCGTCCGCCACGGCAAGGAACTCCAGCCCACCGCCAAGGCGTTCTCGCTGATGGTCCTCCTCAATGGCCTCGGCGTCGAGGCGCTCACCAAGCCCGAGCTGACCGGGCACTGGGAATTCAAGCTCAAGCTCATGGAACGCGGCGGATTGCAGCGCCAGGTCTTCATGGAGGAAATCCGCTCGCTCGCCCGGGACATCGTCTCGAAAGCCAAGGCCTACGAGCACGACACCATCCCCGGCGACTTCGGCGTCCTCGAGACGCCCTGCCCCAAGTGCGGCGGCGAGATCCACGAGAACTACAAGAAGTTCCAGTGCCAGAAGTGCGAGTTCGCCCTCTGGAAATCCGTCTCCGGACGCCAGTTCGAACCGGGCGAAATCGAGCTCCTCCTCCGCGAGCGCCGGGTGGGGCCCCTGCAGGGATTCCGCAGCAAGCTTGGCAAGCTGTTCGCCGCCGTGATCCGGCTTACCGACGACGGCCGCATGGAGTTCGACTTCGGCAACGACCGATCCGATTCGGCCGAGGCCGAGGCCGTTGCTCCCGTCGATTTCTCGACCCAGGAGCCGCTGGGGAAATGCCCCCGCTGCGGCGGGCGCGTCTTCGCCCACGCCATGCATTACGTGTGCGAACACGCCGTCGGTCCCGCCAAGGCCTGCGCCTTCCGCGCCGGCGCCGTCATCCTCCAGCAGCCGATCGACCGCGCCCAATTCGCCAGGCTGCTCGGCGAGGGCAAGACCGACTTGCTCAAGCAGTTCGTCTCGAAGAAGACCGGCCGCAAGTTCGAGGCGCACCTGATCCTGAAAGACGGCGAGGTCCGCTTCGAATTCCCCCCGCGCCAACCCCGGGCGAAGAAGGGTGCTCCGGATGGGAAGACCGCCGCCCGCAAGACCGCCGCCGCCCCGGTCGATTTCACCGGACAGACCCCCGTCGGCAAGTGTCCGCGTTGCGGTGCCTCCGTCTACGAAAGCGAGTCCCACTACCTCTGCGAGAAATCCCAGGCCGCCTCGAAGCCGTGCCGGTTCAAGAGCGGCAAGGTCATCCTCCATCGACCCGTTCAACGAGCCGAGATGCAGCAACTCCTGGCCGAGGGACGCACCCCCCTTCTCCAAGAGTTCATCTCCGGCCGGACCGGACGCCCGTTCTCGGCGTTTCTTGTCGTCGACGAGAATGGCCGGGTCGGGTTCGAATTCCCGCCCCGGGCGGACGCCGCGCCCGCATGAGCCGCCACGCCACGGCGCGGCCCGGCCTGCGCCCATGATCCCCGATCCCCAGCCACCGACCGCACCCGGGTCTTCCGAACCCCCCGATCCCTGGATCGGGTCGTTCATCGCCCACCTCGAATCGGATCGTGGCGCTTCGGCCTACACGCGCCGCAATTACCGCCATGCCCTGCTCGAATTCGACTCCTGGTACCGCGCCACGCAACATCAGGCCGCTCGCTGGGACCGCCTCGAACGAGACGACTTCCGGGCCTACCTCCGGTCGCTGGGGCGCCGCCCGCTGAGCCGCGCAGCCGTCCAGCTCCGATTCAGCGCCCTCCGGACCTTCTTCCGGTTCCTCATCCGCCGGGGGGCCGTGGCCGCATCGCCCATCCGCAACCTCGCACTCCCGCGCCCTGCCCGGCGCCTCCCCCTGTTTCTCACGACCGATCAGATGCTGGCCCTCCTCGAAGCCCCGGATCGGGAGTTGGTCCGCCGCCACCAGGCGGATCCCGCCTCCGCGGACCCCTGCCTCTTCCGGCGCGATCGCGCCCTCCTCGAGGTGTTGTACTCCTGCGGACTCCGCATCAGCGAAGTCTGCGGACTGCGCGTCGCCGACATCGACTGGAGCCAACAATGCGTCCGTGTCCGCGGCAAGGGCCGCAAAGAACGTCTGGTCCCGATCGGCGCGCCGGCGCTCGAGGCCCTCCGCCACTACTGGCGGAGCCTGCCCTCGCCCCCCTCCCGGGAACTTCCGGTGTTCCTCGCCCATCCCAACCGGCCGGAGCCGCTCTACCCGAGGATGATCCAGCTCCGGCTCAAGATGTACCTGGCCCTGGCCGGCCTGGATCCGCGCCTGACGCCGCACAAGCTCCGCCACAGCTTCGCCACCCACATGCTCGATGCCGGCGCCGACCTGCGCAGTGTCCAGGAACTCCTCGGGCATACCCACCTCGTCACCACCCAGGTCTACACCCACGTGACCACGGAGCGCCTCCGACAGGCCTACGAAAAGGCCCACCCGCGCGCGTGATGCCGTACCCCGCGCTGTTGCGCCCGGGCCGCCGCCCGCCTATTCTTGGCCCATGAGCAACGCAGCTCGAGACTCGAATGCCACCGCCAACCCGTCTCCCCGACGCCCCGACGCCGTCACCCGCGGGATCCTCGAGCTGAAACGGCGGCTCAACGCCGTCATCCTCGCCCATAATTATCAGGTCCCCGAAATCCAGGACGTCGCCGATTACGTCGGCGATTCGCTTGGCCTCTCCCAGCAGGCAGCCCGGACTTCCGCCGACGTGATCGTGTTCGCCGGCGTCCATTTCATGGCCGAGACGGCCAAGATCCTCAATCCGTCCCGACGCGTGCTCGAACCCGACCGGGATGCCGGCTGCTCGCTCGAAGAGAGCTGCCCGGCCGACCGGCTCCGCGCCCTGCAATCCACCAACCCCAATTTCTACACCATCGCCTACATCAACTGCAGCGCCGAGGTCAAAGCCCTCAGCGACGTCATCTGCACCAGCGGCAATGCCGTCAAAATCGTCAAAGCCGCCCCCGCCGACCGCGATCTCCTGTTCGTGCCGGACGAGAACCTCGGGGCCTGGGTCATGGAGCAGACCGGCCGGCCCATGACCCTCTGGCAGGGCCATTGCCATGTGCACGTGGAATGGACCCACACCGCCGTCTCCCGCATCCGCCGCGAACACCCCGACGCCCCGTTGGTGGCCCATCCCGAGTGCCTCCGCCCCGTCCGCCTCCTGGCTGACGAGGTCTGCTCGACCGAGAAAATGGTCGCTTACTGCCGGCAGAGTCCCGCCCGCCAATTCCTCATCGTCACCGAGGCTGGCATGCTCCATCGCCTCCGGAAGGAGTGCCCCGACAAGACCTTCATCCCCGTCCCCACCGACACCTGCGGGTGCAACGAATGCCGCTACATGAAGCTCAACACCCCGGAGAAACTCCTCGATTGCATGACGCATCTCGCCCCGGAGGTGGTGCTCAGCCCCGATCTCATCCGGCGCGCCCGCGCCCCCATCGAGCGGATGCTCGAGATCTCGGCTTCGCGTTGACAACCCGCCAGCCGTTGGGGGAGACTGGGCGCCCATGGCCAAGCCGGCTCTAGGTCGCGGCCTGGGGGCGCTGTTGGGGACGCCTTCGTCTCCCACTCCCCCCCCTGCCTCCGCCGCTCCGAAGTCCGCCAGCCTCGCCGCCGAACCGACCGCCGCCGGCACGGAACGCGTCGAGCGCGTGGCGCTCAGCCGGCTCCGTCCCTGCCCCCTGCAACCCCGCAAGGACTTTCCCGGGGACGCCCTCCAGGAGCTGGCTGACTCGATCCGGGAACAGGGCATCGTCCAGCCCCTCATCGTCCGGCGTCGCGGCGATGCGTTCGAGCTGATTGCCGGCGAACGCCGCTGGCGCGCCGCCCAGCTCGCCGGCCTCACCGAGGTCCCCGTCCTCGTCCGCGAAGCCGACGACACCGCCGCGCTCGAACTCGCGCTGATCGAGAATCTCCAGCGGGAGAACCTCAACCCCGTCGAGGAAGCCCAGGGCTACCAGCAGTTGATCGACCAGTTCCACCTCCGCCAGGAAGATGTCGCCGCCCGCGTCGGCAAAAGCCGCGTCGCCGTCGCCAACACCCTCCGGCTCCTGCGCCTTCCCGAGGAAGTTCTCGGGCATCTCCGGCAGGGCCGCCTCTCCGTAGGCCACGCCAAGGTCCTCCTCGCCCTGCCCACTCCCGAGGAGCAACGCCTGGCCGGCGACCGCGTCCTCCGGGACGGCCTGAATGTCCGACAGACCGAAGAACTGGTCGCCCGCCTCCAGCAGTCCGACGCCGCCGCCACCCCCCGCACCGCCCGGACCCGGGCCGGTGCCAGCGATGTCCACCTCGCCGCCCTCGAGACCCGGCTCCGCGAGCGCCTCGGGACCAAGGTTCGCCTCCGCTATCACCAGGGCAAAGGCGCCCTCGAAATCCGCTTCTTCGACGACCGGGATTTCGAACGGATCCTCCAGCTTCTGGGCGTGAGCCCCGATTGAGCCCGCCGATCCCAAGCCGCGGGCATCTGCCAGCAAACAACGCACCATGACGACGACCCAGCCCCAGCGCAGCCAATGTGCCCGACAGCTCGCCGCCGCCGCCCGCCGCGTCCCACGCCTCGCCGCCTTCGTGGGCCTTGACGGTTTCGTGGATGAGATTCTCCACGTGGTGGACAAGCGGGAATCAGCCACCCGCTTCACCCGGATGCCCACCATCGCGCGGCTGGCGGAACGCCTCGCCGGCGCGGCCGGCCAGAGCACCAACATCGAGCTCGTCCGGCATCTCCAGAAGCTGGGCGGCAACGGCCCGATCATGGCCAATGCCCTCGCCTCGATGGGACTGAAGGTCACCTACGTCGGCAACCTGGGCTGGCCCGACCTGCACCCGGTCTTCACCGAGTTCGCCCGCCGCGCCGAGGTCCATTCCATCGCCCCTCCCGGCTATACCGACGCCCTCGAATTCAATGACGGCAAGGTCATGGTCGGCAAACATGAGTCCCTCAAGGAGGTCACCTGGGAGAACGTCCAGAAACGCTGGAGCCGACGCGATTTCGCCCGGCATTTCGGCAGCGCCGATCTCGTGGGCTTCGTGAACTGGACCATGCTCCCCTTCATGAGCAACGTCTGGGAAGCCCTTCTCCGCGAGCTCTGCCCCAAACTCGACGGCCCGCGCCGCACGCTCTTCTTCGACCTGGCGGATCCGGAAAAGCGCCTTGCCAAGGACGTCCGCCGCGCCCTCGCCCTGATCACCCGCTTCAACCGTCACTTCAAAGTCATCCTGGGCCTCAACGAGAAGGAGGCCCACGAGGTCGCCAAGGCCCTGGGCCTCGAACGCCCCACACCCACCCCGGACGCGCTCGTCGCGTTGGGCCGCGACCTCCATCGCCACGTGCCCGTCGACACCCTGGTCATCCACCCGGTCTCCTACGCGCTGGCCGTTTCCGACGGCGAGGTCGCCATCGCCAGCGGCCCCGTGACCGACCGGCCCCTCATCACCACCGGCGCCGGAGACCATTTCAACTCCGGCTTCTGCCTCGGGAAGCTCCTGGGATTCGACAACCTCAACAGCCTGTTGACCGGAGTGACCTGCAGCGGATATTATGTCCGAAGTGCGAAAAGCCCGGGCGTGAACGATTTGATTCGCCTGCTCAAGAAGAGCGCCGTGCCCTACTAATCAACGGATGATCCTCGATATCGTCAACTACGGCCATCCCGTCCTGCGCCAGCCGGGCCGGCGGATCGAGCGGGTCACCCCCGAGATCCGGCAGCTCGCCCGGGACATGATCGAGACCATGCGCGACGCCCACGGCGTGGGCCTCGCCGCCCAACAGGTCGCCCTGGCCCTCCAACTCACCGTCCTCGATGTCACCGAGGTGACCGATCGCCCCTCGACCCTCGAACGCGAGGGCAAGCCCGCCGACGTCCAGGCGTTCATGCCGCTGGTCCTCATCAACCCGGAGCTGACCCCGTTCGGCCCCCCGGCTTCCGGTCCCGAAGGCTGCCTCAGCTTTCCCGGCATCTTCGGGGACATCACCCGGCCCGAATCGGTCGAGGTCTCCGCCCTCGATGAACACGGGGAACCGCTCAGCTTCCGCTGCGGCGGTCTGCTCGCCCGGGCCATCCAGCACGAGCACGATCATCTGCGGGGGATTCTCTTCATCGACCGGATGTCGTCGGCGCAGAAGCGCGAGCTGCAACCCGAGCTCGATGATCTCCAGGCCGCCACGCGAGCCGCCCTCGCCAAGACCGCCGGCCGCCGCGCCGTCACTCCTTGAGCCGCACGAAATCGACGTCGTACGTCTCCCCCAGCGCCGCCTGATAGTACGTCCCTCTCAGGCAGTCCTCGCCCGCGACGTACCGCAGTTGATACACACACCCCGGATACCCGGTGTCGTGTAGCTCCACCCGGACCCGCAGGTCTTCCCCGTCCCGGTGCGCCTCCGCCTTCGACACGTGGATCGGGCCCGGGTTGAAATAGGCGGCGTCCAGCTTGCCTTCCGCAGCCGCTTGCCGCACTTCGAGAACATACCCGCCATCCGGCCGCTGCCACTTGCCGACCAGCTTCGCAAGGTCCGCCGCCGTCGCCGCCGCCCGGGCCGCATCCAGGTTCTTGGGTGCCTGCGGCAGCGACCCGGTGCGCGGCACCAGTACCGCCAGCCCCGCGATCAGCACCAGCCCCAGCACCAGCCCCAACACCACCATGCCCCATCCGCCGGATCGATGATGCCCGCCGCCGCCATGCGGCTCCGAAAGGTCGTGTCGTCGTTTGCTCATGGCTGAGAGGAGTCGAAGACTCTGGAGTCCGCGAATTCTGGAACGTATGGTCAGCAAGTCAAGTTCTGTCCGCTCAAGTTGAGCCTGGGGCCTGGGGCAGGTGCTGCGGCTGCGGGTGCGGTACTTCAGCGACGGGGTGGTGTTGGGATCACGGAACGATGGGAACGGGGCGTTTGAGGAATCCCGGGAGCGGTTTGGGGAGCGGCGGCGGACAGGGGCGCGGCCGATGCGTGGGCTGGCGGCGTTGGGACACTGGATGACGCTGCGGGACCTGCGGGTGTGCCCGATGAAGTTCTTTTGCTTGAAGCTGGCGGCCGATGCCGCAGTCTATCCCCTGGATACGGACGCAGCGCCCGCGGGCATTCACAGCCGCTCTCGGACGGTTCGCCGGCCATCGCCATGACCGCCATCAAACGCCGCTCTTCACGCCGGCACTTTCTCCGCCAATCCGCCGCAGCCGCCGTCGGCATCGGCCTCGGCCAGACGTCCGGCCGCGCCGCGGCCGAGCCCACAGCCCTCCCGCTGGCCGACTACCACGTGCACCTCGACAACAGCACGCTCGACGCCGTCCTCGAGCTCTCCGCCAGGCTCGGCGTCCGCTTCGGCATCGTCGAGCATGCTGGCACCAAGGAAAACCAGTACCCGGTCGTACTCAGCAATGACCGGGAACTGCTGGATTACGTGGCCCGGTTCGAGGGCAAGCCCGCCTGGAAAGGCGTCCAGGCGGAATGGAAGGACTGGATGACCTGCTTCTCCCGCGAGGCCCTGGCGCGGCTCGATTACGTTCTCACCGACGCCATGACATTCCCTGGCAGGGACGGGCGCCGCGTCAAGCTCTGGGAACCCCGGGCCGCCGAGCACGTCGATTTCACGGACGCCGAAGCGTTCATGGACCGCTACGTCGACTGGCATGTCGAGATCATCCGCCGGCAGCCGATCGATCTGTTCGCAAACCTGACCTGGCTGCCCGACCCGTTCATGCCCCGCTATGACGCCCTGTGGACCCCGGCCCGCATGCGGCGCATCGTCGAAGCCGCCGCCACGCATGGCGTCGCCTTCGAAATCAGCTCCAGCTTCAAGGTCCCCCGCCTCCCCTTCCTCCGCCTGGCCCGGGAGGCCGGAATCAAGATCGCCTTCGGCTCGAACGGGCGATACCCGAACATGGGCAAGCTCGAGTACAGCCTCGCTCTGGCCCGCGAGCTCGAGCTCAAACCCGACGACCTCTTCACGCCCGCGCCGGACGGAAAGAAGGCCGCCCAACGGCGCACCGGGTCCGCCTCGCAACATCGTCCGACAGCATCCCGCGTGACTCCCTTGTGACTGAATCCCAACAGAACCCCATGAAGACAGACTCCCGACAATCCCGATTCACCCGACGTCAATTCCTCCGCCACTCCGGCGCTTCGACAGCCGCGTTCTTCGTCGTCCCGAGCGCCGTGCTCGGTTTGCGCGGACAAACGGCCCCCAGCGGGAAACTGAACCTCGCCGGCGTCGGCGTGGGCGGGCAGGGGGCGTCGGACCTCCGCAGCATCATGAACGTCAGCCAGGAGAACATGGTGGCGCTGTGCGACGTGGATTGGGGGCACGCCGCCGGCACGTTCCGCCGCTTCCCGGACGCCAGGAAGTTCAAGGACTACCGCCAGATGCTCGACGAGGTGAAAGACATCGACGCGGTCGTCGTGGCCACCCCGGATCACCACCACGCCTTCGCCGCGATCGCGGCGATCCAGCGTGGCAAGCATGTCTACTGCGAGAAACCGCTCACGCATTCGGTCTGGGAGGCGCGGCAACTCGCCGAGGCCGCCCGCGCCGCCAAGGTCGCCACCCAGATGGGAAACCAGGGCCAGGCGTCCGAAGGCACCCGCCGGCTGTGCGAGCTCGTCTGGGCCGGCGCCGTCGGCCCGGTCCGTGAGGCGCATATCTGGACCGACCGGCCCTCGCAGGGGCTCTTCAACGAGTACTGGCCCCAGGGGGTGCCGCGTCCCAAGGAGACACCCCCCGTCCCCGACACCCTCGCCTGGGACCTCTGGCTGGGGCCCGCCCCCGAGCGGCCTTACAATCCCATCTATTGCCCGTTCCGCTGGCGCGGTTGGTGGGACTTCGGCACCGGTGCCCTCGGCGATATCGGTTGCCATGCCATGGACCCGGTCTTCCGCGCCCTGAAGCTCGGCGATACGCCCCCCGGCAGCGTCCAGGCTTCCTCGACCCGGGTGAACGAGGAAACCTACCCTCTCGGATCAATGGTCACCTACACGTTCCCGGCCCGACCCGCCGCCGTCCAGGCCATCAATGCCCACGTCCGCGGCCAGGACGGCCCGTCCGCAGGCGCCGTCGCCATGCCGCCCGTCAAGGTGGTCTGGTACGACGGCGGCCTCCGCCCGCCCCGGCCCGAAGGACTCGAGGACGAACAGGTCATGGGAGACAACGGCCGGCTCCTGATCGGTGACCAGGGATTCATCCTCAACGACCGGGTCTATCCGGAGGCGCGCCGGAAGGAGATCGGCGAAATCCCGCGCTCGATCCCGCGTGTCAAGGACCACTACCTCGAATGGATCGAGTCCTGCAAAGGCGGCAAGCCGGCCGGCTCGAATTTCGACTGGGCCGGCCCCCTGGCCGAGGCCGTCCTCCTGGGCAACGTGGCCCTCCGAGTCGGCCTCAGGAACGCCCTGACGCGCTATCGCCTCCTCTGGGATGGTCCCGGGCTCAAAGTCACCAATCTCGAAGAGGCCAACCGCTTCATCCGCCGGGAGTACCGGCAGGGCTGGAGCCTCTGAGAGGATCGCCGACTCCCAAACCCGTGGCCCTGACGTGAAACCGAGGTTGCCACCGATCCTGCTCGCCTCGGCGTCGCCGCGGCGGCGGAGCCTCCTTCGCGAGTTGGGCGTCCGATTCACCGTCGTCCGCGCCGTCCGTGTGCCCGAGGTCCACTCCGAGCACCTCACCGCCCGTGAACTGAGCCTCGTCAATGCCCGCCGGAAAGCGCGCGCCGTCGCCGCCCGGTTCCCCGGACACCTGGTGATCGGGGCCGACACGCTGGTCAGCCTCGGCACCCGGCTGTTCGGGAAGCCCGGCTCGCTCCGGGAGGCCCGACGGATGCTCGAGACGCTCTCCGGGCGGACCCACCTCGTGGTCACCGGCGTCTGTCTGATGCGGCTCCGGCCCTACCGCTGCCGTCAGTTCGCCGCCGTCACCGCGGTCTCCTTCCGGAAGCTCAACCGCGCGGCGATCAACGATTACCTGGCCGCCGTTAATCCGCTGGACAAGGCCGGCGCCTACGCCATCCAGGAGCACGGCACCCAGCTGGTCCGCAGCCTGGCCGGCTCCTACTCGAACGTGATCGGATTGCCGCTGGATCCACTCTGGCGGGTGCTCGCGGCGTGGAACGCCCCGGGCCGCTTGTTGCGCAGCCGCGCGCGCCCCAGGGCGAGCCCAAGCCCCTCGAGCAAAACCTTGATTGACTCTTGACCAGACCCTTATGTGCACCGTCACCAGACTCCTCCACACGCGGTATCGCCTCAATGACCTCGAGCGAAGCGTCCGGTTCTACAAGGAGGTCCTCGGCTTGATCGAGGTGCGTCGACACCGGTCGCCGCGCGGCTCGGAGCTGGTCTTCCTCAAGGCGCCCGGCAGCGAACCGCTGATCGAGCTCTGTCACTATCCGGCCGCGGGCCCGGTGCAGGTGCAGCCGGATCTGACGCACCTGGCCTTCGAAGTCGAAAGCCTCGAGGCCTTTGCCCGCCATCTGGCCCGGTTCGAGCTCGCCTACTCGGATGGCCCCCACTGGCGCGATGACGGCAGCGGCTTCGCGTTTGTCGACGCTCCCGAAGGCTACGAAATCGAGTTGATGCAGAAGCCCGACCAGTACTTCCTGGCGAGGCGCGCCTCAGACCCAGCCAAGTCCGCCATCCCATGAAGCTCTCCTGCCTTTCCGGACCCCCTCTTCCGCGCCTCGCTAATGTAGAGTCCTCGAAGGCAGGGGGGTGGGGTTGGAACGGTAGGGACCAAACTTGACCTGTTGACCCCATGTTTCACGAGTCGAGGACTCTGGCGAGGCGCGCCTCAGACCCGACGAACCCCGCCTGATATGCCTTCCCCCACTCCCGTCCCGATTCGGTGGCGATGCCGGGGTCACACTTACGTCTTTCCACGGCCGACCCTTATCATGGGGATCGTGAACGTCACGCCCGATTCCTTCTCGGATGGCGGACGCTATCTCGATCCCGAGGCCGCCGTGGACCACGCCCTGGCCCTTGCCGGGGAGGGCGCCGATCTGATCGATATCGGCGGCGAGTCCACCCGGCCGCAGGCCGCACCCGTCCCCGAGGCCGAAGAGCTGCGGCGTGTGCTCCCGGTGCTGGACCGGCTGGCGGGGCGATTGTCCGTCCCGATCTCGATCGATACCCGGAAGCCGGCGGTTGCCCGGGCCGCCCTCGAGGCCGGGGCCGGCCTCGTGAATGACATCGCCGCCAATCGCGAGGATCCCGCTCTGTGGGAAGTCGTGGCCACCTTCGGGGCCGGCTATGTCTGCACCCACATGCAGGGCACGCCGCAGACGATGCAGGAGAACCCCCGCTACGCCGACGTCGTCCGCGAGGTCGGGGCTTTCTTTGCCGACCGGCTCGACCGGCTCGACCGGCACGGGGTGCCGGCCGAACAGGTGGCCCTCGACGTGGGCATCGGGTTCGGCAAGAGCCTCGATCATAATTTGGATTTGCTCGCGCAGGTCGGCTCCTATAAAAAACTCTCAAGGCCCATGGTGCTTGGGGTTTCCCGCAAATCGTTTCTTGGGAAGCTCTCGGGCGCCGGCGTGGCGGATCGCTTGCCGGCGTCGCTGGCCTGCGCGGCCTATGCCGTCCTGGCCGGCGTTCAGGTGATCCGGACCCATGACGTCGGCCCCACGCGGCAGGCGGTTCGCAGTGTCGAAGCGTTGCAGGAGCGGAAACCGTGATGGCATGGCTAGCGAACAATTGGCGTGCGTTCGTCGAGATCGCGATCCTCGGGGTCGGGATCTACTACGGACTGCGCTTCCTTCGCGGCACCCGGGGTGCCCCGGTGCTTACCGGGCTGTTGCTGGTCCTGCTCGTCCTGACCTTCCTCACCCTGGCGCTCGACCTCGCCGTCATGCGCCAGCTGCTGCGCAATTTCTTCGCCTTCTTCGCCGTCGCCGTCATCGTGATCTTTCAGCCCGAGGTCCGGCGCATGCTCGCGGAACTCGGCAGCCTGCCGTTCTTTGTCAGCGCCCGCGAGAAACGGGAGAATATCGAGGTCCTCATCAAGACCGCCGAGCGTCTCGCCGATGTCCGCATCGGCCTGCTCGTCGCCATCGAGCAGTCCATCCAGCTCCAGGAGGTCGTCGAGTCCGGGATTGTCGTCGACTGCGAGGCCACGCCGGAGATGCTCGAGACCATCTTCTTTCCCAACAACGCCATCCACGACGGCGGCGTCATCCTCCGCGGCAACCGCATCGCCAACGCCGCCTGCATCTTCCCCCTCACCACCCGCCAGGACCTCGGCACCTCGCTCGGCACCCGACACCGGGCCGCCATCGGCCTGACCGAGGAGACCGATGCGGTGGTCGTCGTCGTGTCCGAGGAAACCGGCGCCATCTCCTATGCCTACAAGGGCCAGTTGATCCGCAACGTCACGCTCGAAGAACTGCGGTCCTTCCTGACGTCGGTGATCGTCCGTCCTCCCCCCTCGCGCAGCGTGCTCGATTGGTTCCGCTCCTTCCTGCGCCGCGATGCCTCGTCCGACGCCGTCGAGTCGCTCCACGGCAAGCCCAATTGACATGACGCTTCCCCGCATCGTCACCCACAACTTCGGCTGGAAGCTGCTGGCCCTGGCCCTCGCCACCGCCGTCTGGACGACGCTGCACTCGGGAGCCCAGAACCGGCTCAAACCCACGACCGCCCTCACGCTCTCCCAGGTCCCCGTAACGCTGCTGACCGCCCCGGGTTCGGCTGCCGCCTATCGGACCGAACCCGCCGCCGTCGATCTCGATCTGAGCGGCCCTCCGGATCTCCTCGGGCGATTGCACCGACGCGAGGTTCAGGCGTTTGTCGATCTCACCCGCGACGCCGATCCCACGGCGCTTCCCCAGCGCGTTCGCGTCGTTGCTCCAACGGGTGTCGACGTCCAGGCCGTCACCCCCCAGGAGGTCACCGTCAGCAGCGGCGTGGACCACCCCCGCTGAGCCGCAGTGCCCTAGCGAGGCGCGCCTCAGACCCAGTCGAGTCCTCAGGATCACGAAGATCCTGCTGTGCCTGCCCACTCTCTCTTCCGCGCCTGGCTAATGGAGAGTCCTCGACGGAAGGAGGGATGGCCTGGAACGGCAGGGACCAGACTTGACCTGTTGACCCCATATTCCACAAGTCGAGGACTCTAGTGCGGCGCGGACTCGGCGTCGCAACCACGACATGGCTCTTTTGGCCTTTCGGTCGATGCGCATGCCCTGAGCTGAGGGAACCGCGTTCGTCCAGGATTTTGGGCACCGCTTTCCCGCGTGACATCGCCAGTCCCGGTGTGCATCCTCCGGCCTCATGAATCGATACTGGCTCGTGACCGTCTCCGTCCTGACCGCCGGCGTCCTGGGCCTCCAGACCCAGGCTGCGGATCCCAAGGCCGACGCCAAACCCGGCGCTGCCGCCGAGGTCGCTGTCATCAAGACATCCAAGGGCGACATGGTGGTCGAGTTCTGGCCCGACGTGGCCCCCAAGACCGTCGAGAACTTCAAGACACTCGCCCGGAAAGGCTTCTACGATGGCACGGCCTTCCACCGGATCGTCAAGGGCTTCATGATCCAGGGCGGGGATCCTCTCACCAAGGACCCCGGCGCCGCCGACCGCTACGGTACCGGCGGCCCCGGCCACACCATCAAAGCCGAGTTCAACGCCCGCAAGCACGTCCGCGGCGTCCTCTCGATGGCCCGGTCCGCCTCCCCGGATTCCGCTGGCAGCCAGTTCTTCATCTGCCTGGATGATGCCGCCTTTCTCGATGGCAAGTACACCGCGTTCGGCAAGCTCCGTTCCGGGGAGGATGTCCTCCTCAAAATCGGGGAAACCCCGACCCAGCCCAATCGCTTCGGCAACGAAAACTCCGTCCCCACCGAGCGCGTGGGTGTCGAGAGCATCAAGATCGTTCCCGCCAACAGCATCAAGTAGTTGGCATCCCACACCATGACACCCGATGCCGCGCCCGCCGAAGTCGCCATCCTCCAGACCAGTGTCGGCGACTTGGTCGTTGCTTTCTGGCCGGAGGTCGCTCCCGACACCGTCCGGAATTTCATCAAACTCGCCCGCGAAGGCTTCTACGACGGCACCTGCTTCCACCGGATCGTCAAAGGCTTCATGATCCAGGGCGGGGATCCTCTCACCAAGGACCCCGGCGCCGCCGACCGCTATGGCACCGGCGGCCCCGGCCACACCATCAAGGCCGAGTTCAACACCCGCAAACACGTCCGCGGCGTCCTCTCGATGGCCCGCTCCAGCCACCCCGACTCCGCCGGCAGTCAGTTCTTCATCTGCCTGGACGACGCCGCGTTTCTCGATGGCAAGTACACCGCGTTCGGCGAACTCATCCGGGGCGACGCCACCCTCGAGCGCATCGGGAACACGCCGGTCACGCGCAGCGCCAGCGGGGAAGAGAGCCAGCCCACCGTCCGCATCGAGATCGAACAGATTCGCATCGTCCCCGCCGACTCGATCCCGCCCCGTGGGATCGGCCTGGGCTGACGAGGATGATCCCGCGTGGATCCATTTGGCCACCGACCGCAGCCTTGATCGCGGGAGTCCTCCTCGGTTCCGGCTGCGGCCGCACCGCAGCACCGGATCCCCCGCCTGTCCCGCTGCCGCAGGCCCACGCGCACAACGATTACGCCCACGCGCGCCCCCTCCTCGATGCCCTCGACCAGGGCTTCTGCAGCGTCGAAGCCGATGTCCACCTTGTGGATGGGCGCCTGTTGGTGGCCCACAGCCGGGCGTTTACCCGGCCCGAACGCACGCTCGAAACACTCTACCTCGATCCGCTCCGTGCCCGCGTTCGCGCTCACGGCGGCCGTGTCTACCGCCAGGGCCCCGAGTTCTTCCTGCTCATCGATTTCAAGACGCCGGCCGCCCCCACCTGGGAGGCGTTGCGCGGCGTGCTCAGCGTCTATGGCGACATCCTCACGACGTTCCGGACCCACCGAATCGAGACCAACGCCGTCACGATCATCCTCAGCGGGAATGCCCCGCGCGCGCAGCTCGCCGCGGAACCGGTTCGCCACGCGGCCGTCGACGGGCGCCTGCCCGACCTCGAAGGCACCGCCAGCGCCGGTTCGATCCCCTGGGTGAGCGCTTCCTGGTCGGAGGTCTTCACGTGGCGGGGACGCGATGCCTTCCCGCCCGCCGAGGCCCAGCGGCTTCGCGAGCTCGTCGCCCGGGCGCACGCCCAGGGCCGCAAGATCCGGTTCTGGGGCGGCCCCGACACCCCGGCGCTTTGGAAGGAACAGCACGCCGCCGGCGTGGATCTGATCAATACCGACCGGCTCGCTGAACTTCGCAAGTTCCTCTCCGTTCACCGTTGACGGTCCTCCCCGCTTTTCCCAGTATCCGCCTTCTTGGTGTCTGGCGGCCGCCGGTGCGAACGCCAGCCGCCATGGAGCCTGAACCTGAAACTCGGACATTGACCATGAACCTGGACCACGTTTACTCGCAGCTGACTATCAAGACCGGGGCCAAGCTGGCCCTCGTCGTCCTCGACGGCCTCGGCGATATCGCCATCGCCGGCCAGGGTGAGATCACCCCGCTCGAGGCCGCCAAGACCCCCAACCTCGATCGTCTCGTCGTCGCCGGTTGCGCCCAGGGCCGCATGACCCCCGTCGCCCCAGGCATCACCCCCGGCAGCGGCCCCGGCCACCTCGCGCTCTTCGGCTACGATCCCCTCGAATATGAAGTCGGCCGCGGCGTCATTGAAGCCCTCGGTCTCGGCGTCGAACTCAAGGCCGGCGACGTCGCCGCCCGCGCCAACTTCTGCACGCTCGACAGCCAGGGGATCATCACTGACCGTCGGGCTGGCCGAATCCCGACCGAGGTCTGCGAGGAACTCTGCGCCCTGCTCGCAGGCAAGATCCGCCGAGTCGGCTCCAAAGGCGCCGAGGTCGAGGTCATCATCAAGCCCGGCAAGGAACACCGTTTCGTCGTGATCTTCCGCGGCGAAGGCCTCGAAGGCCCGCTCACTTCCACCGACCCCAACCGGGAGGGCCTCCCCATCGGAAACGCCCAGCCGGAGGACGACAAGTCGCCAGCCCAGAAGAAGACCTCCCGCGCGATCGCGGAGTTCTACAAGAAAGTCCTGCCCCTCCTCGCCGGCCAGCCCAAAGCCAACGGCTTCCTGCTGCGCGGGATCGCCCATCAACCCCACATCCCAAGCTTCGCGGAGCGATACCAGTTGCGCGCCGCCTGCCTCGCCGTCTACCCCATGTACAAAGGCCTCGCTCAACTGGTCGGCATGACCAAGATCGAAGGACCCCAGTCCCTCAGCGAGCAGTTCGAACGCTACCTGGCCGAGTACGACAACTTCGACTTCTTCTTCATCCACTACAAGTACACCGACAAGGCGGGTGAAGACGGCAATTTCGAAGCCAAACGCAAGGCCATCGAGGATTTCGATGCCGCCCTTCCCATCCTGCTCCGCAAGCGCCCCGACGTTCTGGCCATCACGGGCGATCACTCGACCCCCTGCCCGCTGCGCGGCCATTCCTGGCATCCGCAGCCCGTCCTGATTCACTCGAAGTTCAGCGGATCGGACAAGCTCGAACGGTTCACGGAGACTGGCGCCAACCTCGGCTCCCTGGGCGTCTTCGACGCGAAGTACCTGATCCGCCTGATGCAGGCCAACGCCCGGATGTTCGACAAGTTCGGCGCCTGAGCCCCGCCTCTCCGGCCACAACGCGGCAAGTGCGGCGGACCCGCGCTTGCCGCGCACTCGCTGCTGCCCCACCGCAGCCGCGGCTCACCGGCTCACCGGCTTCTTGCCGGACGGCTCGCGCGGATCATCGGTCTTCGGCGGCCGGCGGAGCTCCTGCAAATGCCGATCCACACGCCGGTAGGCAAACCAAGCCCCCGTCGAGAGCGCCACCAACCCCACCTCGAACAGCCCCGTGAAAACAAGATGCGCGCGCTTTTCCAGACGATACACCTCCGCCGCCCAGTCCGCCGCCTCGAGGCTCGGCGCCCCGGACCGCACGCGCTCCGCACGATACGGATTGTGGAACAGCTTCCACCCCTGATAACCCAGGGCGCCCAGGGTCACAAACCCCGCCACCATCGCCCCCAGACAAACCGCCTGGAGCCCCTTGCGAATCTGATCCAGGGTGAGATGCCTGCCCCTGCCGCCTGCGGAGCCGTCGCTTGTCATCAGGCGGCAGCCTACAGACAAGCCCGGCAAAGCACAAACCCCCTTCAGACGGTTGCCGACGGGCGGAACAACGCGAAGTGACCGTCGAAACCGGGCAGCGCGTGGTTCCCGACCCACTCGACGGCCATGGCGCCGCCAAGGCGCGTCGCTGCCACCTCGCTCACCAGACAGGCCTCGCCAAGCTCCGCCGCCAACCGCTCGATCCGAAAGGCGAAGTTCACCGCCGGCCCGGAAAGGCTCTCCTCGCCCAGCGACGCCACCCCGCCCAGGAGCACTTCACCCGAGTGCACCACCAATCGAAACCGCGGCTGACCCTCCCGTTGCAGCCGACGCAACGCGGCGATCGTCGTGGCCATCGCCGCCAGCACCTTCTCGCTCTCAATCCAGAACGCAAGAAAACCGTCGCCCAAGTACTTGTTCACCGTCCCCCCCGCCGTCTCAATGATGTCCCGGCACCGCAGGAACCAATGGCCCATCAATACCGAAAGCGCCTCGGGCGAGAGGCTCCGAGCCAGAGGCGTCGAACCGGCGATGTCCGCCACCAGCAGCCAGCAGGCCTGGGGGCGCAGATCCATGAACGTCCGCGACTGCGTCGCTGAATCGCGTGAGGCGGCCCTCGGCGCCCCGCCCGTCTGGCGAAAGGTCAGACGGAACGGCCCGATGCGGATCTGGTCGCCGTCGCTCAGCCGGATCGGCTGGTGCACCCGCCGCTCGTTCACGTACGTGCCATTGCGACTGCCCAGATCCACCAGCCAGTACTCCTCGCCCCCCTGAACATGGATCAACGCGTGCCGGCGTGAAACCCGGTCGTCCGTCAACAAGACGCCGTTGTCCGGCGTGCGGCCCAAGGTCACATTGCCCCCAACCGGCAGCTGCCCGCCCTCAGACGTCTCAAGCCACGTTCGGATGGCCGCCGCATCGCTCATTCGCGCTGCCAGGGTACTGCCAACTCGCCCGGAATGCTCGCACAGAATTCTGAGCTGGGGACGCCTTGGCCTGTTGCCCGAAGAGGCCCCCGCCCTCCCGCGCCGCGCATTTTTGCTTCCGCCGGTTGCGCCGCGGCGGCAGACTCGAAGCCGTGGTGTGCGATGAACGTTGATGATGAACCCCGTTGATCCCATGAAGTCCTCCCCCTCGACCCGACGCGCGTTTCTTCGACAGACGGCCCTCGCGGTGGCTGCGTGCGGCACGGCACCTTACTGGACCCCCCGGGCCGCAGGCGCCAACGGCGACATCCGTGTCGCCGTCGTCGGCTTCGGCGGCCGCGGCGGTTCGCATATCAGCGCCTTCGGCAAAATGCCCGGCGTCCGCCTGGTGGCCGTTTGCGATTGCGACCAGAAGATCCTCGACGCTGCGGTCAAGAAGAGCGCCGACCAGGGCAAGCCGGTCCGAGGGTACCGTGACTACCGCAAGCTGCTCGAAGACAAGGAAGTCGATGTGATCTCGAGCGCCACGCCCAACCACTGGCACGCCCTCAACGTCGTCTGGGCCTGCCAGGCCGGCAAGGACGTCTACATCGAGAAACCCGTCTCCCACAACGTCTGGGAAGGCCGGCGCGCCGTCGAGGCCGCGCGCCAATACCAGCGCATCGTCCAGACCGGTACCCAGAGCCGATCCTCCCGCACCGGCATCGCTGCCGCCGTCGACTGGGTCCGGGCCGGCAACCTCGGCAAGATCCGCATCGCCCGCGGCCTCTGCTACAAGCGCCGCGCCAGCATCGGCAAGGTCGATGGCCCCCAGCCGATCCCCCCCGAAATCGACTACGACCTCTGGTGTGGTCCCGCCGAGAAACTGCCCCTGCTCCGCAAACGCCTGCACTACGACTGGCATTGGGTCTGGAACACCGGCAACGGCGACCTCGGCAATCAAGGCATCCATGAAATGGACGTCGCCCGGTGGTTCCTCGGCGTCATGGAACTCTCCCCCCGCGTGTTCAGCATCGGCGGCCGCCTCGGCTACGTCGACGACGGCGAGACCCCGAACACCATGATCATCATCCATGATTACGCCCTCGCGCCGCTGATCTACGAGGTTCGAGGGCTCCCCTCCCGGCGCGTCGAGCCCGCCGCCGACGGCCAGAAACCCAGGGAGCAAATGGATAGCTACCGCGGCGCCAGCATCGGCATCGTCATCGAATGCGAGGGCGGCCATGTCACCGTCCCCAGCTACACCAGCGCCGCCGCGTACGACAAGTCGGGCCAGCAGATCCAGAAATGGAGCGGCGAAGAGGATCACTACGCCAATTTCATCAAGGCGGTCCGCAGCCGGAAGACCGCCGACCTCCACGCGGACATTCTCGAAGGCCACCTCTCGAGCGCCCTTTGTCACACCGGCAACATCTCCTATCGCCTCGGCGCCCGACAGCGGCCCGGCGAAATCCGGGAGGCCCTCCGCGGCGACAAGGACCTCGCCGAAGCCTTCGGGCGGATGGCCGACCATCTCGCCGCCAACGGCGTCAACCTCGACTCCGAACAGGCCACCCTCGGTGTCGCCCTCAAGATGGACCCGAAGACCGAGCGCTTCCTGGGCAACGAAGCTGCCAACGCGATGCTGACCCGCAACTACCGAGCCCCGTTCGTGGTGCCCGCCGCGTTCGCCTGAACCGATCCGCCGGCTCCCGTTCGGGAGAGCTTCAACCTCCGGGCGCGTCGAGCGTTTCGTCCGGATGGACCTGGTCGTGGTCGGCGCGGCACTCGAGGTGCGTGGTCACGCTGGCGCACGGCGTGATCTCCGTCTCGATGGCACGCTCGATCTCGGTCGCCTGCCGATGCGCTTCCGCGAGGCTGATGCCCTCGGGGAACAGGAGGTGGAGCTCGATCCAATGGGCGTCGCCGATGTTGCGATGCCGGAGCTGGTGGTAGGTGACATTGCGCTCGGCGGTGATCCGGTCGAGCAGCGCGGTCAATCGCCGGCCCACCTCGGGATCGGCGGAGTCCATCAGCCCCGCCGAGGCCGACCGGACCAGGCCGGCGCCGGAGACGAGGATATTGACCGCCATGGCGAGGCCGCAAATCGGGTCCCAGGGCAGCCATCCGGTGATCTGGACCAGGAGCAATCCGACGACGGCGGCCAGGCTGGTCCAGACATCCGTCAGCACGTGACGGCCGTTGGCGCAGAGGATCAGCGACTGCCGGCGCTTTCCCATCCAGAGAAGATAGGCGCCCAGACCGCCGTTCACGACGGCTGCCAGGATGGTCAGCAGCGTGCCCAACCCCAGGTTCTCGAGGTGCAGGCCGACGATCCACTTCTGGATCGACTGGTAGATGATGTAGAGCGCCGCCAGGATGATCATGGCCCCCTCGAATCCGGCGGAGAAGAAGGCGATCTTGGTATGGCCGTAGAGATGCGAGGCGTCGGCGGGCCGATGCGACAACCGGAGGCTGTAGAACGCGAAGGCCACGGCGGCCACATGCACGACCGATTCGGCCGCGTCACTCAGGATCGCCGAGGACCCCGTCAGCAGGTAGGCCCCCCATTTGATCAGCAGCAGCAAACAGCCGATGACCAGCGACAGGGTCATCGCAAACCGCAGCGCCCTGCGATTCGCCTCGGCAGCAGGCTCGGAGGCCGCACTCGGTTTCATGGCGGGTCGCGTCCGTTTCGGCCGCGGTTCAGGCGCGGCGGTTGGCCGTCCGGCGCGGGCGCCGGGGCCTGGGGGCGGGCCGCGCGGCGGGTGCCCCAATGAGCGCGTCCGCGAGCCGGGCGATGCCCTGGTCGATGGCCTCGCGGCTGGCGCTGCCGAAGCTGAGCCGGAGCTCGTGGTCCGGCGCGCGTCGGGTCGGGTCGGTGGCGTAGCAGAGACGCCCCGGCACGTAGAGCACGTCGTGCGCCAGGGCGCGCTGAAAGAGCTCGGACCGCAGGCCGGTCGAGCGATGGCGCGGCAAGCGGACCCAGACGTACATGCCGCCCGCCGGCCGCCGCCAGGCCGCCTCCGCGGGGAACCGGGAGCCAAGGGCGTCGAGCATCCAGCCTGCCTTCTCCGCGTAGCGAAGCCGCAGCTGCTCAAGGTGGCTCTCGTAGCGCCCCGACGCCAGCGCCCGGCTCAGCAGATGCTGCAGCAGGCTCGAGGTCCCAAAGTCGTGGTTCCCCTTGACCCGGGAGACCGGAACCCGGATCGCCTCGGGCAGGCGGGCGAACCCGACGCGGACGCCGGTGGCGAAGGGTTTGCTGTAGGTGCTGGTGTAGATGACGCGCGCCTCGGACATCGGGGTCGCAAGGGCCGAGGGGACATCCGCGCCGGCGAATCGCAATTCGCGGTAGGCCGCGTCTTCGAGCACGTAGATCGGATGCCCTGCCGAGCGCTCGTACGACCGGAGAAGATCGAGGGCGCGGGCCTTCTTTTCCCAAGACGTCGTGGTGCCGGTTGGATTCTGGTGGTAGCTGACCAGGTAGAGCAGCTTGACGCGGTGGAGGCGCCCCTCCCGCTTGAGCCGATTCAGCGCGCGCTCGAGGGCGCCCAGATCCAGGCCGTCCGGCTCGAGCGGAATCCCGCGGCATTCGAGCCCGTGGCTCTGCGCAATCCCCAAATAGACGAAGTACGTGGGGTCTTCGAGCAGCACGACATCCCCGGGGTCGCAGAGGACCTCGGTCACCATGTAGAGCAGTTGTTGGGAACCGTGGGTGATGATGAAGGAGTCGGGCGAATAGACGCGGGCCGGCCCCGGGGAAGGCTGGTCCAATCTCTCGAGCCGCGCGGCCGAGCGCTGGCACAACTCGCGCAGGCCGGGCGTGTTCCCGTACTGGAGGGCGGCCTCGGCGGATACGCGATCCTCGAGCAGATCGCGGAACAACGTCCGCGCTTCCTCGACAGGCAGCGTCGGGTTGTCGGTGAACCCGGCGGCGAGGCTGATGATGTCGGGCCGGACCAGGGCGAGATCCATGAGCCAGGAGATGGGTGGGGCTTGCGTGCGCCGTCCCAAGCAGGAGAGCGCACGGGTATTCCTGGATCCGGTTCCCGGATTGACGGATCGCATAGCGTTCGCACCGCTCCGATCGAGCTCCCATCGCCGAGGAGCGGACGATCGGGATCGTGACAGAGCGCCGGGGCTTTGGCGAGCCCCGTGTTGGGCGCCCAACTCGGTTTGGGCGGCTCGGGGACTGTTCGCGTTTCCCCGTCACCCGCCGCGGTCGGCGCCGCCGGCTGCCCCGGCGGCATCAACCGCCGGGGGTGCCCAGCAGGTCGGGGAGCGGGCAACCGGCGCAGCGGGCGTCGGCGCGGTCGCAGTAGTCGTGGACCACCTGGAGAAGACCTTGCTGGAGCGAGGCGGCGCGGGGATGGGGGAACGGGCGGCCCTCGAGCAACCGCTGTCGGGCGAGGCGGAGGACAGCGTTGTCTTCGCCCGAAGGCCAGGCGAGGTAACGGGCTTCGATCCGGGCCATGGCGGCGGAGTTGGCGACCGCCTGGGCTCGGCTCCAGAACCAGGGCAGGATCACATTCATGGCGAGATCGGTGGCTCGGGGAAGGCCGAGGAGGGGATGGGGCGTGGGCAACTCCGGGGAGGCGAGCGTCCAATGTCGGGACCAGAAGG
Organism: Verrucomicrobiota bacterium; assembly: GCA_029556615.1. Lineage (GTDB taxonomy): Bacteria > Verrucomicrobiota > Verrucomicrobiia > Limisphaerales > J093 > JAKQDD01. Next base: position 60,694 of record JAKQDD010000209.1, on the reverse strand, counting down.
GATCGCTGGCGTTGAGGCCATCAAGGAGGGAGACGGGCCAGCGGGATGGGGGGGCGTCCTGGGCGAGCCACGACTCGAGGCGGTCGGTCCAGCGCGGTTCGCTGAGCCAGTGGGCGGCAAGGGCAAGCCGCCGTGCCGGGTGATTGGCCGGCCGGAGCCCGTGCAGTCGCCAAAGGTGCCGGGGCAGGACGCGATCGGCGAGGTGGCTCTGCTCGCGCCACCAGAGGTCCCAGAGCTCGCGCACGTAGCGGTCGGAAGTGCGGCGGTCGTGGGCCAGATCGCGGGGCAGGAGGCCGGCGAGCCCCAGGAACGCAGCCTGCAGGCTTTGGGGGGTACGGCGGTTCCCGGGGGTGGCTCCGGGAAGAGCGGGGATCAACTCGGCCAGACGGCGCATGGGCCAGGGGTTATGTTTGTAGCCGAGTGCGGTGAACAGGCCTTCCCACAGCGCCTGGGCCCAGCCCGCCTGGCGGGCGCGGGCGGTGAGATGGCGGGCCTTGAGAGCCAGTCGGACACGGGCGGCCTGAACGAGCCACTCCCGCAACGCCTCGGGGGCCAAGTGCCGCAGGAAATCGGCGCAAGCGCCCGCCGGGACGGGAGAGAAGGCGGGATCGGTCTGGTGCCCATAACTGGCGATCAATTCGGGCAGCGGCGAGTCGAGGAAGTCGGCCATGACGAGCGTCGGCAGGCCCGGGTCGGGGAGGGATGGGGGAGTCCAGACCACGCGGAGCCGGACGCCAGTGTACTCCGGGTTGAGATGATGGCGGTGCTGATGCCAGCCGCCGGGGAGGAGATCGATTTCGACATCGCCGGTGACCGCCGGCTGGGCGCCGAACTGGAGAACGGCGCGGCGGAAGTCGGGTCCGGGCTCTCGATTCCAGAAGCCGGGGTGAAGAACCGTGAGCGGACGGTCGTCGAAGGTGCGCAGGGCGTCCCGTTGGAGACGCTGATGAGCCCAGACCCATTGGAGGACGCGCTCGCAGGACGGGGCGACCGGGGCCTGATCGTGGAGGAGCGGCTGGACAAGGGCTTCGAGACGACGGGGACCGTAGGCATCGAGCGGGATCATAACCACCTTGCCGTTGCTTTTCGGCGGTTGATCGAGCAATGTCAAGCTCAGGAACAGCGCGGCGTGGCAGGAGGCGGACTGGGGATGGGATGTTATGACGAAGGCATTGACAGGTGACGCGCGACAGGCGCTCTGGGCGGCGGCATGGCTGTTCGGAGTCCTGATCGCACCGGAGGTGGCGAGGGGAGCGGAGCCGGACGTGCGGCGGGATCCGGCCGTCGAGGCGGTGGCGAGGGCATTGCCGTCGGTGGTGAACATCGGGACGGAGACGATTGTGGCCGTGGTCGATCCGTTCGAGGAGATGCTCCGGGAGTTCTGGGGGCCGTATCACGGGCGGCGGCGGGCAACGACGCAATACAGCCTCGGCTCGGGCGTGGTGGTGGACGAGGCCGGGTACATCCTGACCAATGATCACGTCGTGCGGCGGGCGAGCCGGATCTGGGTGCGGTTCTCCGAAGAATGCGGCGGCGGGGAGTACGAGGCGAAGCTCGTCGGCGCGAGCCGCAGAAGCGACGTGGCGATGATCAAGATCGAGCCGAAGCCAGGGGATCGGTTTCGGGCGGTGCGGTTTGCGGCGGACGAGGATTTGTGGCTGGGGGAGACGGTGCTGGCGCTGGGGAATCCGTTTGGGTTGGGGGGGTCGGTCAGCCGGGGGATTCTCAGTTCGAAGAGCCGGCGGCCGCCGACCGAAGGTGCCCCGCTCGGGCTCGAGGACTGGCTGCAGACGGATGCCGCGATCAATCCCGGGAGCAGCGGGGGGCCGCTGGTCAATCTCCGCGGCGACCTGATCGGGCTGAGCGTGGCGGTCTATCGCGAGGGCCAGGGCATCGGGTTTGCCATTCCCGTCAGACGGCTCGTCGAGGCCCTGCTCGAGATCGCCTCGCCGGAGCTCAAAGGGCTCTGGTTTGGCGCCCGGGTGCGACCGGCGGACGGCGTGGTGATCGTCTCCTCGGTCGAGCGGGGGAGCCCGGCCGAGCGGGCGGGGCTGAAGGCGGGGGACGTGGTTCTTTCCGTGAACGGGAAGACCCCGCGAGGGTTCATCGAGTTCTTCCGGGAGTTGGCGGCGGGCTCGGATCGGAGCGACACCCGTCTCGAGGTGCGGCGGGGGGGTGGCCGGCAGGAAGTGAGCGTGCGGTTGATGCGGGAATCCGCGGTGTTCAACGCGGTCATGATCAAGCAGAAGCTGGGGATCAGCGTGCAGGAAATCACGCCGGACCTGGCAGAGCGGCTGGGACTGCCGGTGGACGAGGGTCTGCTGATTGCGGCGGTCGACGGGGGGACGCCGGCGGCTCGGGCGGGATTGCAGCGGGGTGCGGTGCTCCTCGCGGTGGACGGCCAGGCGGTCGACGGGGTGGTCGAGACGGCAAAAGCCTTGTACGGCCGGAAGAAAGACGAGAAAATCCGGGTCGACGTTCTCGTGCAGCGCCGGCGGGGCATGCTGTTGATTCCGGAGCGGGCGGCGGTGGAACTGCCGGTGATGTGACGGAGCCGCGCAGGGCGGTTGACGGCGGGCGTCCCGGCGGGAGACAGGTCCAGTGATGATCGAAGTCGAGCATCTCACCAAGCGTTACGGCAGCCATGCTGCCGTGAACGACGTGTCGTTCGAGGTGGGGCGCGGTCAGATTGTCGGCCTGCTGGGTCCGAACGGAGCGGGCAAGAGCACGATCATGCGGATTCTGGCGTGTTACATGCCGGCGCAGTCGGGTCGTGTGCGGGTGGCGGGGCACGATGTGTTTCGGGAGGCGAACCTGGTGCGCCGGCGGATCGGGTACATGCCGGAGAACAACCCCCTCTACACCGAGATGCGGGTGCGGGAGTACTTGAAATTCCGGGCCCGGCTGAAAGGGCTGGGGGTGGCCGAGAGCCGGCGGCGGGTGGATGCGGTGCAGGAGCAGTGCGGGCTGACGGAAGTGAGCCGGGCGATCATCGGGACGCTCTCCAAGGGCTATCGCCAGCGGGTGGGTCTGGCGGACGCGCTCGTGCACGAGCCGGATCTGATCATCATGGACGAGCCGACGATCGGGCTGGATCCCCACCAGATCCGGGCCGTGCGCCAGCTCATCCGGGAGCTGGGCCGGGACCGGACCGTCCTCCTCTCGTCGCACATCCTGCCCGAAGTCGAGATGACCTGCGAACGGGTTCTGATCCTGCATCAGGGCCGGATTCTGGCGGCGGACACCACGGAGGCGCTGCAGCGGCGGATCAGCGGCGGGGGGCAGGTGGTGGCGGAGGTGGCGGCCGACCCGGCGGCGTTGCGGCTCTGCTTCGAGGAGACGGAGGGGATCGAGCACTTCGATATCGCGCCGGCGGGGGATGATTACTATCGGTGCGCGCTGACAGCGCAGCCGGGGGTGGACCTCAGGCCGCGGGTGTTCGAGATCGTGCGGGATCGCGGATGGCGGCTGCGCGAGCTCAGCCACAGCCGGCATTCGCTCGAGGACATCTTCATGCACGTCACGCGCACGGACGGCGAGGAGGGAGGGAGCTGATGCGGGTCTATTGCACGCTGCTCCGGAAGGAACTCGGCGCGTATTTCATCTCGCTGACGGGCTACGTGATCATCGCCGCCATCCTGGCGCTGGCCGGCGGCAGTTTCCTCGAGATGGTCGAGGCGATGAACAGCGAGTCGGTGCCGATGCCGCTGACGGAGCTGTTTTTTGGCACCTCGTTTTTCTGGGTGATCCTGCTGGTGGCGACGCCGGTGATCACGATGCGGTTGTATGCGCAGGAGAAGGCGTCGGGGACCTTCGAGACGCTGATGACGGCGCCGGTCGGGGACGGGGTGGTGGTGCTGGCGAAGTTCACGGCGGCGCTGGCGTTCTACGGGCTGGCGTGGGCGCCGCTTCTGGCCTGCCTGCTCGTGGTGCACCGGTATACGTCGCCCGGCGTCCCGTTCGACTGGTGGCCGACGGCAAGCACATTCCTGGGGATCGGCGTCGTGGGGGCTTCCTACGTCGCCATGGGCTGCCTGGCCTCCGCCATGACGCGCAGCCAGATCATCGCCGCCACCGTCAGTTTCGCCGGCGGGTTCGCCCTGTTCCTGCTCAGCTTCCTCAAGTTCAGTGTCGGCGCCCAGACCGGTTGGCAAGCCCACGTCGTGAATTACCTGTCGCTGTTCGACCATTTCGAGGACTTCGTCCGCGGGGTGGTCGACACCCGGCATCTGGCAGTGCATGCGAGCCTGACGGCAGGGCTCCTGTTCCTCACCTTGAAAGTCGTTGAAAGCCGCCGATGGAAATGACCCGGCTCGAAGCCTTGTGAAGCGCGACGATCTCCAGGCCCCCACGTTTTCCTCCGGACGCCGTTTGGCGACCGGCGTGAACGTCGTGGTCTCCGTGCTGGCGCTGTTACTCCTGCTGATTCTGGGGAACTACCTGACGGCCCGGCATTTCCACCGGTTCCTATGGGCCGCGGACGAGCGGTTCATGCTCACCCCACAGACCCGGCGGGTGCTCGAGTCCCTGACCAACGACGTGCGGGCCACCATCCTCTTCGACCGCGATAGCGCCCTTTTCTCGACGGTCGCCGGGCTGCTGAAGGAGTACGGACACGCCTGCCCCCGGCTGCACATCGAGCACGTCGATTACGCGAAGGACGCCCAACTCGCGCAGACGCTGGTCGAGCGGCACCAGCTGCCGCCCACGGAATCGGATCTCATCATCTTCGAGGGGGCCGGGCGGACGCGGATTGTCCGGGCGTCGGAGCTGTCGGAGTACAACCTCGATGCGGTTCTGGCGGGCGAGAAGGAGGTGCGGCGGACGGCCTTTCGGGGCGAACCGCTCTTCACGGCGGCCATCGCGAGCCTCGCCGAGGGCAAGGGGCCGGTGGCCTATTTCCTGCAAGGCCACGGGGAGCACGACCCCTCGAGCACCGACACCAAGTTCGGGTATTCGCATGTCACGCGGCTGCTCTCCCAGAAGAACGTCGCCAGCGTCCCGTTGCGGTTGGCCGGCGACGCCGAGATCCCGGACGACTGCGCCCTGCTGGTGATTGCCGGGCCGCGCAGCCGGCTGGACCCGGCCGAGTTGGACAAGATTGGCCGCTATCTCTCCCGCGGGGGGCGGATGCTGGCCCTGCTGAGCTTCTATCAGTCGAGCCGGGCGCCAACGGGTCTCGAGCGGTTGCTGGCGGGATGGGGGGTGACGGTGGGGGAGAACCTCGTGTTCGATTTGAGCCAATCGGTGCCCGGGGGAGGGATCCTGGCGACGAACTTCTCGGCGCACCCGATCGCCCGCGCGCTGCGCCAGCATGCGATCTACCTGGTGCTCGCCCGGTCGGTCGAGCCGTCCCGGGCCGTCGGGGCCGGCGCCGACGCGCCGAGAGCCGAGCCCCTGTTCAGCACGAGCATCGAGGGCTTCACCGCCAGCGACGCGAACGACCGCGGCCTGCCGCGGCATGACCCCGCCCGGGACCGGCGCGGGGCGATTCCCCTGGCGGTTGCGGTCGAGAAAGGGAGCCTGCAGGGGGTGACTGCGGACCGGGGATCGACGCGGCTGGTCGTGGTGGGTGAGTCCATCTTCCTGGCCAACGAGACGATCGTCAAGACGGCAGCCAACTACGAGTTTGTGGGGCTGGCGGTCAACTGGCTCCTGGACCGGCCTCAGCACCTGGCGGGCATACCGCCGCGCCCGATCAAGGAGTACAATATCCTGCTCTCGAGATCGGATCTGGTCCAGCTGCGGTGGCTGCTGCTCGGCGTGATCCCCGGGGTGCCGCTGCTCATCGGGGCGATCGTCTGGCTGCGGCGGCGCCGCTAGAGTCCTCGACTCGTGAAACATGTGGTCAACAGGTCAAGTTTGGTCCCCGCTGTTCCAGGGCTTTCCTCCTTCCGTCGAGGACTCTACACTAGCGAGGCGCGGAAGAGAGGGTGGGCAGGCACAGCAGGGTCTTTATGAACCTGAGGACTCGGCTGGGTCTGAGGCGGCGCCTCGCTGGTGACTGCATGCGATGAACACGGCGACAACACGCTGGCTCTTGCTGGGGGTCCTGATCCTGGCCGCCTTCATTGTGTTCGTCGAGCGGCGGACGCCCGGCACGGCTGAAAAACAGGCCCGGGCCCGGCTAGTGTTCCCCGAGCTCGCGCCGCGGCAGGCGGCCAGGGTTGGGGTGCAGCAGGGCACGAACTTCACGTTGCGCCTCGAGCGGGAAGGGGCTTCGTGGGTGTTTCGAGCGCCCTTCGTCTACCCGGCGCAGGGGGCGGCGGTGGACCGGTTGCTCGAGGTTCTCGGCCAGCTCCGATGGCAGAGCCGAATCAGCTCGCAGGAGGTCCTGGCACAGACGAACGGGTTGGCGGTTTATGGCCTTGATCCGCCGGCCGTCAGCCTCACGGTCGAGCAGGGGAGCCGCCGCCATGAGTTGCGGCTTGGGGGCCGGACGGCCTTGGGGGGCCAGGTCTTTGCCCAGGCGGTGGGCCAGGAGGGAGTTCTGACCGTCGATGCGGCGTGGTTGCGGTGGCTGCCGGCCACCGTGCACGATTGGCGCGACACGGCGTTGCTGCCCCTCGGGCTGGGCGCGCTCGACCGCATCGAGGTGCGGCCGATCACCAACGGCTTCGAGGTGGTGCGGGCGCCCAGCAACCGCGTCTGGCAAATGGCGCGCCCCCTGCCCATTCGCGCCGACAGCGGCAAGATCGAATACCTGATCCGCCAGCTCGAACTGGCCCGGGTGAGCCAGTTTGTCAGCGACGATCCCAGGGTGGATCTCGAGGCCCACGGACTGCAGCCGCCCGAAAGCGAGCTGGTGTTCGGCCGCGGCACGAATGACCTGCTGGTGCTCACTCTCGGGCGGAGCCCGCCCCAGGCGCCGGACCAGGTTTACGCGCGGACCCTGGCCTACTCGAATGTCGTGCTCGTGGCCCGGGAGGCCGTGGCCCCCTGGCTCGCGAGTTTCCGCGAGTTCTGCGATCGGCGGATGATGGTGTTTTCTGCCGATGCGGTGCGGCGGATCGAGATCCAGGCGGACGAGCGTTTCGTGGTGGACCGGGTGACGAACGACGTCTGGCGGATCGTCGAGCCCTTCGCGGCGGCGGCGGACACGGTCCTGGTGCTCGAAATGCTCCAGCAACTGGCGGAATGGGAGTTCCTCCGGTTCGAGCGCGAGGTGACGACGGATTTTGCGGCGTTCGATCTGGCGCCGCCCCAGCGCCAATACACCCTCTGGGGCGCGGTCACGAACGCCGCGTCCCCCACCAACGCCATCCTCGCCCAGATGCAGCTCGGCCGGGCCTCGGGCGCGACCTTGTGGGCGCGGCGGGTGCCGGAGAACTCGGTGGTGGCGGTGCTGGACAACCAGCGGTTGCCGCGGGCGGCGTTCGAGCTCCGGGACCGGCAGATCTGGAGTTTTGACACCAACCAGGTGGTGAGCGTGACGATCCGACAGCTGGGGGAGACTCGGAAACTGGTGCGCACCGGGCCGGCCCAGTGGGTGCTGGCGCCGGGATCGAGCGGCCCGCCGCAGGAGTTGAGTCTCGAAGAGGCGGTCTATCGCCTCGGCCGCCTCCGGGCGGATCGATGGGTCGCCCGCGGCGAGGAGAAGATGGCCCACTATGGATTCGGCACGACGGATCATCGCATCGAGCTCGAGGTGCGGGAGGGTGACAAGACGCGGACGGCGGCCCTCCAGCTCGGCCGGCTCACCGCGACAGGGCGATCCGCCTATGCCGCCGTCGCGATCGATGGTGTGGCGGGACCGGTCATTTTCGAGTGCCCCCTGACCCTGTACAGGTTTGTTCAGAGCGATCTGACGGCGGTGCCGTCGCCGTGATATGGGCGGCTCACAACCGATTCGCAGGTGGCCCCGATTCCGCCGGTGGGTGCGGGGATTCCGTATTGCGTTGCTGATCCTCCTGCTGGGTCTCTTGGGGGCCTTCCTCTACCTGAATCGGATCGGTGCGCCCGAGTTCCTCCGGCGGGCGATCGCGGACGGAATACAAGAGCATGGCGTCGAGGTTGCCCTGGGTCGCTTGCGCTGGCACTGGTATCGGGGGTTTGTAATCGAGGACGTCGCGCTGGGTCGCTCGGTCGGGGGCCAGGAGACCTCCGCGCAGTTCGGAGAGGTGGCCTTGGATCTCGACTGGCCGGCCCTCTTGCGGCGCCGCCAGATTGCACTCGACGCGTTGAGCTTTCATGACGGACGGGCGGTCCTGCCCCTGGACCAACCGCCGGGGACGGCGCGGCCGCTGGCCCTCGACGCCTTGCAGGCCTCTGTGCGGTTCCGACCCGATGGGACGTGGGATCTCGAGGAATTGCGCGGGCGGTGGGAGGGAACGCCGGTGCGAGTGTCCGGCGTGCTGACGAACGGCGCGCTGGCAGCCTTGCGGACCCGCGAGGGTCTGGCTGGCGCGGAAGCCCCGGAACCAGGCGCCGCCCCGTGGCAAACACCCCTGCGCGAGTTCGCCGCAATCCATCGCCAGCTCCAGTTCACCCAACCCCCGGAAATCCACCTCCGGTTTTGGGGCGACGTGCGCGATCCCGCGACCTTCGGGGCGGAGTTGCGGGGCCAGGCCGCAGGAGCCCTGAGCCCCTGGGGCCGTCTGCAGGACTTCAGTCTCTGGGCGCGGCTCCGGGCGGCCCCCGGCAGCAACACCTGGTGGCGCGGCGAGATCCGCGTCGAAGCCGCCGGCGCGCATTCCGCCGTGTGGGGAGAGTTCCGGAAGGCCAGCGTGTCGCTCGAGGCGTATCCCGGTGGAGGCGTGGCCGAGGCCACGGGGGTGGGCTGGCAGTTCCGCGCGGAGGAAGTCCGGGGTCGGCTGGCGAGCGTCCGGGAGATCGGCGTGACGGGACGGAGCCGTCGGTCGGCGGAGTTCGCCGCGGGCTGGGAGACGGACCTGGAGGCGACGGCGACGCAGCTGACCACGCCCTGGGGCACGTCCGGGGCGGCCCAGGGGAGGATCCGAGTGTGTCACTTGTGGCCCGAGCCGCGACCGGAGTGGGTTGAGGGCGGGGTCGACCTGCGCCAGGTTCAAAGCCAGTGGGGGAGTGCCGGCCGGCTCGAGGTGCGCGGAAGGCTCTCCGCGTCGGAGCACGCGGGACCGCAGGGGCCGGACTGGACGCGGTGGTCTGCGGTGCGAGGCGGGCTGCAGGTCCAAGCTGAGGGGGTCGAAACCCCGAACCTGCGCCTCGAGTCCGCGACGGCGGCGATCGCGTGGCACGCTCCCACGCTCGAGATTACCCGGCTCGAGGCGGCGTTGTACGGCGGCAGGCTCGAGGTGCCCGAGGCCCGTCTGCGGACCGACGACCATGTGGCGAGCGCCCGGCTGATGGCACAGTTCGATATCCATCGCCTGGCCCCGGCACTCGGCGAGGGGACGGAGCGCTGGCTGGCCCAGTTCGGCTGGGAAACGCCGCCGCGTCTTGAAGCGCAGGTGCGTGCGGTGTTGCCTGCCTGGGACTTGCCCCTCGCGGATTGGGGGCGGGCCACGCTGCCGACGCTCGTCGTCAACGGGCGGGTCGAAGGGACCAACGTGTCGTTCCAGGGCGTCCCGATCCAGTCCGCCCGTGTCCAAGGCGGGCTCGCCAACGAGGTTCTCACCCTCGACGCGCTGCACGTGGTCCGTCCGGAGGGCACAGCCGATTTGAGCTATCAGTTGCAGGTGCGCACCAAGGAATTCCGATGGCGGCTGCGGGCAGCGCTCGATCCGGTCACGGTCGGGCCGATCATCGATCCCGGCGCGCCGCGGGTGCTGCGGGAGTTCGCGTTTGGCGGTCCTCCCGAGGTCGCGGGCGAGGTGTGGGGATGTTGGGAACAGCCTCACTGGGTGGCGTGCGATGTGGCTGTGACGATCACGAACTTCACCTTCCGCGGCGACCGGATTGACGCGGTTCGAGGTCGGGTTCGATGGCGCGAGCCGTGGCTCACGGCGCAGGAGATCGAACTGCGCGCGGGCGGGGATTATCTTGGGGCGTCAGGGGTCGGATACGACAGCGCGGGCGACCAGGTCTGCCTGACGAACGTGACCGGGCGCGTCGATCCGGGGCGGGTTGCCCGCGCGATCGGGCCGGAGTTGGTCAAGACCTTCGAGCCCTACCAGTTTGGCGCTTCTCCCGACGTGAGAGTCGAGGGGCGTGTGCCCACGGGCTCCGCGCTGGACACGGCGGACTTGCAGGTCGAGGTCCGCGGGGGACCGTTCCGCTACTGGCGGTTCCGGGTGCCGGAGGTGCAGGGCACCGTGGCGTGGCGTGGCCCCCGGATCGTGATCACCAACCTGGTGGCGGCGTTCTATGGCGGCCAGCTGCAAGCGGACCTGCGCGCTGATCTCCGGACGAACGGCACCGCTGACCTGCAATTCCGGGCCGAGGGCACGCGGCTCGACGCCCGAAGCCTCGTGGAGGACACGTTCCCGAAAACCAACCGGGTCGAGGGTGAGCTCACGGGTTCCCTCGAGATCCTGCACGCCAACTCGGCGGACTGGAAGAGCTGGCAGGGAGCCGGCCGGGTCGATCTGCGCGAGGGGCTGATCTGGGACCTGCCGGTTTTCGGGGTGCTCTCGAAGGGGCTCAACACGGTCGTTCCCGGATTGGGCAACAACCGCGCCAGAGCTGCCCGCGCCACGTTCGTGATCCGCGACAGCATTCTGTACACCGAGGATCTGATCGTCCAGGCCGGCCCGGTCAACCTGGAGTATCGGGGATCGGTGGATTTTGATGCGAACGTGCAGGCGCGGGTCGAGGCCGAGGTGCTGCCACGGGCGCCGGTGATCGGCCCGCTGTTGAGCTTCGTGTTCTCGCCGATTGCCAAGGTGCTGGTCTTCAAGGTCACCGGCACTCTCGGCCACCCGAAGCTCGAGCCGCTTTACGTTCCCAAGGTGCTGCTCCCGTTGTTCCGCCCGTTCCACACCCTGCGCTCGGTGCTGCCGTCCGACCGTTCCCCCACCAACGCCGTTCCGTCCGGAGCGCCTCGCGAGTCCCCGTGAGCCCGGGACTTCACCCCAGGCGGCGCTGGCTTCGAACCCGGTGGAGGCGCTCGGTGAAGCCGCCCCTGGCAAGGGCTTGATCCGGTCCGGGCATAAGGTCAGAGTGGTGGTCAGGGATGACCTTGCGGAATCTCAATCGCCGGATCGGATCGGTGAACTCGCTGAATGTCGTGCCCCTGACCTGGGGGATCGAGTCCGACGTGGTGTTTGCGTCGCCGGCACGGCTGTCGGTGCTGCTGGCCCGGGGCGAGCTGGATGCGGCGCTGCTGAGCGTGAGCGAAGCCATCCTGCGCGGCAGCTATGACGCGCTCGAAGGAGTGGGCGTCGCCTCGAACGGCGATGTGAAGAGCGTGATCCTGGCGCATCAGGTCCCCCTGGAACAGATCCGGACCGTCGATTGCGATCCAGCCTCCCTCGCCAGCGTGAACCTGCTCAAGGTGTTGCTCGCCGAGCGCGGACTGCGTCCGGCCTATCGCCGGTTGGAGGCGTACGCGCACGCGGCATCGTCGACGGCGGTCCTGCTGATTGGGGATCGCGCCCTGGATTTTGTGCGGAGCGGGGCGCCGCATCGGATCTGGGATCTGGGGGGGGCGTGGCGTGAGCACACGGGCCTGCCGTTTGTGTTTGCGCTCTGGACGCTGCGCCGGGAGGCCGCCGGGGAGCCGCTCCGGCGCCGCCTGCGACGTGCCCACCAGCAGGGCATGGAGGCCCTCGACGAGATCATCAGCCAGCGGCCGGAGTACGAGCTCGAGTTCCGGCGGGCCTACTTCCGGCGGCATCTCGAGTTCTCGCTCGGGCCGGAACACCGCCGGGGGATCGAGCGTTTCGCGGAGCTCCTGGAACGGCACGGGCTCGGACCGGCGCATCCGGTGCCGTTCGTGTCATGAGGCGAGCAGACCGGTCGGCCGGCGAGGCAACGGCCGGGCGGCACGGGATTTCAGGGGCTTGTGTAAGCCGGGGGAAGCCTGCATCCTGCCGGCGAACGCGCGGAGACTCCCCGGCCGGGGAGTCTGGCGGGTGACTATGACCGAGCCCACAATCACACCGGAACTGGTGCAGCAGCACAACCTGACGGCCGAGGAGTACGGCCGGATCCGAACCATCCTGGGGCGGGACCCAACGCACACCGAGCTGGGCATTTTCTCGGTGATGTGGAGCGAGCACTGCTCGTACAAGAACACGCGCCCGCTGCTGCGGACGTTCCCCACCCGGTCGCCGCGGGTCCTGGTCGGGGCCGGGGAGGAGAATGCGGGGATTCTCGACATTGGGGACGGGTTGGCGATCGCCTTCAAGATCGAGTCGCACAACCACCCGAGCGCCGTCGAGCCCTTCCAGGGGGCGGCCACCGGCGTGGGCGGGATCATCCGCGACATCTTCACCATGGGCGCCAGGCCGGTTTGTGCCATCGATTCCCTCCGGTTTGGGGAGCTGGCCGATCCGGAGGTGCGGCGACTGTTCGCGGGCGTGGTGGCGGGGATCGCGCATTACGGGAACTGCTTTGGCATCCCGACCATCGCCGGCGAGGTTTACTTCGACCCGTCGTATGCGGGGAATCCGCTGGTGAACGTCTTCTGCCTTGGCGTCCTGCGACACAAGCAGATCGCCCGGGGCCGCGCCAGCGGCGTCGGGAATCCGGTGTTCTACGTGGGGCCGGCGACGGGCCGGGACGGCCTGGCGGGGGCGGCGTTCGCCTCCCAGGACCTGACCGAGGAATCCGCGGAACAGCAGCGCGGGGCGGTGCAGGTGGGAGATCCGTTCATGGAGAAGCTCGTCTGCGAAGCCTGCCTCGAGCTGTTGGCAACAGGCGCCGTGGCCGGGATCCAGGACATGGGGGCTGCCGGGCTGACCTGTTCCACCTGCGAGACTGCTGCCCGCGCCGGCACCGGCATCGAGATCGAACTGAGCCGCGTCCCGCAGCGGGCGCCTCATATGACCCCGTACGAGATCATGCTGAGCGAGTCGCAGGAGCGGATGCTCATCATCGTGCACGCGGGCCGCGAAGAGGAAGTCAAGCGCGTGTTCGACAAGTGGGACCTGCCGTGGGCGGTCATCGGCACGGTCACCGACACCGGCCGGATGGTGGTGCGGCACGAGGGCCGCGTGGTGGCCGACATCCCGGCCGCATTGATCGCGAACGAGTCCCCGGTGTACGAACGCGAAGCCCGGGAGCCGGAGTACGTGCGGGCTGTCCGGGACTTTGCGCTCGGCGGAATCCCCGACCTGGCCGATCCCGGGCCCGCGCTTCGGGCGCTGCTCGCCTGGCCGACGATCGCGTCCAAGAACTGGGTCTATCGGCAGTACGATCACATGGTGCGGGACGGTTCGGTGGTCTGCCCCGGGAGCGACGCTGCCGTGATCCGGATCAAGAGCGACGCCCTGCCGCCACGGGCGGCCGGCGCCGCCGCCGCAGGCCCCGAACCGGACATCCCGGAGAAATACCTGGCGCTGACCGTCGACGGCAACGGGACCTACGTCTATCTCGATCCCTACGAAGGCGGCAAGATCGCCGTGGCTGAGGCGGCGCGGAATCTGGCCTGTGCTGGCGCCACACCGCTGGGCGTCACGGACAATTTGAACTACGGCAATCCCCACCGGCCCGACTTGTTCTGGCAGTTGCAGGAGAGCGTTCGCGGCCTGGGCGACGCCTGCCGGGCGTTTGGGACGCCGGTCACGGGGGGCAACTGCAGCCTCTACAACCAGAACCCGGCCGGGCCGATCGATCCCACACCCACGGTGGCGATGGTCGGTCTGATCAGCCGGCGGGAACACATCACAACCCAGTGGTTCAAGGACGAAGGGGATGCGATCCTGCTGCTGGGACCTGCCGTCGATGGCGCCGACCCGCTGCAGGGGCTGGGCGGCAGCGCCTATCTGCGGGTGATCCATCAGGTCAAGAACGGGCGCCCTCCCCGCTGCGACCTGGATCAGGCACGGGCGCTGCACGAGGCGGTGCGCAGCCTGATTCACGGCGGGTCCGTCAAGAGCGCCCATGATTGCAGCGAAGGCGGCCTCGCCGTTTGCCTGGCCGAGAGCTGCATCAGCCAGCACGTGGCCCGGGAAACACCGCGTCAGATCGGGGCCGCTCTGGATCTCACCGGCATCACGGGGACGCGGCAGGATGCGCTGCTCTTCGGCGAGACGCAGAATCGGATCGTCATCACCACCGCCCCGCTGCACGCCGCCAAGGTCATCGAGCAGGCCCGGATCCTCGGGGTCCCGGCGGCGGTCCTGGGGCGGGTGGGGGGCGACCGCCTCATCGTCAAAACGGCCTCGGGGGAATGGTCCTGGGCGGTCGCGGAGCTGCATGACCTCTGGTGGAATGCCATCGCGCGCGCCCTCGAACCCGCTTGAATGACCGAGACCGGACAATTAATGTAAAGAGGCCGACAACGGGTGGTGAGCAGGTTCCTGGTTCCCGGGGAAAGGTGAAGCCGAGTCACAGCGCTTATGCAAGAGGTTCATGCCTTGTTGGAGAGGCACCCGTTCGTGCGGGAACTGGGTCTGCAGCATCTCCCCGTGCTCGAGGCAGGGGCGGCCCTGGCACGATTTGACCCGGGCGAGTTCCTGGTCCGAGAGGGGGAACCGGCGGTGCGGTTCTACTTGCTGGTCACGGGCAGCGTCGCCCTCGAGGGTTTGATCCACGGCAAGGGCCCGGTGGTCTTTGTGAACCTCGAGGCCGGGGACGCCGTGGGGTGGTCCTGGCTGACCCCGCCCTATCGGTGGCATTTCAGCGCCCGGGTCCTGGCGGAGACGGAGGCGCTCTGGTGGACGACCGACCGGCTGCGGGCGCTGGCGGAGGAAAAGCCCGAGTTCGGCCTTGCGCTGGTGAGCCGGGTGACGCGGATGGCAGCGCAGCGGCTGCAGGCGACCCACAGCCAGCTGTTGGATTTCTACGGCTCGACCGGATGAGGCACTGACCGCTCCCGACCCGTGCGCCATGCAGTCCGCACTCCATCCCAGGGTCTCTCCGACTGCGGACGGTTGCGCGCGCAGGATGCGGGCGCGGCTGACGGTGCGCGGCGCGGTCCAGGGGGTGGGTTTCCGGCCTTTTGTGTTCCGGCTCGCGACCGAGCTGGCCTTGACCGGCTGGGTGGGCAACACGGCGGCGGGCGTGGTGATCGAGGTGGAAGGGCCCGCGGCGCGGGTCGAGGCGTTCACGCTGCGGATCGAGCCGGAGCGACCGCCCCGCAGCTTCATTCAAAGCCTCGAAATCACCCGCCTCGATCCGTTGCATTACTCGGAGTTCGAGATCCGGGCCAGCGATGCGGACGGGGAGAAGACGGCGCTGGTGTTGCCGGACATTGCAGTCTGCGCGGCGTGTCTCCGCGAGGTCTTTGACCCCGCGAACCGCCGGTACCGGTATCCGTTCACCAACTGCACCCATTGCGGTCCGCGTTACTCGATCCTCCGCGCGTTGCCGTACGATCGGCCCAACACCTCGATGGCGGAGTTCGCCCTCTGCCCGGCTTGCCGCCGGGAATACGAGGACCCGACCGACCGCCGGTTTCACGCCCAGCCGAACGCCTGCCCGGAGTGCGGTCCGCAGCTCGAGTTTTGGGACGAGGCGGGGCGGGTGAAGGCTCGTCGGGACGCCGCCCTGGCGATGGCCGTGGCGGCGCTGCGGGGGGGCGGTGTGATTGCCGTGAAGGGGCTGGGGGGGTTCCATCTCATGGTCCGCCTGGCCGATGCCGCGGCAGTCAACCGGTTGCGGGCCCGGAAACACCGGGAGGCAAAACCGCTGGCCGTGATGTGCCCGGATGTCGAGGCCGCGCGACTCCTGGGCGACGTGTCGGCGGCCGAAGCCCGGCTGCTCGGCGCGCCGGAAGCGCCGATCGTGCTGCTGCGGCGGCGGCGCGGGGCGGCGACGCCGCCGGCGGGGATCGAGGCTGCGGCCCCGGGGAACCCGTATCTGGGCGTGATGCTGCCCTATACACCGCTGCATCATCTCCTGCTGGCGGACCTGGGGGAGACGGTGGTGGCGACAAGCGGAAATCATGCCGAGGAACCGATCTGCATCGACGAGAAGGAGGCGCTCGAGCGGCTGGGGGGCGTCGCCGACGGTTTCCTGGTCCACAACCGGCCGATTGTGCGGCAGGTGGACGACTCGGTGGCGCGCGTCGTGCTGGGTCGGGAGATGGTGGTGCGGCGTTCGCGCGGCTACGCCCCCTTGCCGGTGCGGGTGGCGGAGGCGGTGCCGACCGCGCTGGGGGTGGGGGCGCACCTGAAGAATGCGGTGGCCCTGGCCAAGGGCCGGGATGTCTTCCTGAGCCAGCACGTCGGGGACCTCGAGACCGCGCCGGCTCTGGCGGCGTTCGACGCCGTGGCGGCGGATCTGGCGCGGTTGTACGGGGCGACGCCGGAGATTGTGGCTGCGGATCGGCATCCGGACTACCTCTCGAGCCGGCGCGCGCGCGCGAGCGGCCGGCCGGTGGTGTGCGTTCAGCACCACTATGCCCATGTCCTCTCGTGCATGGCGGAGAACGACCTGCCGGCCCCCTTGCTCGGGGTCTCATGGGACGGAACCGGCCTGGGGACCGATGACACGATCTGGGGGGGCGAGTTTCTGCGGATCACGCCAACCTCGTTCGAGCGGGTGGGCCATCTCCGCGAGTTCCGGTTGCCAGGGGGTGACAAGGCGGTTCGCGAGCCGCGGCGGGTGGCGTTGGGGCTGCTCCACGCGTTGTGGGGCGACGCGGCCTTCGATCGGCGCGACCTGCCGACCCTCCAGGCTTTTAGCGCGGCGGAATTGAACGGGATACGGCGGATGCTGAAGGGCTCCGTGAACGCGCCGCGCACGACCAGCGCCGGGCGTTTGTTCGACGCGGTGGCCTCGCTGACGGGCCTGCGGCAGGATGCCCGGTTCGAGGGCCAGGCCGCCATGGACCTCGAGTTCTCGCTGGAGGGGGACGAAACCGACGAGGGCTATCCCCTGCCCGTCTGCTCCGTGAGCGCCCGCGGCGGCCGGTCCGGTGCGGCGACGCCGCCCTGCCCCGTGCACGAGCAATGCCGGTCCCTGCGCGTCGCGCCGCCGCGCTGGGTGCTGGATTGGGGGCCGCTGATCGAGGCCTTGGTGGCGGATCTGGCCCGGCAGGTGCCGGTCTGGGAGATCTCCGCGAAATTCCACAATGGGCTCGTGGACGGGATGGTGGACCTGGCCGGGCGGGCCGGAGAAAGCCGGGTGGTGTTGACGGGCGGCTGTTTTCAGAACAAATATCTGCTCGAACGGGCCGTGCAGGAGCTGCGCAGCGCGGGATTCAGCCCCTATTGGCACCAGCGCGTCCCGACCAACGACGGGGGCCTCGCGCTGGGTCAGGTGATGGCCGCAGCGCGCGCCCGCAAATCGAGGAAACGCTGATGTGTTTGGCGGTGCCGGGCAAATTGCTGAGCGTGACGGGGGGCGAGGATCTCGACCGCACCGGGAAGGTGAGCTTTGGCGGGGTGGTCAAGGAGGTCAGTCTGGCTTGCCTGCCCGAGGCCAAGGTCGGGGACTACGTGATTGTCCACGTCGGCTTCGCGTTGAGCGTGGTGGACGAGGTCGAGGCGGAAGCGGTGTTCGCCTACCTGCAACAGATGGATGAGCTGAACGAGCTGGGGCTGGAATCCGCCGCTCCGAAACCGCATCCTGATCAGGATTCGCCGTAGATCCGGCGGATTCGATCCATATGGGCCTCGATGGCCTGCACGTAAGGATTGGGGCCGCCGGGGTAAGGATCCTCGAGGAAGTGGTGAACTCCGGCGAAATCGCGGTCGATCTTGACCCGAACGAACTCGCGCCAGAACCGGGGGGTATTGCGGATTAGCGTCTCGGCACTCGAGAAACCCGCGGTCGGAGCCGGTCCGGCGCCGCTGAAGCGGGTGGCCTCGGCGAATTCCTCGTAGAGCACTGGCAGCTTGTCGACATAGTCCGCGGCGGCCATCTGGCCGAGGAGATCGCCGGTGCCCAAGGCGTAGCCGGCGAGGCGTTCGAGTTCGTCCTGAAAGGGGATGGCTTCGAGGTCCACGTTGACGCCGGTGCAGTGGATCATGTGCTGGATGGCCCGGATATCCGCGATCGGGAGGCCCTTGGGGCGAAGGAGTTCCTCGGCGAACTCGGCGCTGCGGTCGACATGCGTGAAGGTGTACTTGGCCCCTGTGCCCTCGGTGTCCCCGATCCGTTTCGCGTACCCGGAATCGTGGAGCAGGATCGCGAGGACCCCCAGCTCGAAGACGCGGCGGGTGAGGGGCGGGGTCACCCCCGCCCGATGGCGTCCGGCGAGGATCGAAACCATGCAGAGGGTCCCCTGGAGCGTGTGTTCGAGATCGTGATACCTCGCGTCAATGGCGTGATAGCCCGGGCATTCACCCCGGAAACAGCCGGTCACACAGCGGAAGGCACGTTCCACGACCGCCGGGTCGCTGCCGGGGAACATCATGCGGTAGACCTCCCGCACCGCGGCTTCGACCGCGCCGCAGTCGCTCGTGTCGACGGAAGGAAACATCGGGATCACGATCGGCTTCACCACTCGCCATCGGCGAGGCGAGAAGTGATGTTGCGGGCAAGGTCCTCGGCCAGCACCGGGAGCGCCTGGCGCTCGGCGCTGGCCTCATCGTGACCGACCCGGACGGAGACCCGGCCGCGGACCGCCTGATCGAGAAGTTTGCGCCCGCCGGCACATTCCTCGGCCGTGACCTGGGCTTCGAGCAGGATCTCGTAGTCGCGGACGGTGATGACATCCGAGGGCTGGTAGGAAAGCGGGCTTCGGGAGTAGCGGGTGAGAACGCCGTGGACGATGATGTCGGGCTCGCCGCGGGTGGCGAGGCGGAAGGTCCCCTCCTGTTGGAGCCGTTGGCGAAGGGCTTGGGCGACCGCCTCGCTGATCCGGGGTTCCCCGGTCGCGTTCTGGAAGAACCGAACCTCGACGCTGCGGCTCTGCGCGGGCGACCCGTTCGTGGGTCCCAGATGATAGCCCGCGCAGCCGGTCAGTCCAAGGGCCAGCAAGGCGACGGGCATCCAGGGCGAACAGGCCATGTCAGGGACCGGCCGGAGCCGGGGTCTTGCTGCGGGCGGTGATCCGCGCGATGGCCTCAAGGCGCTTCCGGGCCTCGGCGGCGTACGACGAGTCGGGATCCTTGCTCACGACCTCGTTGTAGTAGACTTTGGCCCCGTCCCACTTCCGCTTCTTGTCGTAGAACTGGGCGATGCGATAGGCGCCCCGGGCCTGTTCGGTTTGCAGTTCCGCAATGATCTGCTTCGCCTGGGCCACGCGGGCCTCGTCCGGGTAGAGAACGTTGAAGTCCGTGAACGTGCTGATCGCGTCCGCAGCGGCGCTTTGGTCGTATTCGGCGGTCTGAGCCTGTTTCTGGTAGGCCAGGCCGGCGCGGAACGTGGCCTCGGCGGCGATCTTGGGGTTGTCGTGGTAGACGTTGGCGGCCCGCTCGTAAGCCTTCACCGCCAGGCCGTATTCCTTCTGCTTCTCACGGGCGGCTCCGACTTTCATCTGGGCCTCGGGGGCGATCGGGCTGAAGGGGCCGTTCCGGTTGATCTTCATGAACATGTCCGCGGTCTTCTCCATCGAGCGGAAGAGGGGAAAAAGACCCCAGAGCTTGAACCGCTGGCCGGCGAGAAACCGGTCGGCGATTTCGTATTGGCGGCGGAGCACCTCGTCGAAGTTATCCGCCTTGGGGTATTTCTCGACCAGCTTCTGGTACTCCTTGAAGGCGCGGCCGTCGTCGCGTCGGGCCTCATAGCAGCGCGCGAGCAGGTACTGGGCCTGGGGGGCGTAATCGGACAAGGGCCAGCGTTTCACGACCCGCCGTGCAGCCTTCTTGGTGGTGCCAAAGTCCTTCTGGTCAAAGGCCTGCTGCGCCACGTCGTACTGGTCCTTGGCGCGTCCCCGCACCCACTTGCCGCCGCCCACCGATTCGTAGGTCCATCCCTCGCCGGGTCGATAGACCAACGGCGCGGGACACCGGGACGGCAGCAGGAAGAAGCCGATGAACACCACGGCGACGAACGCGATCCTGCGCTTCATTTGAAGGCGAACCTATCGGACCCTTACGGTCAAGTCAACACGGTCACGGCGGCCCGGATCCTCGCCTAACGCGTGCGGCGCGAACGTTCGCCATCGGCTCCTGGTGGGTTTTCCCCTTGAAGGCGCGTGGGGTGTCGGCTCCGGGGTGGCCCGCCCGGGGGCGGGCTTCCCAATCCGCGAAACGCCCGGACTGGGCGGCTCAAGGCGCCTGGTCAAGCCCAGGAGGTTGAGCCGCAAGGGACGCTTACGCGCGGATTGGGGGGCGGCGCGCTGCTCGACATGCCGGGGACTTCGGTGGGCGTCTCGGTGCCGGGAGCGGGCCCCTGGCGGAAGCAGATCTGCCGGACGCACTCCTGGAAGTCGCGTGCGCCCCGGACGATCTGGATTTCGACCCGCATGAAATAGATGGGGAGATCGCGACGATCGAGCTTGGGGAAGCGGACGGCGTCCTTCTGTGTCGTGATGACCATGGCGGCCTGGCGCTTCTTGCTGCGGTTGATGACGTTCAGGACCTCCTGCTGGCTGAAGCGGTGGTGGTCGGCAAACCGCTTGGCATAAACGAGGTCGCCCCCCAACCGGATGAGGCTTTGCTCGAAGCTGTCGGGTTGCGCAATCCCGCTCAGCGAGGCCACCTTCCGGCCGGCAAGCAACTCGAGCCCGTGGCGTTCCCCCGTGAAGACATCCTCGAAATAGAGCGGATGATGGACGCACTCGATGATCCGGGCCTGGGGGTTGAGCCGGGCTAACCGGGCCCGCAGGTTGTCCGTTCGACCGTCGCTCTTGGTGACGAAAATGGTGCTGGCCCGGGCCAGGTGCGAGGGGGGTTCCCGCAGCGTGCCCCGGGGCAGCAGATGCTCATTGCCGAAGGGCTGCTGGCAATCCACCAGGACAATGTCATGACGTCGTCCCCGCAGCCGCCAATACTGGTATCCGTCGTCCAGCAGCAGCGTGTCACAGCCGTAGCGCTCGATGGCAAACAAGCCGGCCTTGACCCGGTCCTTGTCCACCAACACCACCACGTCGCGCAGGTTCGACGCCAGCATGTAGGGCTCGTCCCCGGCGGTCTCCGAGTCCAGCAGCAGCGATTTGCCGTCGGAGACCACCCGCGGCGGCGTGGTGTCCTCCCGCAACAGTACCTTGTTCAGGAGACGCCGGCCCAAAGGCGGCGGCTTCGATCGGTATCCGCGGGAGAGAATGGCCACGTTCCGACCCTGGTCCCGCAACGCCCGCGCAAACTTCTCCACCACCGGCGTCTTGCCCGTGCCCCCCACCGTCAGGTTGCCGATCGCGATGACCTGCACGCCGATGGTCGAGTCCCGCAGGATCCGCGAATCGTAAAGAAATCGCCGGACCTTGACGGCGACGGCGAAGGCCTTGGACAATCCAAACAGCAGGCCGCGCAGGGCTGTGGCGCGTTTTCCCGTCCGCTGCTCGAAGATCACTTCCAGCGCGAAAGTCTCGGTGGCTTCCGTCCAGTCTCGGAGGGTCTGCCGCATCCCCGGCAGCATGACACCGGGCCCGACGCGCCGCAAGCCGGGGAGGACGGCCCGGATCCTCAAGCGGTGATCAGGGGTCCGCCGGCGGCGCTTGATGTGGCCGAGGTTGGCGGGCTACCATGGCCCGCTGGATAACGACATGACGATTCTCATCATTCTTGGCCATCCGTCGCCGGGCAGTTTCAATCACGCCATCGCCCGGACGGCGAGTGAGGCTCTGGCGGCAAATGGGCACCGGGTGATCCTGCGCGACTTGTATGCCGAGGGCTTTGACCCCGTGCTGCCGGCATCCGAGCTGGCGAAGGACGCCGTCCTGCCGGCGGGGGTGGCCCGCCATGTCGAGGAGGTGTGCGCCGCCGACGGTCTGGTGATCGTCCATCCGAACTGGTGGAGCCAGCCGCCGGCGATCGTGCGGGGATGGACCGACCGCGTGCTGCGCGCGGGCCGGGCCTATCGGTTTGTCCCCGACGGCCAGGGGGGTGCCCGGTCGGAGGGGCTTCTGCGGGCCCGGGTTGGGATCGTGTTCAACACGGCCAACACCCCCCAGGAGAAGGAAGTCGAGCTGTACGGGGATCCGCTCGAGTTGCTCTGGCGGCGCGTCGTGTTCGGCTTGTGCGGCGTGCCCACGGTCTGCCGGCGCAACTTCAGTCCGGTGATCGTCAGCACGCCCGCGCAGCGGGAAGCCTGGCTGCACGAGGTGCGGGACCTGGTGAGCGCCCAGTTCCCGCGGTCCTAGCGAGGCGCGCCTCAGACCGGTGAAACAGGCAGTCCAGAGGAACCGTGGGGGGGCAGTGGGGCACCCTGCCTCCGCGCCTCGCTCATCTAGAGTCCTCGACGGAAGGAGGGAAGGCCTGGAACGGCAGGGACCAAACTTGACCTGTTGACCCCATGTTTCACAAGTCGAGGACTCTAGCGAGGCGCGCCCCTCGCTGGTTCACTTCTAGGCTTGCATCACTTCAGGATCTCTGATGAATTCCCTGGCGTGCAAGCCGCAGAGGAACCACAAGCGTCTGCTTTGTGAGTCGTAACTTCAACCACCATCCAGCATGAACCGTCCCCTGTTCCACATCAGCCTGGCGACCCTACTGCTCGCTGCCGGTGTCGCCGTCGGTCACGCCCAATCAGCCGCCACCGCCGTGTTGCTGCCCAAGGCGCCCTCGCCGGCGCCGGCGCCGCCGGCGCCGCTCAGCAAGACCGAGAGCTGGATCAAGGACGTGAAAAGCCCCCTCTCCTGGTTCACTTGGGGAGGCGACCTGCGCATCCGCGACGAGTACTACAACAACGCGGTCAGCCTCAGCGAGGAAGTGGCGCGGCACGAGCAGAATGTGATCCGGTTCCGCGGCCGCGTCTGGAGCACGATCACGCCCGCCGAGGATGTGACGATCAACACGCGGCTGGCGGCCGAGGTGCGGGAGTGGACCCGGCCCGCGTTCACGGGCACCTACCTCGGGCAGCAGGGCATGGAGTGGCGCTACGGGATTCTGGATAACGCGAACGTCAAATGGAACAACGCCTTCGGCCAGCCGCTGACCCTTACCGCCGGCCGTCAGGACATCACCATCGGCGATTTCTGGAACTGGTGGCTGGTGGCGGATGGCACGCCGGGGGACGGTTCGTGGACCTACTTCCTGGACTCGGTTCGCGCCACCTACGAGGTCAAGGACTGGAAGACCAAGTTCGACATGATCTACATCTATCAGAGCGCCCGCCCCGACAGCTGGATCCCGACGCTCAACGCGAATCAGAGCCCGGTGACAGGCCCGTCCTATTCCCTCACCGAGCAGAACGAGCAGGGGGTGATCCTCTATGCCTCGAACAAGTCCATCAAGAACACGACCCTGGACGGCTTCTTCATCTACAAGCACGATGACCGGGAATTCGCCAATGGCGATGACGCCAACATCTACACCCTGGGGGCGCGGATCACGGGGATGCCGGCTGATCATTGGCAGTACTCGCTGGAAGGCGCCTACCAGTTCGGCGACAAGACCGACCCGATGATCAAGATCGGGACCCTCAACCGCGAGCGGGACATCAACGCTTTCGGCGCCAACGCCCGCCTCAGCTATCTCTTCCGCGATCCCCGCAATAACCAGTTGCATGTCGTCGGCGAGTATCTGTCCGGAGACGACGACGACACGGACGGCAAGGACGAGATGTTCGACATCCTGTGGGGCCGGTGGCCGCGATACAGCGAGCTCTACATCTACTCGTATGCGGCCGAGACCGGCGGCAAGGTCGCCCAGCACAACAACCTGTTCCGCATCGGCGGCGGCTGGACCTGCGAGCCGATGAAGCGGATGACAGCCGGCGTTTACTACAACGCCCTGTTTGCTCCGGAAGAAGTGCCGACGCGGGCCGGCGGGGCCATCGCACGGTTCAGCCAGGACGGCAGTTTCCGCGGCCACTATGTCCAGGGCGTGTTGCAGCACACGTTCAGCAAGCATGTCAAAGGGCACCTCTGGGCCGAGTTCGTCTGGCAGGGTGACTACTACGACCAGCGCGACCTGATGAGCTTCCTGCGCGCTGAGGTGTCCGTCAGCTTCTAGCGAGGCGCCGCCTCAGACCCAGCCCAGCCCGCGATCGTATGAAGCCTGCCTGCCTCTTCGGACTCTCTCTCCCGCGCCTCGCTAATGTAGAGTCCTCGAAGGCAGGGGGGGGCGGGCTTGGAACGGCAGGGACCAAACTTGACCTAATCGCCTCGACTTTCACAAGTCGAGGACTCTAGCGAGGCGCCGCCTCATGTTCTGGGATCAGGCGGCAGAAACACGGGAACGGGCGGCGCTGGCCGCGCTTCAGCTCGGGCGCCTGCGGGAGACGGTGGGCCGCTGTGCCGAGTGCGTCCCGTTCTACCGGCAGCAGTTGGCCGAGACGGGCGTGGGGGCCGAGACCCTGCGCACGCTCGACGACGTCCGGCGCCTGCCCTTCACGACCAGCGCCGACCTGCGGGCGAACTACCCGGACGGCCTGCTGGCGATCGACCGGAGGCGCGTCTCGAGGCTCCACACCTCGAGCGGCACCACGGGAAAGCCGAAGGCCCTGTTCTTCTCGAAAGCCGACATCGACACGGCGGCCGACCTGATGGCGCGGTGTCTGGTGATGACCGGGGCACGGCCCGGCGACGTGCTGCAGAACATGATGACCTACGGGTTGTTCACCGGCGCCTTGATGATGCACTACGGCGCCGAGAAAGTCGGGCTGATGGTCATCCCCGCGGGCCCGGGCAACTCGGAGCGCCAGCTCCTCCTGATGCAGGATTTCCGGTCCACCCTCATCCACGCGACGCCGAGCTACGCACTCTACTTCGCCGGGTTTCTGGCGAAGCGGGGGATTGACCCGCACCGGGATCTGGCGTTGCGCAAGGCCTATGTCGGCGCCGAGCCGCACACCGAGGAGACCCGGCGCAAGATCGAAGCCGCTCTCGGCATCGACGTCTACAACTCGTACGGTCTCTCGGAGATGAACGGACCGGGCGTGGCCTTCGAGTGCGAGGCCAAGGCCGGCATGCACCTGTGGGAGGATAACTTCCTGCTCGAGATCATTGATCCGGCGACCGGCAAACCCCTGCCGGACGGGGAACGGGGCGAGCTCGTGCTGACCACCCTCGCGCGGGAGGCGATGCCGCTGCTGCGGTATCGGACGCGGGACATCACGGCGGTGATCCCCGAGCCATGCCGGTGCGGCCGGACGCACCGCCGCCTCGAGCGGATCGCCGGGCGGTCCGACGACATGCTGATCATCCGCGGGGTGAACGTCTATCCCCAGCAGATCGAGCGTGTGCTCATGGCCTGCCCCGGCGTCGGCCACAATTACCTGATCACCCTCGAGGGCCTCGACGAGATGATCGTCCAGGTTGAACTGGCCGAAGGCGGCTTCGACGGCCAGGTCGAGCACCTGGTCCGGCTGCAGAGCCAGCTCACCGAGCGGTTGCGGGCGGAGATCCTCGTCAAACCTAAGGTCGAACTCGTCCCGCCCGGCGCCCTGCCGTTCAGCGAGGGCAAAGCCAAACGCGTGGTGGATCGGCGGGTGCTCTGACGACCCGCTCCCCGGAAAGGTTCGGAGCACGGCTTTTCCGAGCCGCAGCCGTGCCGGTTCGCAAACTCCATCCGCTGCGGGAAGGGTAAGCGCCGAGGGGCAAGAGCACGCAACCTCCCGACGCACCGACGCACCGACGCACCGATACCTGTCGTCCGTCCCGGGCCGCCCTCACCGCGGGCGGCTACAGCAAGCGTTGGCGGACCGGTCAGTTGCGTTTCCTGTCCCAGCCCTGATCCTGGATGAGCTGTTCGACGGCGGTCTTCGGGGCGAACGCGTCAGGGATTCTCTTGAACCGGGCGAGATACTTGAAGACGTCCCGGAGGTTGCGGACTTCATCCCGCTTTGTCGCGAGTCGATCGGCCGGGAGACTCTTGACGGTCTGCACGTAGGCGGTGGCCATGGCTTCGGCCTTCTCGAGGGTCGGCGGATCGGATTCGTAGACCAGCGACTCGAACAGACGGAGCAGCTCGGGCAGCGGCTGATCGGGGTTCCGCAGGGTGGCGGCGTCCTGGCGGATGGCGGCGGCGATCTCGTGGCGTTTGGCGCGGGCTATCTCGGGCGGGAGGGCGCCGTCGGTGCCGCCTTCACACACGCGGGGCGGGAGGGCACGGCACCAGATGTTGCGGAACCGCATCGGGTTCCCGTGGTCCTGGAGCGAGATCGGGCCCTTGTCCGGGAGCGGCCCGACGCGGGATCGGCCCATATGCCCGCCGGGGCCTTCGAGGGGGGTGTGATCCTGCACGAGCACGCCGTTCACGAACACCGTGACGTAGCCCGGGTCCAGGGCCTTCCCGTCCTTGTAGACCGGCCTGCGGAACACGATGTCGTAGACCTGGAACTCACCCGGCGGGCGCACGGGGAGCGCCATGGGTGGGTTGACCCCGTAGTAGGCGCCGGCGTGGCCGTCGGCGTACGTGACGTTCTGGTAGGAATCAAGGATTTGGATCTCGACCTGGCCCAGGAGAAAGACGCCGCTGTTGCCCCGCCCCTGGCTGTCGCCTTCGACCTTGGCGGGCGCCGCCCACTCGATGTGAAGCTGGCAATCCCCGAACGAGTCGCGGGTCTGGATGCCGCCGGAACCCGGCTCGACTTGCATCACGCCATCGACGATTCGCCACGGGGCAGGCTTGCCTTTGTCGGTTTGCCACCGGGCGAGATCGGTGCCGTCGAACAGCACGATGGCGTCGGAAGGCGGTTTGCCCGCCTGATCGGCTGTGCTAAACGTGCCCGGGACGACGGTCTTGGGCTGGGGTCGGTTGCCGTCATGAACCGCCCACGGATGGGTGTCATCCGGCGGGTCACCGTAGAACCGGGGCCCGGCGGAGGCGGCCAGCACGGGGGTTGAGCCCAGGACGACTATCGCAAGAAGGGAGACCAGGTTGCCAGTATTCACGGGGGGTCAGGATGACGCGGGATTACGACGCCGTCAACGGGGGAAGGACCGCAATCGGTCTTTACACGGGCCCGGGGCGGCTCGCATGCTGGACGGCAAGCAGCATCGGGAACAGCAAGTTATGAGCGCATTGCATCTCCTGGCGGTGTTTGCGGAAAACAAGACCGGTCAACTGGCGCGGGTGACGCGGGTGCTGGCGAACGCGGGGCTGAATATCCGGTGGGTGACGATCGCCAGCAGCGAAGCGTTCGGGGTGATCAAGCTGCTCGTGGACCAGACAGGGACGGCCTACGCCCGGCTGAAGGAGGAGGGGCTTCCGGTCTCGACCGTCGAGGTGCTCGCCCTGGATGTCGAGGACAAACCGGGCGGGCTTTCCAAGGTGGCCGAGGTGCTCGCGAGGAATCAGGTCAACATCGACAATGCGTCGGCCTTCGTGGTAAGCGGGCGCACGGTCCTGCTCCTCGAAGTCAAGGACGCGCCCCGGGCGCGGGAGCTGCTGGCCCTCGAACAGATCTTCCCGCTCAGCGCCGAGGAGGTCGGGACGCTGTAGAATCCCCGGCCGCCCACGGCCTGGCCGCAGCCGGGGTGGCGCGGTCAGTCGACAAGGTCGCCGCCATACTCGCACACCGCGGGTCTCGGGATCGACAGGAACCGCTTGGTGGTCAGGACGAGCGTCCGCTTGGGGATGCCGCCGGCAAGCGGGATGTCGTAGTCGAAGAAGAGGATGTTCTTCGTGCCGGCGGTGGCACGGACGATGATGTACTCCGAGTTGACGCGGTTGACGAACTCGAGTTTCTGTTGCTCGCTGACGCTGCTCTTGAAGCCCCAGACCGAGAGGAGCCGGATGCGGTCCTTTCGGATCATGACGAAGCAGCTGCAGTCTTCCTTGACCCGCAGATCGCCGTCGTCGTCATACGACGTTTCCATGAAGGCGTCGTCAAAGACGGACTTCAGCAGTTCCTTGGTGACGTTCTCGGGCGTAATCAGGTCGTCCATAACAAGATCTCGTGTCTGTGGTGTCGGTCGTGTCGCCCTGACGCGGGCCGCGCACGCGACATCCATCGGTGAGGCCATTCTGCTCAGGCTCCGCCCGTTGTCCAGCGCGTTTCGACGGATTCGCAGTCGTTCGGGCTCCGGCTCGGGGCCGTGATTTCTTCTGGCCAAAACCCCCGGTTTCCCGAATGCTGCGCATTGCCAGCCGGGAGCGCAGGGTTGCAGAGCGGGCTCTCCGGCGCGGCCTGCGGTACGATCTTATGGCTGCGATGGAACGGATGTTGTTGAGCGGAGACGAGGCGATCGCCCTGGCGGCGCGGCACGAGGGCGTGGCGTTGGGAACCGGCTATCCCGGAACGCCGTCGACGGAGATTCTCGAGGCGTTTTCGGCCCTGGGCGGGCGGGCGCAATGGTCGCCGAACGAGAAAGTGGCACTCGAGGTGGGGGCAGGCGTGGCCTACGGAGGCGGGCGGGCCCTGGTCACCATGAAGCATGTGGGGCTGAACGTGGCCGCCGATCCGCTCTTCACGCTCGCCTACACGGGGGTCACCGGCGCCTTGATTGTGATCTCGGCCGACGATCCGGGAATGGCCTCGAGCCAGAACGAGCAGGACAACCGGCATTATGCCGTGGCGGCGGGAGTGCCGATGCTCGAACCGTCCGATTCACAGGAGGCCTACGAGTTCACGCGGGCGGCAGTGGGGATCTCGGAGCGATGGGGCTTGCCGGTGCTGGTGCGGGTGACCACCCGCGTCTGCCACAGCAAGACCCTCGTCCAGCCCCGCGAGCCGGCGGCGGTCGTGCCCGCCCCGGCCTTCGTGCGCAACATCCCCGGCCGGGTCATGATCCCGGCCTACGCCCGTCCGGCCCACCGCCGGCTGCGGGCCAAGCTCGACGAATTGCAGGCCTACAACGAAACGTCGTCGTTCAATCCGATCCTTCCCGGCGACGCCACCCTGGGAATCATCGCTTCGGGGATTTCGGTGATGCACGCCCGCGAGGCGGCGCCGGCGGCGCAGCTGCTGAAGTTGGGGATGACGTACCCCCTGCCCCTGCAGCGGATCGCCGCCTTTGCCCGGAGCGTGGAACGCTGCGTGGTCATCGAGGAAGGGGATCCCTGGCTGGTCGATGCCCTGCGCGCCGTGGGCATCGCCGTCGACGGCAAGCCGGCGGTGTTCCGGTTCGGCGAGCTGAACGTGCCGCGGGTCCGGCGGATCCTGGCGGGCGACGAGACGCCGGAGCCGTCCCGGGTGCCGGGGAAACCGCCGCAATTGTGCGACGCCTGCCAGTACCGGCTGGTGTTTGACGCGCTGCGCCGGAAAGGGTGCATTGTGGCGGGCGACATCGGCTGCTACACCCTGGGGGTGCTGCCGCCGTTTGAAGCGATGGACTCCTGTGTCTGCATGGGGGCGAGCCTGGGCGTGGGGCTGGGGCTGCGACACGTGCTGCCCGCCGACGAGGCCCGGCGCGTGGTCAGCGTGATCGGCGACAGCACGTTCATGCACAGCGGGATCAGCGGCCTGGTGGAAATGGTCTACAACCCGCCGCCCGGCGGCCACGTGCTGATCATCCTGGACAACTCGACCACGGCCATGACCGGGCACCAGGAACACCCGGGCACCGGCCGGCGCCTGAACCACGAACCCACCCGGAAAGTCGTCATCGAAGACCTGGCCCGCGCCCTGGGCATCCGCCGCGTGGCCGTGGTCGAGCCGCACGCGGGTTCGAACGACTTCGAGCAGGCGCTCGACGACTGCCTGGCGAGCGGCGAGGTGTGCGTGCTGATCGCGCGGCGCCCCTGCATTTTGATCGCCAAGCGACTCAAGGACTACGAGCGCGCCAGCGCCGAAGCGAAGGGAGGAACCGCCTGTGCCGGCTGAGGTGACCAACATCGTCATTGCGGGTCTCGGGGGTCAGGGTGTGCTCAAGGCCTCGGATGTCCTGGGCGACGCCCTGGTCCGATCCGGACACGACGTGAAGAAGAGCGAGGTGCACGGGATGGCGCAGCGCGGCGGCTCGGTGCAGAGCGACATCCGATTCGGCCCCCGGGTGTTCAGCCCCATGGTCCCGGCGGGGGAGGCGGACTACCTGGTGGTGCTGGCCGAGGACCAGGTCGAGGTGCACCGCCACCTGCTCCGGCCCGGGGGTCTGATCATCACCCCGGCGGCCGTGTCGCCCGAGGAGCTGCCAAGCCGGAAGAGCCTGAACGTCGCCCTGCTCGGGACCCTCAGCGCCCATCTCGACGTGCCCGAGTCCCACTGGCGCGAGGCGCTTCGGGCGCAATTCCCGGAAACGTGGTTCGATGCCAACTGCCGCGCGTTTGCCCTCGGCCGGGCGGGCGCCGGCCCTGCCGCCTGAGATACCCATGAGCAAGTCCCATCAACCTGGACCGTTTCATCCTGCCAGCGCCATGGATTTCCTGCCGCTGGCGCGGCTGCGGGAGCTTCAGTTGCGGCGGATGCAGGCGATCGTGCAGCGCGCCTACGAACGCGTGGCGTTGTTTCGCCAGCGGATGGACGAGCGGGGGCTGACCCCGGCGCGGGTGCGGAGCCTCGAGGATGTCGCGCTGCTGCCCTTCACGGTCAAGACCGACCTTCGGGATGCGTACCCGTTTGGCCTGTTTGCCAGCCCCCTCGAAGAGGTGGTGCGATTCCACGCGTCGAGCGGGACGACCGGCAAACCGATCGTGGTGGGCTACACCCAGGAGGACCTGAACGACTGGTCGCAGGTGATGCTGCGCAGTTTTGCCGCCTGCGGGGTCCACCGGCGGGATATCGTCCAGAATGCCTACGGGTACGGGCTGTTCACCGGCGGCCTGGGCGCGCATTACGGCGCCGAAGCGCTCGGGGCAAGCGTGATCCCGATCTCCGGAGGCAACACCGAGCGGCAAATCATGGTGCTGAAGGATTTTGCGGTGACGGTGATCTGCTGCACGCCCAGCTACTTCCTCCACCTGATCGAGCGGGCCGCCGAGGTCGGCGTGCCGCTCAAGGATCTGCCGCTCCGAACCGGCGTGTTCGGGGCGGAACCGTGGACGGAATCGATGCGCCAGCGGATCGAGGCGGAGAGCGGGATCAAGGCCTACGACATCTACGGGCTCTCCGAGATCATCGGCCCCGGCGTCGCGATGGAGTGCCGCCACCAGAAGGGACCGCACCTTTTCGAGGACATGTTCTATCCGGAGATCATCGATCCGGAGAGCGGCGCGGTGCTGCCGGACGGGACCGAAGGCGAGCTGGTGCTGACCACTCTCTGCAAGCGGGCGATGCCGATGATCCGGTACCGGACGCGGGACATCACGACGCTCGAACCCGAGCTTTGCGCGTGCGGCCGGACGCTGCGGCGGATCCGCCGGATTGGGCGGCGGAGCGACGACATGCTCATCATCCGCGGGGTCAATTTGTTCCCGTCCCAGATCGAGGCGGCGCTCCTGGCCGCGGAAGGCACCCTCCCCCATTATCAGATCATCGTCGACCGCCAGCGGGGCCTCGACACCCTCGAAGTCCAGGTCGAGGTGACCTCGGAGTTCTTCAGCGACACGGTGGGGGCGCTCGAGAAACTGCAGAAGCAGCTGGGGCACTCGATCGAGAGCGTCACCGGGCTGCGGGCCGACGTGCGGCTGGTGGCGCCACGCACCCTCCAGCGGAGCGAGGGCAAGGCGCGGCGCGTGGTGGACAAACGGAAGCTCTGACCTATGACTCTGAAGCAACTGTCGATATTCCTGGAGAACCGGCCGGGGGCGCTGAGCGCTCCCTGCCGGGTGCTGGCCACAGCCGGCGTCAACATCCAGACCTTCGCCCTCGCCGATACCCGGCAGTTCGGGATCCTGCGCCTGGTGGTCCACGAATGGGAGAAGGCGCGGGAGGTGCTCGAACGGCACGGGTGGGCGGTGCACGTGACGGACGTGGTGGCCCTCGACGTGCCGGACCGGCCCGGCGGCCTGGCGGAGCTGCTCGAGGTCATCGAGCGGGCCAGCATCAACGTCGAGTACATGTACGCCTTCACCGCCAAACAGGGGGGCAAGGGCCTCATGCTCTTCCGATTCGACAACCCGGAGATGGCGATCCAGGCGCTCCAGGTCAACCATGTCAGCGTCGTGAGCGCCCGCGAGTTGTACGAGCGCCTCAGCGGGTGAACCGGAGAGGATCGGAGGCCGGCATGGATCGCTGCGGCAAGGAGACGCACCGCCCAGTGCCCGGCCCCCGCCGCCGGCAGAGAGCGGCAGTCTATGGACGCCATCAAGCAGTTCTTCGAGCGTGATCACTTCGCGCAACGCGCGGGGATCCGGCTGCTCGAAGTCGCCCCGGGCCGCGCCACCGCGCAGATGCTCGTCGGCCCGGAACATTGGAATGGCATCGAAGGAGCGCACGGCGGCGCGCTCTTCACGCTCGCGGATTTCGCGTTTGCCGCCGCCGCCAACTCCCACGGGACCGTCGCCGTCGCCATCAACGCCAGCATCGCCTTCGTGAAATCCGTCCAGAACGGCCTGGTGCGCGCCGATGCCCGGGAGGTCGCCCGCAGCTTCAAAGTGGGCACCTACCAGGTCGAGCTCCGGGATGAGACCGGCGACCTGGTGGCGGTGTTCCAGGGCATGGTCTATCGCAAGCGCGACGCGTTGCCCGGTCTCCCCCCGGCCGCCTCCTGAACCCAATCGCCAACCGACGAACAGAGCATGGAAACCGCTTCACCCGCACCCGCTTCAATCCCGCCCGAGGCCGGCGGCGAGGGCACAGACCGCCGCTGGTTCACCGCCTACCAGGACCTGCTCGAGCTGGCCCTCAAGCAGCAGCGGCCGGATCAGGCCGGCCGGTTCCTGACCGGTCTCCTGGGCGGTCTCCGGGCAGCCGGGCTCCCGGCGCCCCTGCCGATCAGCACCCCCTACGTCAATACCATCCTTGCCGATCGGCAGCCGCCCATGCCCGGAGATCGCGCCCTCGAGCGGGAGATCAAGAGCTACATCCGCTGGAACGCCATGGCCATGGTCGTGAATGCGAACCGGCAGCACAACGGACTGGGCGGTCATATCTCGACGTTCGCCTCGAGCGCCACGTTGTACGAGGTCGGCTTTAACCACTTCTTCCGCGGCGCCGGGAACGGGCACCCGGCGGACATGGTCTACTTTCAAGGCCACGCCGCACCCGGCATCTACGCGAGAGCTTTTCTCGAGGGCCGGCTCGAGGAGTCCCACCTGCAGCATTTCCGGCAGGAGCTGGCCGACGGCGGCGGGCTCTCGTCCTACCCGCACCCGTATCTGATGCCTGATTTCTGGCAGTTCCCGACGGTGTCCATGGGACTGGGCCCGCTGTTGTCGATCTATCAGGCGCGCTTCAACCGGTACCTCAGGGCGCGCGGCCTCGTCTCCGACCCCGAGCCCCGGGTCTGGTGCTTTGTCGGCGACGGCGAAAGCGACGAGCCGGAGACGCTCGGGGCGCTGACGCTGGCGGCGAGGGAACACCTGGACAACCTGGTCTGGGTGGTGAACTGCAACCTGCAGCGGCTGGACGGTCCGGTGCGCGGCAACGGCAAGATCATCCAGGAGCTCGAAGCGGCCTTTCGCGGCGCAGGCTGGAACGTGATCAAGGTGATCTGGGGGTCGGACTGGGATCCGTTGCTCGCCGCCGACCGCACCGGCTTGTTGGTCAAGCGGATGGAGGAGGCCGTGGACGGCGACTACCAAAAGTACTCCGTCGAGCCCGGCAGCTA
Organism: Verrucomicrobiota bacterium; assembly: GCA_029556615.1. Classification (GTDB taxonomy): domain Bacteria; phylum Verrucomicrobiota; class Verrucomicrobiia; order Limisphaerales; family J093; genus JAKQDD01. Next base: position 27,084 of record JAKQDD010000209.1, on the reverse strand, counting down.
CACCCGCCGCCACTTCTTCGGCCGCTACCCGCAGCTGGTGGACCTTGTCAGCCACCTCACCGATGACCAGATCCGAAAGCTCCTGCGCGGAGGACATGACCCGGCCAAGGTCTACGCCGCTTACGCGGCCGCCGTCGCTCACCGGGGATCGCCCACGGTCATCCTCGCCAAGACGATCAAGGGCTACGGCCTGGGCGAGGCCGGCGAGGGCCGCAATATCACCCACCAGCAGAAGAAGCTCAATGAGAAGGAGCTCCGGGAGTTCCGGGCCCGCTTCCATGTGCCGATCCGGGACGAGGAGATCGCCGAAACCCCGTTCTATCGGCCGCCGCCCGAAAGCCCGGCAGCAGGCTATCTCCGGGAACGGCGCGAGGCGCTGGGCGGGTTCCTGCCGCAGCGCCGGGTGACGGCGCCGCCGCTCGATGTGCCCGAGCCCGGGTTTTACAGCGAGTTCCTCAAGGGCTCCGGGAAACTGCCGGTGTCGACGACCATGGCGTTCGTCCGCCTGCTGAGCGTGATGTTGCGGCACCCGGGGATCGGGCGAAGGCTCGTGCCGATCATCCCGGACGAGGCCCGGACCTTCGGGATGGACGCCCTGTTCCGGGAGATCGGGATCTACGCGCACCAGGGGCAACTCTACGAACCGGTCGATAGCAAGTCGCTGCTCTACTACCACGAGAGCCGCGAAGGCCAGATCCTCGAGGAAGGCATCACCGAAGCGGGATCGATGTCCTCCTTCATCGCCGCGGGAACGGCGTATGCGAGCCACAGCGTGGCGATGATTCCCTTCTACATCTACTACTCGATGTTCGGCCCGCAGCGGGTGGGGGACTTGTTCTGGCTGGCGGGCGATATTCAGGCCAAGGGCTTCCTCCTGGGGGCGACCGCGGGGCGAACCACCCTGAACGGCGAGGGGCTTCAACACCAGGACGGCCACAGTCTGCTGCTCACCAGCACCGTGCCCAACCTCGTCACCTATGATCCCGCGTTCGCCTTCGAGCTGGCCGTCATCATCCGGGACGGCCTCCGGCGCATGATGGTCCAGGGCGAAGACGTGTTCTACTACCTGAACCTGTACAACGAGAACTACCTGATGCCGCCGATGCCCGAGGGGGCCGAGAAGGGGATTCTCGAGGGGCTCTACCGGTTCCGCGCGGGGCCGGGCGGCTTGCCTCACCAGGCCCAGATCCTGGCAAGCGGCCCGCTCGTTCATGAAGCGCTCCGGGCCCAGCAACTCCTGGCCGACCAGTTCGACGTCTCGGCCGATGTCTGGAGCGCGACGAGCTACAAACTGCTGCGCAATGACGCCCTGCGCGTCCAGCGGTGGAATCGACTGCACCCCGCCGAGCCCCGGCAGGTGCCGCGAATCACCCGCCTGCTCGGCAACGAGCCGGGGGTGTTCGTGGCCGTGTCCGATCATCTGCAGGCCGTGCCCGACCAGATCGCGCCCTGGGTGCCCGGGGGGCTGACCACGCTCGGCACGGATGGCTTCGGCCGGAGCGACACCCGGGAGCGGCTCCGGCGGTTCTTCGAGGTGGACGCCGAATGCACGGTGATTGCCACCCTGCATGCCCTGGCCGAGAAGGGCCGAATCGAGCCGCGCCGCGTTGCCGAGGCAATCCGCCACCTCAAGGTCGACCCGGAAAAGCCGTATCCCCGGCTCGCATAGCACCCCCCCTCAACCACCAACGTGTTGCGATTCATTATGGATGTCAAACTCCCCAAGCTCGCCGAGGGCGCCGACGCCGGAGTCGTGGTCACCGTGTTTGTGAAGGTCGGCGACACCGTGGCGCTGAACCAGCCGCTGCTCGAAATCGAAAGCGAGAAGGCCACAGCCCCGTTGCCCTCGCCAGGGGCCGGCGTCGTGGCGGCTCTCCACGTGAAGCCGGGTGACAAGATCGGCGTGGGCCAGAAGCTGTTGACCCTCCGGCCGCCGGGCGCGGCGGCTCCGGCCGCGCCGGCGGCGGAACCGGAGAGCCCGCCGGCATCCAAGCCGGCCGCCGCCGCGCCGGCCGCGGCGCCCGTGGCGTCAGGACCGCCCCCAGCCATCGAGGAGCCCGCGCTGCCGTCGGGACCGCCGGCGGCCTCACCGTCCATCCGGAGACTGGCCAAGGACCTGGGCATCGACCTGGCCAAAGTGCGAGGCACCGCGCGCGGCGGGAGAATCCTGTTGCCGGACCTGCGGGCCTACATTGCGCGCCTCGAACAGCTGGCCAGCCGGAACATGGCGGCCACGGCGGCGGCGCCGGAACGCCCGGCAGCCGAGCCGGTGGACTTTGCGAAGTGGGGGCCGGTGACGATCAAGCCGCTGACGCCCCTGCGCCAGACCATCAGCCGGAGGATGGCGCAGAGCTGGGAGACCGTGCCGCGGGTGACCCAGTTTGACGAGGCGGACGTCACCCGCCTGATGGAGTGGCGCAAACAGTACGCTCCGGCGTACGAGCAGAAGGGAACCAAGCTGACCCTGACGGCCTTCGTGCTCAAGGCGCTCGTCGAGGTTCTCGCACGGCACCCGGGCATCAATGCCAGTCTCGATGCCACCGGCCAGAACCTGGTTCTCAAAGCCTACTACCACATCGGCATCGCCGTCGACACCGAGGCGGGTCTGATGGTCCCGGTGATCCGGGATGTCGACAAGAAGACGCTCGTCGAGCTCTCGCGCGATCTCGAGGATGTGGCGCGCAAGGCCCGGGACCGCAAGGTGACCGTGGACGACCTGAAAGGCGGATCGTTCACCCTGTCGAATCAGGGTGGCATTGGCGGCGGACATTTCACGCCGATTATCAACCTGCCGGAGGTCGCGATTCTGGGCCTGGGACGCGGGGCGGTGAAACCGGTCTGGCGGGAGGGGGCGTTTCAGCCGCGGACGCTCGTGCCGCTGGCGCTCTCCTACGATCACCGGGTGATCGATGGGGGTCAGGCCGCGAGGTTCGTGGTCGAGCTGGTGCAGGCCATCGAGAGGTTCGAGGAAAGCGCAGTGCAACTCTGACCCGCCATGCCGCCGGCTGCTGGTGCCGGCGCGGGGGACGGACGAAAGGAACGACGTTATGGAGCCGATACCGACGGAACTGGTGGTGGTGGGAGCGGGCCCGGGCGGCTATGCGGCCGCGTTCTACGCGGCGGACCACGGCCGGCAGGTGATCCTGGTCGAACGCGAACAGCAGTTGGGAGGCGTCTGCCTCAACCGCGGCTGCATCCCGTCCAAGGCCCTGCTCCACGCGGCGCATACCATCGCCCTGACCCGCGAAGCCGCGCACTGGGGAATCACCTTCACGCCGCCCCAGCTGGACCTGGCGCGGCTCAGGGCCTGGAAGGCCTCGATCCTGGCGCGGCTGGGCCAGGGCGTGGCCCAGCTCGCCCAGCGGCGCAACGTCAAGGTCCTCGGGGGACGCGGCTATTTCGAGGACTCCCAGACCTTGCGGGTCGAGACCGCGCAGGGCCAGCAGTTGATCCGGTTCCAGCACGCGATCGTGGCGACCGGCTCGCAGCCGGCGCTGCCCCGCACGTTTGACCTGGGAAACCCGCGGGTCATGACGTCCACCGAGGCGCTGGAAGTCGAGGACGTTCCGGCACGGCTGCTGGTGGTGGGCGGCGGGTATATCGGGATGGAGTTGGGCACGGTCTACGCCGCCCTCGGCAGCGAGGTCGTGGTGGTCGAAGCTCTCGACAACATCCTCACCGGGTCGGATCCCGACCTCGCGCGGCCGGTGGCCGCCCGGGCAAGGCAGAACTTCAAGGAGATCCGGGTGAAAGCCCGGGTGGTGGAGATGGCCACCCGCGGAGCGCAGATCCGGGTCGTCATCGAGCACGAAGGCCAGCGCCTCGAGGAGCTCTACGACCGCGTGCTCGTGGCGGTCGGACGGGTGCCACAATGCGACGATCTGGGACTCGAAAATACCCGGGCCACGCGCGATGAAAAGGGGTTCATCGTCGTGGACGAGAACCAGCGCACCGAGGATCCGGCCCTCTACGCGATCGGCGATGTGGCGGGGGGGGTGCTCCTCGCCCACAAGGCCTCGCGCGAGGCGCGGATCGCCGTCGAGGCCATCCTGGGCGAGCATGAGTCGATGCCCGACTTCGTGATCCCGGCGGTGGTGTTCACGGATCCCGAGCTGGCCTGGTGCGGATTGACCGAGGCCGAGGCCCGACAGAAAGGAATTCCGATCGAGGTCGCCAAGTTCCCGTGGGCGGCGTCGGGTCGCGCGCTGACGTTCGATCGGCCGGATGGGATGACCAAGCTGATCGTGGATCCCGAAACCGAGCGGGTGCTCGGGGTCGGGATCGTGGGGCATGGCGCGGGCGAGTTGATCGCGGAGGGCGTCCTGGCCCTCGAGATGGGAGCGACAGCCAAGGATCTCGCCCTGGCGGTGCATCCGCACCCGACCCTCTCGGAGACACTGATGGAGTGCGCCGAGGTGTTCTACGGGCACGCGACCCACACCATCGGTCGGAAGCGACCGACATGAACACGTCCCCGCGTTTTCCCTCAGGACTCCGACTCGGGTACCGGGCGGTGTTGGTTCTCCTGGCCGTGCTGGCAGCGTGGTCGCTCTGGGCCGCTGTCACGGAAGCCACCAACGCGGCGCCCCCGGCAGCGCCCGAACCGCAGCCGGGTCTGACGCCGTTGTCCGGGCTGACCGAGGACGTGCTGACGTTCGGGTTGAACCATGTCGCCTGGCTGCAGGGGGAGTGGCTGGGCCAGCCGCTCTGGAAGTACCTGGCCTCGGTGATCTATCTCCTCCTGGCGTTCTACAGTTCGAAGTTCATCAATTGGTTCATCGTCCAGCGGGTCAAGCGATGGGCGGCGCGCACCCAGACGCGGTTCGACGACCTGGTGGTCGACCTCATCCATGGCCCGATCAAGGTGGTCTCCTTCGTCATCTTCCTGCACATCGGCCTGCGCCTGATCACCTGGTCCCCGTGGATTTCGGATTACCTCTCGAGAGGTCTGCGGCTCGTCGTGGCGTGGTCGATCACCTACATGGTGCTCAAGGGGATCGACCTGCTGCTGAACTACTGGCGGCAGCGGGCGGCAACCCATGAAGACAGGTTGTTCAACGAGCATCTGTACCCCGTGATCCGGAAATCGGCGCGCGTCCTCGTGGTGGTCGGCGCGTTGTTGCTCACGGCGGACAATCTGGGATTCAAGGTCACAAGCATCCTGGCCGGCTTGTCGATCGGCGGACTGGCGCTCGGCCTGGCCGCCCAGGATACCGTGGCCAATCTGTTCGGTGCCGTGGCGATCTTCCTCGATAAGCCCTTCCAGGTCGGAGACCGGATTGTGGTGGAAGGCATCGACGGCACGGTCGAGGCCATCGGCCTGCGCAGCACCCGCGTCCGCAACCTCGACGGCCATCTCGTCGCGGTCCCCAACAAGACGATGGGCAACGCCATCATCACCAACATCTCGAAGCGGCCGACCATCAAGACCGTGATGAACATCGGCCTCACCTACGATACGCCGGCTCCCCGACTGCAGCGCGCCGCCGCCCTCCTCGAGGAGATCTACCGCAAACATCCCATGACCGCCGATGTCGTGGTCAGCTTCGACCGCTTTGCCGACTCCTCCCTCAACATCAAAGTGGTCCATTGGTGGAATTCGACCGACTGGAAACAGTATATGGCCGGAATGCAGGCGCTCAATCTCGAGATCCTCGAGCGCTTCAACGCCGAGGGCCTCTCGATCGCTTACCCAACCCAGACCCTCTACGTGAAAACAGAACCAGCCGGCCCGCCGGCCGCATAGCCCGACGCCCGCGCCAGACACCGCGTCCCCAGCAGGCCCAATCCGCGCGTAAGCGTCCCTTGCGGCTCAACCTCCTGGGCTTGACCAGGCGCCTTGAGCCGCCCAGTCCGGGGTTTTCGCGGATTTGAAAGCCCGCCAGCGGGCGGGCCACCCCGGAGCCGACACCCCACGCGCCTACAAGGCGAAAACCCACCACGAGCCGATGGCGAACGTTCGCGCCGCACGCGTTAGGCGAGGATCCGGGGCAGGGGCCCAGGGTTGACAGCCGCGGTCATTCCGCGAAGCATGGGGCCCATGAATTCCAGGTTCTCTTCGCTCACCTCACGACGCGAGTTTCTACGGCAGACCAGTCGGGCAGCGGCTGTCTCGGCCCTTGCCGGAACCGTGCTGCCCCACGTCCACGCCGCGGGCAGCGACATGATCCGGGTGGCGCTGATCGGCTGCGGCGGCCGGGGAACGGGCGCCGCCTCGAACGCCCTGTCGACCAGGAGCGGCCCGATCCAGCTGGTGGCGATGGCGGACGTGTTCGAAGGGAAGCTCAACAAGAGCTACGAGTCGCTCAAGAAAGGCCATGCGGCGCTTGTCGACGTCCCGCCGGACCGGCGGTTCATCGGCTTCGACGGTTACCGCCAGGCCATGGACTGCCTCAAGCCGGGCGATGTGGCGATCTTCGCCACGCCGCCCGCCTTTCGCTGGGTTCACCTCGCCTACGCCCTGCAGAAGGGCCTGCATGCCTTCATGGAGAAACCGGTGACCGTGGATGGTCCCACGACGCGCCGGATGCTGGAGCTGGCCAAGGAGGCGGATCGGAAGAACCTGAAGGTCGGGGTTGGCCTGATGGTGCGTCATTGCCGTGGCCGCCGGCAGCTCTACGACCGGATCCAGGGCGGGGAGATTGGGGATTTGGTGCTGATCCGAGCCTACCGGATGGGGGGGGCGGCGGGGCTGGCGGGCCCGCGGAGGCCGGACCAGAACGAGTTGCTCTATCAGATCCAGCGTTTCCACGCTTTCCTCTGGGCCAGCGGCGGGCTCTTCAGCGACTACAACATCCATCAGATCGATGAATGCTGCTGGATGAAGAACGCCTGGCCCGTGAAAGCCCATGGGGTCGGCGGCCGCCATTTCCGCGGGAATTCCGTCGATCAGAACTTCGACGTGTACTCGGTCGAGTACACCTTTCCGGACGGCACGCGGATGTTCTTCATCGGGCAGAGCCAGTCGGGTTGTCACGGGGAGTTTGCAAGCTACGTTCATGGCACCAAGGGATCCGCGGTGGTTTCCACCTCGAGCCACACGCCGGGCAGAGTCCGCACGTTCAAGGGCCACGAGGTTGCCGCGAAGGACATGATCTGGGCCTTTCCCCAGCCGGAAAAGAGCCCCTATCAGCTCGAGTGGGACGACCTCGTCGAGGCCATTCGGAACGACCAGCCCTACAACGAAATCCAGCGCGGCGCCATCGCCAGCCTGGTCACCTCGATGGGCCGGATGGCCGCGCATACCGGCCAGATCGTCACATACGACGACATGCTCGATTGCCCGCACGAGTTCGCCCCGGACGTGGACAAGTTCACCATGACCTCGCCGGCACCGCTGCTGGCCGAGGCCGACGGCCGCTACCCGGTCCCCAGTCCGGGACAGAAGAAAAACCGGGAGTATTAGCAAGGCGCCGCCTCAGACCCAGTCCCGCGGTCAAATTTGGATCTTGCGCACGCGTTGCCGATCGCGGACGCGGTCGCCGGGGTAAAGGAGGACTTCCTCGCCCTCACGCAGGCCTTCGAGCGCCTGGGTCTCGGCGTGGCCGGCCCGGCCAATCGTCACCGGCCGCAGGGCCGCGCGCCCCTTGTCAAACACGAACGCCGCCCAGTTCGTGCCCTGTCGGAAAAGGGCGCCCGAGGGGATCTTGAGCACATGGGCTGCCTCCCAGACGATGAAGTGGGCCTCGACCCGGAATTGATCGCCCAGACCCGGACGCCGGTCCGGGGGTGCGACCAGATCGGCGACGACATTGACCCGTTGTTCCTCGACGCCGAGGGCGGAGACCTTGGTGAAGGCCGCGGGCTCGACGAGGCGGACGCGGGCTTCAAGGGGCCCAGCACCGCCCCATTGCGTGAGCTCGACGGGGGTTCCCGGCGTGAGAACCGCGCCGTCACGCGAGAGGACTTCCACCACGACTTCGAGGTCGGTGGGATCACCGATCTCGAGCAGGACCTGGCCAGCCGCCACGACCCGCGCGTTTTCCTCGTGGACCCGCAGGATCCGGCCGCTGACCGGGGCCCGGACCTCGACAGGCGCCTGGGACTCGAGGCCCGGTGTTTCAGCGTGCTCGAGAAACTCGAACAGCTCGGCTTCGGCCTGGCGGAGAGCGCTTTCCGCGGCCGTCTGATCGCGCCGGGCGGCCGCTTCCTGCCATTGGATCCTCTCGAGCTCCTGGATGCTGACCGTGCCATCCCGGTGGAGCTGCTCGTATCGCCGGAGCTCGCTGAGGGCGAAGCCGAGGGTCGCTCGCGCCTTCTCGAGCTGGGCGGCGGCGGCGTCACGTCGCGCTTCCGCGAGGGCCCGGCTCCGGGCATCCAGCGGGATGGGGGAAAGGGGGTCGATGACCGCGACGATCGTCTCGCCTCCGCGGACTTCGGCGCCGGCCTGGAATGGCGGTCGGCGGAGCTGGCCCGAGACCGGAGCGGACACGCGGTACCGATGCCGGATGCGGGTGCGACCTTCCTCGGTGAGCACGGATCGGAGGGTGCCGACGGTGACGGGCGCGGTCTCGACGGGGGTGGGTCGCGGCCAGAGCCCGCCGCCAAGGGCCGCCAAGAGCAGCAGGCCGCCGGCGTAGGGCACCCATGGGCGCGATCGTGTCCTGGGCTTGCGCCTGGGGGTTGTCGAAGTGGCTTCAGGAGTCGGTTGCATGACGGCGATGGGCGGCACCGCTCACTCGGGCGCCTTGAGCGCGCCGACGAGATCGAGTCGGTTCAGTTTCCAAAGGACGGCGAAGGCGGAGACCGCGCTCGCGACGGTGACGATCAGAACGGCGAGCGCGTAGTTGCGGAGGCTGAGGACCAGCGGGAGCCGGACGGTCTCGGTGTTGACCGCATGGACCACGACGGTGGCAAAGCCGGTTCCGATCCACAAGCCAAGCGGCACCGCGACCAGCGCCAGCAGCACCAGCTCCGTCACCAACACGCCGGCCACCTCGCGACGGCTGAAGCCGATCACGCGCAGCGTGGCCAGCTCCCGGGCCCGCTCCGCCAGTGAGATCCGGGCATTGTTGTACACCACGCCGAACGCGGCCAGGATGGCAAACACCAGGTAGATCTTCTGGATCATGTTGATGCTGGCCGCGGTGGTCTTTTGGAAATTGGCCCGGAGCGAGTTCTTGATCGCCACCGCGTTCACGCGGGGGATCGACCGCAGCGCATGAAGGAAGGCTGCCCGCCGGGCGGCGTCGACCCGAAAGCTGGCGCCGGAGACGACATCGCCTTCCCCCAGAAGGCGGTTGAGCGCCTGCAGGTCCATGTAGGCGGCGATTCCGGCGAAGTCCTCCGCCAGCCCGGTCAGTGGGACCGCACGCAGGGGCCGGCGGTCTTCGAGCACTTCCACCAGGAGCGTGTCGCCCGGGCGCGCCCCGAGTCCCTCGGCGAGTTTGGCGGAGACCACCAGCCCCTCGGGCGGCAGGTCGACCCGGCGATAGGCGGCGTTGATCACCCGGCTGTGCAGTCCGCCGCCGGGCAGACCCTGGATCGCCAATTGCCGGTGCCGATGGCCGTGATGCAACCGGACGAACACACGCCGTGTCGGCTCGACGCTGAGGACGCCGGGCAGGTGACGCAGCTCATGGGTGACAGCGCCGCTGGCCGGTTCGCTCAAGGTCAGGCTGAGGTCCTGGCGCTGCACCACGTCCCATTGGAAGCCCATGACCTCGGCGATGCCATCCCGAAAGCAATTGGGGACGATCAGGATCCCCGTGGCCAGTGCAAGGCCGGTCACGGTCAGGAGGGCCTGGGCCGGCTTGCGCTCGAGATTTCGGACCGCGATGCGGAAGGTGTGGGAGAGCCCGTGGCCGATGCCGCTCCGTTCGAGGAGAGCGGGCCGATAGCTGGCGGGGGGCTCGGGACGCATCGCGTCGGCCGGCGGAAGACGGGCGGCGCGGCGCACGGCGCTGAAGACGCCGGCCACGGCGGCGAGAGCGCTGACGCCCAGCGCCAGCAACAGCGCCGCGCGGTCGAGTCGGAAGTCGAGCTGCGGGAACCGGAAGAACAAGTGGTACACGCCAACGACCTGGCGGCCCAGTTCAAGGCCGCCAACCGTTCCGGCCAGGGTGCCGCCCGCCACCATGACCAGCGCGAACTTGAGGTAGTGCGTCGCGATTTGCCGGTTGGTGTAGCCGAAGGCTTTGAGGATCGCGATCTGCTCGCGCTGCAGGGAGAGCAGGCGGGAGAGCACCGAATGGGTCATGAAGGCCGCCACGCTCAAAAAGACGACCGGAAAACCAATCGCCAGGGTGTTCAGCACGCGGATTTCATCCGACACCCGGACGTGCGAGGGGTGGTCCTTCCGCCCGTAAGCGCCGCGGCCGCCGTACGGGAGAAGAAGGCGATCGAGGCCGGCGATGACCGACGCTTCCGCGGCGCCGGGGGCCAGGGTGAGGGTGAGGTGATTAAAGGCGCCGTCCAGGTTGTAAGCGGCGGCGAGTTCGGCGTAGGACATCCAGAAGGTGCCGTAGGTCCGGTTGTCGGGCAGCGGGGCGCCGGGACGGGATTCGAAGATGAACTCGGGGGAGAGCACGACGCCGGCCACCCGCAGCGTCCGGCGCCTTCCGTTGAGGAGCATCGTGATCCGGTCCTCGGGTCGGAGGTGGTGGGCGTCGGCGAACGCTTCCCCCACCAGCACGGCGCCGGGCTCGCCCGGAACCAGGCCGGCTCCGGACCGGAGATGCAGCCGGTTCAGCTCGGGCTCGCCCGATTCGGGGATCGAGCAGACGAGGCCGCTGGCGGGCTCATCGAGGTCATCGAGATCGAGTGTGACCTGGACGGCGATCCCGGGCTGGACCCGGGCGACGCCCGGCAGGGCCGCCACCCGATCGGCGACCCGCATCGGCGCGCGCTTGAGCGTGACGAAGACTTCGGCAAACCGGTTTCGCTCGTAATACTCGATCCGGGTGGACTCGAGCGAGAAAATGAGGCTCCGGGCCATGATCATCATGGCCAGGCCGCAGGCCATCACCAGGGCCACGGCGACCGCCTGGCCCTTGATCCGGGTCAGGTCGCGCACGAGCTTGCGATCGAGGGGCGGCAGCATCACCAGTTCAGGCTGGTCACCGGGGCCCGCCGGGCGTTGGCGTGGATGGCGTGCACGCGGCCATCGGAAAGATACACGACCCGATCCGCCATGTCGGCCAGAATGGCGTTGTGCGTGATCACGATCGTCAGGGTTCCCAATTCACGGTTGACCCGTTCGATGGCCTCCAGCACCGCGATTCCGGTGCGGACATCGAGGGCGCCGGTGGGCTCGTCACAGAGCAACACCTCGGGCTGCTTCACAATCGCGCGCGCAATCGCGACCCGCTGCTGCTCCCCGCCCGAGAGTTGGGCCGGGAAATGGTCGAGGCGCGCTCCCAGGTGGACCAGTTCGAGTGCGCGCTCGGGCGGCATGGGGTGGCGGGCGATCTCGGTGATGAGCGCGACATTCTCACGGGCGGTGAGGCTCGGGATCAGGTTGTAGAATTGGAACACGAACCCCACCGACTCGCGCCGGTAGAGGGTGAGGTCTTCCTCCTGCGCCTGCGCCAGGTCCAGGCCGCGGAATTCAAGCGCCCCGGCGGTGGGCACGTCCAACCCGCCCAGGTGATTCAGCAGCGTCGTCTTCCCGCTGCCCGAAGGCCCCAACAGAACGATCAACTCGCCCCGGTGCAGATCGAGATCCACCCCGTCGAGAGCCCGCACCTCCGTCGCTTCCGCGCCATACACCTTGGTCAGCCCGCGCACGCGGAAGAGACGCTCGCGGAGGTGACCGGATGCAGCGGAATCGGCCGGGTCGATCATGGATCGCCAGCCGGCGGCACGCAGCCAGTGGCCCCTTCCGGATGGCGCGTTCACTCTGCTCGAGTTCACGTCCCGCTGCACGCCAATTCTGCAGGCGCCCCTGGCCGGCAGGAGCAGTGCGCCAGTGCGCCAGTGCGCCAGTGCGATGCGATGGGCTTGCCACGGGGACGGTGAGCGTCTCGGTCTTTCCCTCGCCCCGCGACGCAGGAGCGGGGAGAGGGGCGTCGCCCGCCTTCTGCCATGGCGAGCGGCGATGCAGTTCTTGACAAAGCGGGTGAGAGGGGAGTTGATGCAGCGCAGACACTCAGCGTCGTCCGAAACGTTGTCCTCTCGACCGGCCGGAACAGCGCAGGTTCGGAGCGGCGTGCAGACACCATTCCTTCATGAAAACGCAGATCCATTGCCTTGCGGCCATTCTCGGTGCCCTTGCGGTGTTCCCCGTCACCGCGGCCGACTACGCGAGCACTGTCCTGAACCTGAAGCCGATCGCCTACTACCGGCTGGGGGAGACGACTCCAGTTTCCGCGGACACCGCGGCGAACCTGGGGTTGGCGGGGGTCGTGGGCACGGCGTTCTACATCAACGAGCCGTGGCACCAGGCGCCGGGGGCGCTGGCGGGCAGCACCGATGGGGCGGCCGGCCTGAACGGTGCAAACCAGCGCGTGGCCACGCCGTATGATGCGTCCATCAATCCCACGGGTCCCTTCACCGCCGAGGCGTGGGTGAACCCGGACTCGATGCAGGAGGGGGCCAGCGTGGTCTGCCCGCTGGCGTTCTGGTCTCAGCCATCAGGACGGACCGGCTGGCTGATCTACCAGGGAAGCGCCGGGTGGAACCTGAGGATGTACGACGGGGTCACGACCGGCCAGGTGGTGGACATCACCGGAGGCGGGGCGCCCAGTGTCGGCACATGGTATCACCTGGCCGTGGTGTATGATGGCGTCAAGGCCGCGTTCTATGTGAATGGCGTCCTGGCAGGAGAGAAATCCGCGGCGGCGTACGTGCCGAACGCGAACGGGCTCTTCTCGATTGGCGCCCGATCCGACGGCAACTTCTGGTTTCCCGGGTATGTCGATGAGGTGGCGATCTACGCGGCGGCGCTCTCGGCAACCGAACTCCGGATGCACTACCAGAACGGGACCAGCAGCTCGCCGAGCCCGGCGTATGAGACCTTGATTCTCGCCCAGAACCCGCTCCTCTACTACCGGCTGAACGAACCGGCGTTCACCCCGGGCGAGACGGTGACCGCGGCCAATCTGGGGAGTCTGGGAGCCTGGGCGGACGGCGTCTATGAAGCCGGCGCGCTCACGGGCGTGCCGGGGCCGCCGTTTGCCGGGTTTGGAGCGGGCAACACGGGAATGCGCATCTCGTCGCTGGCGGGCGACGTCCTCATTCAGGAGCAGTACCTCGAGACCGCGACGTTCACGATCACATGCTGGTTCAAGCGGAGCGGGGCGCACGCCGCGGGCCAGGCGCTCGTGTTCACCCGGAGAGCGGACCAGGGACTGGCGACCGGGCTGGGCTTCGGGTACAACGGCTCGCCGGGGGTGGATCAGCTCAATGTGCACTGGAACGAGGGACCCTCGAGCTGGCTGACCGGGCTGACGCCGCCCGACGACGTCTGGTGTTTCGCCGCCGCGGTCTACGAGCCCACCAAGGTCACGGTCTATCTCAACCAGACGTCGAACAGTCTCAACACCACGATCGGCACCCACGATTTCAGCGTGGCCCCGATCTACATCGGCTGGGATTTCCCCTATCCGCGGTTCAACGGGAGCCTTGACGAGGTCGCCTTGTTCGACCGGGCGCTCGCGCCCGCCGAGATCCAGACCCTGCTCGAGTCGAGCCAGATGACACCGCAGTTTCTCGCGTTCACGCGGACCCCGGCGGATCCGTTGTTCGAGGGTTACGCCATCACGATGACGGCGGCGGTCGGAGGCATACCGCCGTTCACCTACCAATGGCAGAAGGACGGTGTCCCGCTGGCCGGCCAGACCACCGCGACGCTCTCGATCCCGAACGCGGCAGTGGCCGACTCGGGGGACTACACGCTGGTGGCCTCGAACGCGTACGGCTCGACGACGAGCCCGGTCCAGGCGCTGCGCATCACGTCGGGTCCGCCGAGGGTTCTCGCGCAATCGATCTTCAACGCGACCCGGGCGATCGGCGGGTGGGTGAACTACAGCGTGACGGCCGGGGGCAGCGCCCCAATCAGCCACCAGTGGAAGAAGGGCGCCGCTCCCATCGCAGGCGCGACAGACTCCGTGCTGAAGCTGAGAAACCTGCAGCCATCCGACGCGGGCGATTACAGCGTGACGCTCACGAATCCCTACGGGGCGACCAACACGACGGCGGGAACCGTCAGCGTCTTCACGGTCACCAACTATCCGTATGCGGCGATGTACGGCAATCCGCTGGCCTATTACCGGCTGAACGAGGCGGGGGGAACGACGGCCGCCGACATTGCCGGCGGCTTAAACGGCACTGTGAACGGCGCGGTGGTCCCGGGCGTTCCCGGGCCGCAGGCGCCCGACTGGGCCAGCCTCGAGTCCACGAACACCAGCTTCGAGTTCAGTGCCAGCTCGACGCGGGTGCAGTTGCCCTCGTTCAACCTCAAGACCAACCAGATCACGATCGTGGCCTGGATCAACCCCTACGGCCCGCAGAAGGACCAGACCGGGATCCTCGCCAGCCGGACCCCGGCCGGCCTCGCGGGCTTCTTCATCAACTACCAGAACAGCGACGCCCTCAGCTACGTCTGGGAAGGAACCGACAGCTGGTGGCAGTTCAAGTCGGGCCTGGTCCCGGCGGTGGGCCAGTGGAATTTCGTGGCGCTGGTGATCGAGCCCGCGCAGGGAACGGTCTATCTCGATGACGGCACGGGGATCCGCTCCGCCACGTATCTGCCATCCCAGGGCCACAAGACCGTGCCCTGGGACAGCCCGAACATCGGCGTCGACCTGGGTTACGACCGTTGGTTCTACGGCGGCATCGACGAGGTGGTTGTCTACGACCGGGCGCTGAGTCCTGCGGAGGTGGCCAATCTCGATCTGCTCGGCAAATCGTGGCCGGGACCGCCTCCCCAGCTTCTCGAACAGCCGGAAAGCGTCGCGGTGTACGTCGGCCAGCCGGTCCGGTTCACCGTGAACGCCATCGGCGCGCTGCCTGTACTCTACCAGTGGCGCCTGGCGGGAGTGAACCTGCCGGGAGCAACCCGCCCGGTCTTCGAGCTGCCCGAGGCCTATTTCACGGATGCGGGCGCCTACGACGTCGCAGTGTCCAACCCGGTCGGGACGAACCTCAGCCAGACCGCGGTGCTCACCGTGGCGCCGCTGCCGACGTTCGCGAACCTGACGAACGAGCTGGTGGCGCATTTGAAGTTCGACGGGGATTATCAGGACAGCTCCGGCCGCGACAATCACGGGGCGCCCATGGGCAATCCGGCGTTCACCGCCGGCCGGATCGGGACAGGCGCCCTCCACTACAGCACCGTGGTCGTTGACAGCGAGGTGACCGAAGCGAACTACGTCACCCTGGGAACACCCGCCGATCTCGAGTTCGGCGGGGCCACGAGCTTCTCGGTGGCGTTCTGGATCAAGTTCACGGGCACACCCGGCGACCTGCCGTTCCTCTGCAATAACTACAACTCCTACGGGGGGCCGGGGTTCGTCTTTGCGCCCTCGTGGGAGACGGGCAGCTGGTCCTGGAGCCTCAACGATGGCTTGTCACCGGTCAATTGGCCCGGCGTGGCCGCCCAATACGGCCATGACGCCGGGTACGCCAACACCCTGAACGACGGCCAGTGGCATCATCTCGTGCATGTGGTGGATCGGGCGGGGGATGTCACGACGTTCGTCGACGGGGTCAAGGTGCATGCCAAGCCGATTGCCGGACTCGCGTTTGACGTCAACACGTACACGGAAACCAACATCGGACAGGGCACGAGCGGCCTCTACGAGGTGGCCGGCGATTTCGAGATGGATGATCTCGGGATCTGGCGGCGGGCGCTCACGGCGGTCGAGGCGCAGAGCATTTACCTGGTCGCACAGAATGGGGCGACCTTCGACACCTACGGTCCGGTGTGGCTGTCGATCCGGCGGGCCGGCGATGCCCTCGAGCTCGTCTGGCAGGCGGGCACCCTGCAGTCGGCGGCTGCCGTGGGCGGCGCCTACACGCCGGTCCCGGGCGCCAGCGCGCCCTATCATCGCGTGACGCCCGGCGCGACGCCGATGTTCTATCGGGTGAAGCTGTAAGTCGGGGGCATGACCGGCACCAGCTCGATGCCCGGGCCGGTGCCAAGGTTGCGCGAGTATTGTTTGGCCTGGGGGTTGTTCCAGTGCTCGTGGACGCCGAGGCTGGAGAGGCGCCGCGTGGGCGTGGCGTGGTTGGGATCGTAGAACGTCTGCGAAGGAGGCTGGTCCGCCAGGGCGGCTTCGTGAAGGTAATCGTCGACGCCAGCCCGGCGCGGGTGCTCCTTCCATTCGGCCTGGAGGAAATCGAGCCCGACGGAATCGATGGCCACCGGATCCTGGGAAGCGAAGAGGCTGCAGGGCCAATGGCCGTTGAAGGGGGCCATTTGCATGCGCTGGGGGACGGGGTCCTGGGGGTGCAGACCCGAGAACAAGCCGTCGATGAGATAGAGCACGGTCTTGCCGCCGAGGTGATCGTGGCCGATGAGATCGACAAGGGGCCGGTAAATGCCGGTTTCACGCGAGAAACAGCCGGGATGGATGTCGTAGTACCCTTCCTGGACCGGCCAGCGGACGAGGGAGCCGTAGTGGTTCTTGGCGCAGAGGGTGACGCCCGAGCCGGAATGGGCCTTGAGATTGGCGACGTTGATGACGTAATCCGCCTCGGCGAAACAGGTGGGAAGGAAGTCCTGGGCGACATTCGCAGGACGACTGCTCCAGTGAAGCGGCAGGGTCGAGGTCCGGACCTTGATGCGACCGAACTTGCCGGCGTAATCTTCGAAGCGGACCCCGGGGAACGCGCCGTGGATCAGGTCGTAATACTCGTTCACCAGATAGGCCAGGGTGTCGCACACGGTGATATCCCCCGGCTTGACGCCGCAGGCAGTCAGCTGGCGCAGCAGGGCGATGATCATCTGGGGGGCGGTATTCATGTAGTCGTGGCGCCGGAGGAAGGTGTAAGTCTCCGCGTTCACGTGGCCTTCGCGGTAGATCATGCCGACCCAATTGGGTTTGATGATGATCTTCTCGCCGGGCCGGTACGGGGTGTCGCCCCGGCCGCGCGTGCGGTTCAGGTGACGGAAAAGGGCCGACCACGCCGCCGGCACGGTCTTCTCCCCGGTCAGGGCGCAGACGACCCCTTCGAGCATGACATCCACACGGTCCTGCTTGAGCCGGTTCGACTCCCACCAGTGGCCGTCGCCGGGACCTTTCCAGTCGAGGACGCCGGGATCATGCGCCCAGGTGACGCGGCCGGGGTGGATGCCCTTGGCGTCGCCGATGGGTTTGAGCGGGGTCTGATCGGGGGCGGCGCCGGCCGTGGCGCTCGCGGCGCTGCAGAGCGCGGCGAGCGTGACGGCCAATCCCAGACTCAGGAGGCGGCGTTGCGTTTTCATGCGGTCTTAATCGGCAGGTAAGGTAGACCCCGGAACCCGATGGGTCGAGACAACATTACAGGCCCAAATCCGCGCGTAAGCGTCCTTTGCGGCTCATGGTTGCGGTTGGATCCAGGCGACAAACCCGCCGCCGGGAGCCAACCGGGCCTTGAGACGGTCGGTGTTGCGGAGCACCCGGCCGGTCTCGGTGGCAACCCCTGTGGGGTGGGGCGCCGCATCCTGGTAGAGCGAAGCCACGTAAGCCCCCGAGCCGAGGAACGACAAGGAAGCGTCCCAATCGACCGGTTCTCGAGTGGTATTGAGCACGCCCACGTACCAGGTCCTGCCGGCCCGGCGGGCGAAGGCGACCCGCTGGCCGATCCGGGAATCCGGGAGCACGATCGTTTGGTCCCAGACCAATGGGAGGGCCTGCACCAGTCCGAGGAAGGGGCTGACGAGATAGTCGTCCGGGTGATCGGGCCAGCAGAGAAACGAGGTGGTGGCGATGATGGCGGTGGCCATCTGGAAAGTGGCGGTGGTGTTCTTGAGGTACTTGGCGCGGACGTAAGTGGGAAGGAAATCGGAGTGGCCGACGGCCATCCGGGTGAAGGGAAGAGCGCCGTAGTGTTCGAGCGGCAGGTCGCTCCAGAGGAGATACTCCTGTTCCCGGATGCCTTCGCGGGTGACTTCCTGGGGCCAGGTGCGGACCTCCCCGGTGGGTTTGTTGGCGCCGTGGAAGTTGATCATGAGCCGATGCTCGCCGCTAAGACGAAGGAGGTCTTCGTAGGCGTCGATCACGGTCTTTCGTTCCGAGTTGAAGAAGTCGATCTTGACCCCTTTGACGCCGGCCTCCTGGCAGCGGCGAAAGAGCTCCCGGCGGGCCTCGGGTCGGGTGAGGCCGGGCCCGTCGTCGCGGCCTTCGGGGAACGAATGCCAGACCACGATCCCAACGTTCCGTTCACGGCCATAGTCGCAAAGCTCCCGCAGGCGGGCCCAGACATCGCCGCCGCCGGCCAGCCAGCCCCAGCGTTCCGTCCGCCATCCGGCGTCGACAAGCAGATGCTCGCAGTGCAGAGCGGCGCATTGATCCACGAACCATTTCTGCAAATGCCACTGGGCGCCGTCGTTGCCGAAGACGCACCAGGTGATCAGGGCGCGGCCAGGTTGGATCCAGGGGGTGCGGGCGCCTTCCGGGAACAACTTCGGATCCGGTGGGTCGCAGAGATTGGGGATGACATCCGAATTGACGAGCGCGTCGAGGTTGGGTGCGACGACGGTCACACGCCACGGAGACAGGATTTCGTCCTCGAGGATGAACCCTTGGGGGTCGTCCTCGAAAGCCGCCACGAGACGGCGGGTGCCGGTGGGACGCAGGGTGAGGCCGCTGTAGCGGAAGAGGCGGGCCTCGGTCAGAAGAAGGAAGCCGCCGCCGGACAATTCAACAGTGACGGGCGGGCCGAGGTGGGTGGCGTGGGCGCCGCGGTCGGTCTTGAGCTCGAGGGGGATCTCCTCGGGCTTCCGGCGTTCGTAAGGACCTTCGTAGTCGTCGGTGTCGGTCTGGACCCAGGCGGGGGCGTTTGCCGGGAGAGTCCAACTCGACGACTCGGCCTGGACTGTGCGCGAACCGCGGCCAGGGACGCGGTAACGATAGGCGAAGCCGTCGTCGAACACGCGGACTTCGAGATGCCACTCGGTGCTGCTGGCGGTGTGACGGACGGGGAGGCGGTAGGCCTGGCAGTGGTTGGTGGCCTGGTTCTTGACGCCGCGCCAGGGGTACAGCTCACGAATCGCGACGACTTCGGGTTCGCCGAGGGTCACGCCGGCGCCGAGGTCGTTGCCGTTGACAGCGATCCCGAGAGGAGAGGGCTCGATCAGGATTGTGCCGGCCCGTTCGAGCGACCACGTGAGACGCCCGCCGGCATCGGCATCGACGCGGCCGGCGAGGGCGCCGTCGGGGCTGGTGAGGCTGGCGGTGAGAGCGTTGACGGCGGCCGCAATCGCCACGATGCCGATCGAGGCGAGACGCGGAACGGCCGGCTTTCGTGGCGCCGTGATGAGGACAAGTTCGAGCATAGGATTGGTGTTAAGGGCTGCGTTGGCGCTTCCGGGTGGTTGTCAGTCCGGCCTTGTAGGCCTCGATCTCTTGCGGGGTGGCGCGCTGCGGCCAGACCATGTCGCGTCCATAGAAAGCGGACCGGATTTCACCCTGGGTATTGCGGGCATCGCCGTGGTCGTCGACGCCGTCATCCCCGATGGAGTAAAGAAGATACGAGCCGTCCGGGTTCGGTCGATAACCGAGCGGCTGCCCGGCGTACCAGTCGCGGGGCGGAGCGGCAAGGAACTCGGGGACGAGGGCGTCGAGACTGGGGGGGAGCGTGTGATGGCGGAGCTGGTGGCGTTTGAGGGCGATGGCAGCGACGGTCAATTCGCGGGTCACTTCCAGGCGCACCGCCTTCGACACCGCCTTCTCACAGGCAGGGAGGATCATCGCGCTGAGCCAATGGCGGAGCCGGTCGTAGATCCCGGGTTCGTCCCGGGGATCGTCGGCATTCGAGAGGTCGGCCGAGGCCTGGGGTGGCTCGGGCCATTGCCGGTTGGCCGCGGCCTGGCGGGTGCTGTCCACGCACGCCTGGAGGATCCGGTTGTGATTGAGGTGGTCCTGGTGGATCCAGGCCACCCGCCAAAGGTAGACGTGGAAAGCCCGGCGGAACGCGGCTCCGGCATGGATCACGGGCTCGAAGAACGAGGCCAGGCTCCCCGGGGCAACATCGGAAGATCCGGACGTCCCGAAGACGCTGTTGAAGGTCCCGGTGGCATCCACGAGCTCGCGCAAACTCACCCGGCTCGGGTCGTAATAGCGGGCGGCGGTGGCGCGTTCGAGCGCCAGGGCGTGGGCCATGGGGAGCAGGAAAGCCTGGCGCTCCCAGACGCCTTGAAACACGGCCAGCTGGGCGTCGGTCCAATCGTCGGATTGAAGGGCTTCCCATGAGCCCGTCTGCAGAATCGCGGCGCAGGCAAGGCGCACCAGTTGTGTGATCATCCAGCCTTCGTCCTGCGTGAGTTCGAGGAGGCCGAAGGCGGCCGTCAGATTCTCGAGGGCCTCATCGTTCCGATGATGATAGAGGGCGTGAACCGCGGCGGCATTGAGAGCCTGGGTGATTGCTTTGCACCGTCCCAGGTGCGTGAGCGGGACGTCGAATCCGCTGTCGTAATCCAGCCGGACGAAGATCGAACGATTGGTCAGAAGGATCCGAATCGGAGGCAGTTGCTCCTCGAGCGAGGCGAAGGCGGATTCAAGTTGTGCCCAGGAGTTGCTCCTGGAGTCATGGTCGATCCAGTCGGAGGCGGTCCAGAGGGGGCGAGCCTTGCCGGGGCCCACGGTCCGCATGGCGCCCGGCCATGTTGGCGGCATGTTGGCGGCAGCGAGGAGGCTCGAGAACTGATCCGGGGAAACGATCCGGACGGCGCTGTTGGTGGGCAATGGCGGGACGAGCTCGGCGAGCGTGAACTTCTCGCCGCGGGCGCGCATGTCGCGTTCCCAGGCGCGGAGACCCGCGAGGCCGCGGTAGCGTTCCTCGACGAGAAAAGCGAGGACGAGTCCGACGACGGACGCCAGGATCAGGAGGCGGCGGCGGGCGGGGCGGCTCATGGTTCTCCCGGAAGCCGTTTCCATCGGAGGCCGACCGACTCGCCGGCATCGATGGCCTTCCAGTATTCGAGCTGGACGGCGTCGTAGATGCCGGGCAGGCCGCGGGCGTTGGCGTCGCGGTCGACGGCGATCCAGCGGGTGACGGGCGCCGGCGGGGGGGCGGCGACGAAGCGGGGCCCGTGCGCGCGAATGACACGGGAAACGGGGCGGTCGGTGCCGTCGGGGTTGAGGATGCCGAAATCGCTCTTCTCGTTGGCCCGGAAGCCGCCGGGGTACCACCAGAAGAAGACGCCGTCGGCCGAGGAATCGACGAGCATCCGATAGAAATCCGCGTAGAACCGGGCGGCGAAATCGAGTCGGGCGGGGCTGGGGGCCATGGTGTTGAGATCCCAGACCGTGGTCCCCATTTCGGCCCAAAGCACCGGTTTGGCCGGGTCGCAGAGGCGGGCGTAGGCGGCCGTGAACTGCCCGGGCCGGACCGAGGCCCAATCGCCGATCCGCCCGTAGGCTTCGGGTTCCCAGAGATCAACGGCGTTGCGAAGGCCGTAAAGATCGTAGGGCAGCATGTGCTCGAAATCGAAGGTGGGATCGCCGGCGTGCTGCATCCGGAAGCTGACGGGATGATGCGGGTCGATCGAGCGGACGAGGCGCCGGGCCTCGGCGTAGGCCCGGCCGAGGTGATCATCGAGAAAACCGCGGTAATCGGCGATGCGCCGGCGCCAGGGCCCATCCCGGACGAGCAACGCCATGGGCGGGACCGGGAGAAGGTCGGCGGCGGCCTGGCGCCCTTCCGCTTCCTGATACGCCAGAGGGCCCCAGGCCTGTTCGGCGGCGGCGCGAGACCCGTAGCGGGCGAGGACCCAGTCCGTCCACGGCTTGGCGTACTGTCTGCGTTGGAAATTGTGGTCGTAGTGACTGGGTTCCCAAGCCAAGTCGTACGCGAACACGACGTCGTTCGCAGCGAGACGGTAATGCTCGATGAGCGCCTTCATCTCGGTCCAGCGAAAGTCCATGGGCGTGCCGGGGCGCAACGAGAGATTGACGGCGAGTTCGTGATGCCGGCATCGCCGCAGGAAATCCAGAAGATGCTGCGCGCCGAGGTCGCGGTGGTAGATGAACACGCTCACCGCGTTGAGCCCGAGATCGCGGATGCGTCCCAGATCGCGCTCGATGACCTCGGGATCATAGGCGCCGCGGCCCAGCCAGAACTCGAAGTGGGAGCTCGTCACGCCGATGCCGGAGGAGGGCATGTAGTTCACGCCGTGAGCGCGCCAGAGGCGGTTGTCGCGCCAAAGGCGTCCCTCGCGGACCTCGACGTACCGGGGTGTTGCCGGCTGTTCCCAGAGGTGCAGCTCGTGCTCGAGTTGATCGAGAAGCCGCCCCGGATCGCCAAGAGTCACCCGAAGCGTCGCCGCGTTCACCGGCGTCCATTCGCGCTCGACCCGCTGATCCTGGCCGGGCGCGAGATCCAACGTTTGCTCGTGATGCCACAGCGGGTGCTGTTCAGCGCCGGCTGCGGGCTGCGCAATGGGGTGCGCCTCGACGCGGACCCGCAGGGCCGCGCGGGGTTGGGCGCTGAAGTTGACGACGTGGGCGCCAAGCCGCGTGGATTGGCCGGGGAATAGCGTGAAACACTCGCTGCCGCCTTCGACGAGAAACACCCCTTCGCGCATGCGGCCCAGCGCGCGGTCCAGGGCGCCGGTGACAACCGGATCCCGGTAGAAATCGGGATCCGACGGAGCAAACAGCGCCCAGACCCCGCCGCGGAACGGGGGCTTGACGTGAACGATCATGGTGGCAACCGAACCGCGCTCGGCGGCCGCAGCAGCCGGATCGACGGCCCTCATCAAGGGGTCCCATCGCCAGGGGCGATCCTGGTGGAGCCCAACGCCGCGGGGGCGGGGATGCAGCGCAACGAGGCGGTTCCAAACCTCGCGAGCGGGAGTGTCAGGCGCCCTTCCCGACTCGAGGACGGCCGGCACCTCGATGGGGTAACACTGGTAGCTGGGGGCGAGGGATTCAAGTCGGGGCAACACGGGCAGGGGCGGCGGCGCGGCATCGCCGAACGGGTTGGCAGCCGTGGCAAGGTCGGCAAGCCAGTATTCGAGTCGGCCACTCCTGATCGCGGTGTGTGAATGGGCCAGCCCGACGGTGAATCGGGCGGCGCGCCCGAGATCGAGTCGGTCGCCGGGGCCGCCCCGGCCAGCCGGCGGTTCCCAAGGACGGAAACGCTCGGACGGGAGGGCGTAGGTTTGCCAGGAAGTCGTGAGATCGACCGTGGCGATCCAGCGGGACCCGTCGCGCTCGACCCACTCGACCGCGAGTTGCGTTGTGGCCGGTCCGCCCTTGGCGCGGAAACACGTGAGCGTATGCCCGGTCGGGATCGACCAGGAGCGGGCCGGCGATTCGAGCGTGTCCCAGCTGTCGAGGGATTCGAGGGTCACGCGGAGGGCGGCGTGGCCCTGATCGCGGACGATCTCGCGGGCGGCCGCCCGGTCGGGGTGACTGCTGTGCCGGATCCAGGCGGCAGGGTTCTCGCGGCTGAAATCGATGAGCGCGCTCCGGGGCTGTGCCTGGGCGAGCTCGCGCTCGTAGTCGGCGCGGGAGAGCCAGCGGTTGCCCAGCCGGAAGGCGGGTGTCTCCCAGGCGCTCAGACCGAGTGCCAGGAGGTCGCCGCCGGCTTCCAGAAACGCGGTGATGCTCTTCACCGACTCGACAGGCAGGAAACGGGCGTCGGGCACCGCCAGCAGGGCGAATGTCTTGGGGTCCAGATGGGCGACGTTGGTCAGCGCAAGGCTGTCGAGCCGATCGACCGTGTATCCCGCAGCCGCAACCCGCGCCGCAAGAGCGCTGACCAGGGCGGGGTCGGCGCCGGGCACGTCCGCCGTCCAGACGGCAGCGCGGATCGAAGTGTCGGCGGCCCGGCTAAGGACCGGAGCGACGAGCGCGAGAGCGCTGAGCAGGAGCACGACCCATGGATGGACGCCGACGGTTTTCAGCGGGCCGAGTGTAGCGTTGGCGCTTCCGGTGCGCCAGTGCCAGTTCAACGGCTCCGGCAGGGACGCCTTGGCCTGCCCGCCGTCTTGTGCGCCGTCTTGTGCGCCGTAGCCTTGGCGGAGGCGCAAGCCTTGGCGGAGGCGCAAGCCCAGCGACGCAGTCCCTCGAGGAGGCCGAAGTCTGGGCGGAGGCGGAAGCACCCCGGCCCTCCGGCGCTTTCGGGCGGCTGAAAGCGGTGCCGCTTGGGGCGCGGCAGCCGCACTCCACGACGCTATCGCGCGGATCGGGGGGCCGTGGCGCGGGCGCGAGCTTTTGGAGTGCGCCGGCCCTCCGGCGCTTTCGGGCGGCTGAAAGCGGTGCCGCTTGGGGCGCGGCAGCCGCACTCCACGACGCTATCGCGCGGATCGCGGATCCGGGTGCGGCAAAGCGCCTTGTCACGCCATGGGATGTTGTGCTACAGTCCTCCACTTGTGAAACCTGGGGTCAACACGTCAGGTTTGGTCCCTGCCGTTCCAGGCCTTCCCCCCTTCCGTCGAGGACTCTATACGCGTGCTTCGTCTCACCATGAAAACGATCCCTGATCTCTGCAGGTTGACGGGGCTGGCCCTGTTGGGCGTTCCGGGGATGGCGTTGGCCGCCTCGATCGCCATCGTGAACCCGAGCTTCGAAGACCCGCCGCAAGCCGACGGAGGTTCGCTCATCAAGTCGATCCCAGGGTGGACCTTCAGCCAGGGGATGGACGCCGGGGTTCTGAATCCCATAGACCTGTGGCTGTCCGGAACGTCCGAGCCTCGGACGGGCCTGCCCGACGGGGCGCAGTTGGCGTGGATGAACTGGGAGGGCACGGTCTCCCAGGTGCTGACGGCGGTGCTCGAGCCCAACCTCGAGTATCTCCTGCGGGTGGCTGTGGGCGATCGGAAAGACACCGGGGTGGGCCGTTACGCCGTCGAGTTGTGGGCGGGCGGCACATTGCTCGGGTCCGCCAGTCCCGCGACGGTCGAGGACCAATGGGTGATTGCAGCGGTCCGGTACAGGGCCTTGGTCGGGGACGCCGCGCTGGGGCAGCCGCTCAAGATCGTGCTCCGGAAGGCGGAGACCATTTACGGTACCGAGGCCATCTTCGACGACGTGCGTCTCGAGACGCGGCCGATCTCGGATCCGCCGGAGTCAGCGGCTTTGGTGGCGCACTGGCGCTTCGACGAGAGCGGCGGCACGGTGGCGTCCGAGGTGACGGGGCTGCATCCGGGCCAGCTGACCTCGACGGGTGCGGCGTTTGTCGAGGGGGGCGTGGCCGGCAACGCCCTGAGCCTGACTCAGGTCCTCAACGGGATGATGATCGTGCCGAACATTCGGGAGTTGGCGACGAATGATTTCACGGTGGTCTTCTGGGTCAAGACGCCGCCGGGCGATACCACGCCCTCGACCTACGTGATGGCTCAACACGAAGCCTGGTTTGCGAACGGTTTTCTCGTCCAGTTGAACACCTCGGGGAGCTCGGGGGCGGCCGGAAAAGCCACCTTCATCACGGAGAACGGTCATGCCCTCGTGTCCTCGACGAGCGACATCAACGATGGCCAGTGGCATCAGGTGGTCTTGTTCTACCAGAAGTCCGGGCAAACGCGGATCTACGTGGACGGCACGCCGGCGGAGGCGTCGCGGGCAAGCGTGGGCATGACCGATCGGGCGGCGCCCTTCATCGTGGGCGGACTCCTGGGGATGGAGGTCACGGGGATCTGCAAGGGCCTGTTCACGGGCTGGGTGGATGACGTCCAGGTGTACAGCCGGGCGTTGAGTGACGCGCAAATCGATCTCTTGTACCGGAATCCGGGTCGGGACATGGCCGATTTGTACCACCCTCTCGTGATCGTGCCCGACGGAGGCGGTTTCCTGGGGTCGGTCGATGTGACGTTGAACACGCCCCTGTCGGGGACGACGATCCGGTACACGCTGGACGGGACCGAGCCCACCGCCGCATCCCCAGTCTACCAGCAGCCGATCACGCTGACGACGACGACTACCGTGCAGGCGCGGTTGTTCGTGGGAACGTTCCCCGCGTCCGACGTCGCGAGCGCGACGTTCACGGCCCTCGCGCCGATCGGATTCGAGCCGCCGGGCGGGCTCTTCACGAACTCGGTCTCGGTCGCCCTCGTGAACCGGTTGGGGCTGGGCACCCTCCGTTACACGACGGATCGGACGGACCCCGTCGCGGGGTCGGCAGCGTACGCGGGACCGGTCGTTCTCACGGTGGCAACGACACTCAAGGCGCGCGTCTTCCTCAACAACTTCCCGATCACGGAGGTCGAATCGGCGAGCTACGCGCGCGTGTATGCCTTGGATGACGGCATCCCCGCCGAGTGGCGGGAGCAGCACTTCGGACCAGGGTACCTGACCGATCCGCGCGTCGCGCCCCAGGCGGACCCGGACGGGGACGGGTGGAGCAACCGGCTCGAATACCAGATGGGGTCCGTGCCGACGGATGCGGAGTCGGTGCCGGAGATTGTGGTCGGGATCCGGGCGGTGCCGATGGTCTGGTGGGATAGTGTGCCGGGGCTCACCTATCGGGTGTTGCGCAAGGACCGCGTCGAGGCGCCCGAGTGGGAGGTGATCGTGCCGGCATTCCAGGCGACGGCGACGCGGTCGCAGTACGTGGATGCCGATGCGCCGGACACCGCGGTCTACCAGATCGAACTCGTGCGGTAGCGAGGCGCCGCCTCAGACCCGGTCGAGTCCGCAGGCTCAGGAAGACCCTGCTGTGCCTGCCCACCCTCTCTTCCGCGCCTCGCTAATGTAGAGTCCTCGACGGATGGAGGGGAGGTCTGGAACGGCAGGGGCCCAAACTTGACCTGTTGACCCCACATTCCACACGTCGAGGACTCCACGCCTTTTCCCAGACTGCGCTGGAAAAATGGGGTCCGCCTGCGGCGAACAGCAGTTCGCGAACGCCGACTCCTGCATCGAGTCCGCGCGCCGGTCCTTCCCTCCCCCTGCGACCCCGGAGCGGGGGGAGTGCCGCAAACAAGGTGACAGACTCATTGTCCCCAGTTCACCGTTGACGCGGTGCGCCCGCTCGGGCTCTACTGGCGCCCGTCAA
>JAKQDD010000187.1 GCA_029556615.1 Verrucomicrobiota bacterium | reverse complement strand
CGCCCTCGTCCCGATCCGCTGGCGGGCGACGTGGAAGATCGAGCTTCCCACGTGGGACCGGTTCGTAATTCCGTTTCCCTTCAGCCGTGTGGAGTTCGAGGTGGGGCCTCCGCTCCACTTCTCTCCGGACACACCCGTCGCCGAGGCGCAGGCGCGCATGAAAGCGACGCTCACGCCAAGGGCGCCCCTCTCCCCTCCGAACGATCGGGCGATGAAGCCGTAGACGCGTTTCGCGGGAACTCCCGTCCGACGCGGACGCGCGCCGCGCGCTTCGCCTCGCGCGTCACGAGATCAAGGGCGCTCCGCGGACGGATCCTCCGACGTCTCCTCCTCGATCCCTTCGCGAATCCGCTTCGAGATGAAGGGGCGGACGAACCCGTAGATGAGATAGGCGATGAACACCCAAGCGAGAGAATAACGCCAGGTCTTCACCAAGAGAATGAGCAGGATCGCCGTCACGAGCACCTGCGGAATGGATCGACGCGAATGCCAGTCAATGGATTTGAAACTCGGATACGCGATCCGGCTGTACATCATGAACGAAAGAAAGACCAAGAGAAAGGGAAGGGCATAACGCCAACGCCCCGGCTCCCGATCGTTTTCGTAGAGCGTCAGGAGAAAGAGCGTGATGCTCGCCACCAGCCCTGCCGCCGCGGGAATCGGAAAGCCGACAAAGTCTTTCGTCGCCATCCCTTCATTCTGGGCGGCGACGAGATTGAAACGCGCCAGACGCATCGCCCCGGCCACGAGATAGACGAACGCCACGACTCCGCCCACCCAACGGTAGGAAGGAGGGAAATCGGCCAGGATGATCTTCACCACGAGCAGCGCGGGCGCCAACCCAAAGGAGATCAGGTCGGCAAGCGAATCAAACTCTCGACCGAACGCGCTCTCGCGCCCCCCGAGGCGCGCCAATCTCCCGTCGAGCATGTCGAAAATGAAGGCGCCGAGAATGAACTTCAGGCTCGTCTCGTAATGGCGGATCCAGACGCTGCTTCCCGCCTGCTGCTCCAGCGAGCCCGCGATGATCTGAATCGTCGCCATAAACCCGCAGAATAAATTGCCTGCCGTCATCAGATTCGGCAGCAGATAGACTCGCGGCATCGCGTTCGATCCTTGGGAATTCGGCGGCAAAGAGGTCATGGCCTACGCGAAATAGCGAATCGCAAAGACAGAATGCCCGAGGCGCGTCTCCGCGGCAAGTCGAGCCGAAGGATCACTTTCTCACCGAGACTTCGATCGTGTAGTCGCGCGGTTTTTCCTGTTCCGCGGAAGGGAGATAACGAATCTGGACGTTGCCCTGCCCGAAGGCGCGCGCCTGAAGGAGAAGCCCCCACTCTCCGGAGGAAACCCTTGGACTCTCGCTCAACACCAAAAGGACGCCCGGCGTGCACCCCACGAATTCCCAGCGTCCATCCACCTCGGGATCCTTTTCGAGGCGGAACAGCATCTGCTGATCTAGCCAGAGCTGCGCGCTCTTTCCCTGGACGAGATCCTGGCGGTAAACCTCCATGACGCCCGCCACGGTATACAGCGCCCGCGAAGAGCCGCGCCCCATCTGCCCCGCGCATCCCGCCACGGCGACGGCGCAAACCGCCGCTCCGGCGACGCGGCGCCACTCGCCCCAAAACCCAAAACCTCGCCTCGTCACTGCCCTTTGGCTTTCTTCCCCTTCTTGGCTCGCTTCATGGCATAGCC
This sequence comes from Verrucomicrobiota bacterium, assembly GCA_029556615.1. GTDB lineage: Bacteria > Verrucomicrobiota > Verrucomicrobiia > Limisphaerales > J093 > JAKQDD01. The sequence continues at coordinate 23,122 of JAKQDD010000187.1, read as the reverse complement.
CTTAATGACGCGCGTCGCGAGATTGTCGCCGTTCGTCATTTCAAAGTAGGTCACCGCCACTCGATCGCCCACCTTCAAATCGCTGAGGCTCATCAAAGCGCCGTCCACTTCGACGCGCCCGTGCGGAGAAAGCTTGAAGGTTTTCCCTTCGACCACAAACGTCCCCGCCGTCGAATCGATCTCCGCGATCTTTCCTTTCTGATCTCCCGCTACCGACGACTTCTTCTTGCTGAGCACCGGAGTCTCGGACGCCGGCGCCACCGGCGCTGCGGATTCCGCGGGCGCCGCAGGCGTCGCGTCAGGGGCAGCCGCTTCAGGAGCCGGCGCGGGATTGATTTCGATCTCGACGTTGGTCTGGGCCAAGAGAGGACCCGCCACGCTCAGCGCGGCGGCGAACAGGAGGGAGGACAAGGGTTTCACAGAGGGCGACTTCACGCTTCCCCCCTCGGCCAGTCAAGCGATTTCAGGCGAACCGCGCGAACCGAGATCAAACACCCCGACGTTCCCCTCCTCCGACGGAGCAACTGCGCGCTCGATTTTTTCCACGTTTGACGTAAAAAAACCGGGCTACGCCCCCGCGAGTTCCATCACCTCCGGGGCCGCCGCAGTCGCCATCGCGGCGCTCATCGCCCGGATCTCTGCCGCGTCGGTCATCTCCAACGCGCGCGCCGCCATCTCGCGCGCCGCATCGCGGTTCACGCCACGGATCAGACGTTTGAGCGAAGGAAGCATCGGAGGGCTCGCGCTCAGCTCGCGGATTCCCAATCCAATCAGGAGCGGAATCAACGCCGCATCGCCGGCCATCTCCCCGCAGACCGCCGTTGGGATCCCGCGCTCTTCGGCAACCCGCACGACTCCTTGAAGCAGGCGGAGAATCGCGGGATGCGTCGGCTGATAAAGATGCGCGATCCGTTCGTTCACCCGATCCACCGCGAGCGAATACTGGATGAGGTCATTGGTGCCGACAGAGAAAAACCCGCACTCCCGCGCGAGGATGTCCGCCGTCATCGCCGCCGAAGGCACCTCGATCATCGCGCCCACCGTCATCTCCGTGTTGAAGGCAAGCCCCTCCGCGGCGAGCTCCGCTTGCGCCGCCGCTAGCTCGAGGTTCGCCTGCCGCAACTCCTCGACTCCGGAAATCATCGGATACATGAGCCGTACGTTTCCGTCGGCGCTCGCCCGGGCGATCGCGCGTAACTGCGCGCGGAACACGTCTCTGCGCTCCAGGCAAAACCGAATCGCGCGCCATCCGAGGAACGGGTTCATCTCCTTGGCCACCTGCAGCGCCGAGAGGAATTTGTCGCCTCCGAGATCGAACGTGCGGATCACCACCGGACGCGGCGCCAACCGACGCGCCACCTCCGCGTAGGCCGCATACTGCTCCTCCTCGCTCGGCAGATCGTCGCGGTTGATGAAGAGATACTCCGTGCGAAAGAGACCCACCCCGTCCGCGCCGTTCGCCAATACGCTCGCCACGTCTTCCGGCATTTCGATGTTCGCCTCCAACGCGACGCGATGGCCGTCCGCGGTCACCGACGGTTCGTCTCTCAGGCGCGCGAAACTCGCCTCGATGCTGTGCCGCCGCTGCTCGAGCTGCCCATACTCGAAGAGGGTCTGCTCCGAGGGGTTGACGATCAGGAAGCCGCCGTAGCCGTCCAGAAGCGCGAAATCCCCCTCTTGCGTCTGCTCGATCGCGTCGCGCAACCCCACGACCGCCGGAATCCCCAACGCGCGCGCCATGATCGCCGTATGAGACGTCTTGCTTCCGATCTCCGTGCAGAAACCGATCACCTTCGTCTTGTCGATGCACGCCGTGTCCGCGGGCGCCAGATCGTAGGCCAGGACGATACTCGGCTCGCCGATCGTCTTGAGGTCCGCGACGCTGTGCCCCGTCAGGCAGCGCAGCACCCGCTGCGCGACATCCTGAATGTCCGCCGCCCGCTCCCGCATATACTCGTCCTGAAGCTCCGCCAGGGATTTCACAAACTGCGAAGCGACCGCGTCGAACGCGAATTCCGCGGAATGTCGCTCGTCTCGGATCCGCCGCACCGTCTCCTCGATGAGCGACGGATCGTCGAGCACAAGCAGATGCGCGTCGAACACCGCCGCGTTTCCATCTCCCATGTCCCGCGAAACCTTTTTTTGGATCTCCATCAACTGTTGGCGCGCCGTAATCAAGGCCTCCTCCAGCCGCGCCACCTCCGGCTCCACCTGTTCCGGAGAAATTTCCCGCGCGCTGATCGCCACTTCGCTCCTCCCATAAATCCAGACTCCGCCAGTGACGACTCCGGGCGCCGCGGCGATGCCCGCGTACCGCCGTTCGCCTCCGGTCGTGTTCTCACCTGCCATAGGCTTCATCCTAACCTGGATCTTTCATACTCCAAGGGGAAATCTCCGCCCGACCGGACGGAAACGAAGAGATCCCGCCGCGACGCCACAACCGATCGTGCGTCTTCCGCGCCGCGTTTCAGCGATCGTTGAGGTCGAGCCAGCGGAATTCCTTCTCAGAAAGCTCCACCTTCAAGGCGCCCATCGAAACCCGGGTCTCCTCGAGCGTCCTCGGCCCGATGAGCGCGAAGGTCGGAAACGGCTGCCGAAGCACCCACGCCAGCGCGAGGTCCACGGGCGGCGTCTTTCGTTTCCGGGCCAGTTCCCGTGTTCGCCGCAGCCGCTCGAAGTTTTCCTCGCTGTACCAACAGCGCGCCAGTTCGGCGTCGCGACGATCCTTCGGATTCCCGCGCGTAAAAAAACCTCGCGCCTGGCTCGACCAGGCCAGGAGCGGCATCTGCGTGCGCTTCAACCACGCGCGCGACTCCGGATCCGAGACGCTCAAGGCGCCCTCCCAAACCGGCGCGACCATCCGCGCCAGGCTCAGGTTGTTGCTCAAGGCCGCCGGCCCAGGAATCCCGCGGCGCTCGGCGTGCCTCCGCGCCTCCTCGACGCGCGGCAGCGTCCAGTTCGAAACGCCCCACGCGCGAATCCGTCCCGCGCGCCGCTGCTCCTCGAGCGCGTCCACGAACTCCCCCGCGGGAATTTCCAGATTGTCCCGATGCATGAGGTAAAGATCGGCATAATCCGTTTGGAGATGATCGAGGCTCTCGTGGAGCTGAAGACGAAGCTGACGCGGGTCGCACAGCGGCGTGTGCGCCCCTTTTGCGATGACCACCATTTCTTCTCTTGCTCCGCGGTTGCGCATCCATTGACCGAGCAGCCTTTCCTGCAAACCCCTGCCGTAGAGCCACGCCGTGTCGAAGGCGTTGCCCCCGCGCTCCGCGAAATCGTCGAACATGACCGAGGCGTGCGCGAGATTCGGCTGGTTGTCGCATCCCATGATGAGACGGGAAACCGCCTTCGTCACCCCCGCGATCTCCCCTCGCGGAACCGACGGCTTCGTCGGCAACCGGAGGGAACGTCGCGCCACGGTCAGTTTCCAGGCCTCCGCCTTCTCGCGCTCGTAGACCACCCCAACCTCCTCTCTCCAACGATCGAGACACCGCATATTGCCGAGCGTATCCTCCCACGACATCGCCGGCGAAGGCGCCTGTCGCCGTTCGAGATTCGTCGCCACCGTATCCGCCTCGATCGCGTAGAGCGGTTGGCGCGTCCGGACGACAATCTCGCGCGGCTTCGAACTCCCCGCCGCATGCACAATGATGCGAGACTCGCCCCCCTCCCGCGCCGGCAGCCAAGGCTCCGGAACATGAAGCCGGCCCTCGGTCCCATGAACGCAAAGTCGATGCGGCAACGCGACGCCAACTCCCGTCGCGACCTGGGCGAGCACTCCCTCGGGAAACCTCAATGTCGCCGCCGCAAACTCGTCCACCCCGGTCGGCGCCAGCGTTCCAACGCCCTTGAGCGCGATCGGCTCGACAAATCCGCCGCCGCTCGTCGCCCCCGCCAGCAGGCGCGCGGCCGAGATCGGATAGCACCCCACATCGAGGATCCCGCCGCCGCCGAGCGCGTTGGAATAGATCCGGTGGTTCGGATCGAACTTCGCGCCGAACGCAAAAGTCGCGTCGATCCACCGAATCTCTCCGACCGCGCCGTCCCGGAGGATCTCCAACAAACGCGCAGTTTGAGGATGGCAACGGTACATGAAGGCCTCCATGAGGAAGACGTCGTGACGTCGCGCCGCCTCGATCACCGCCATCGCCTCCGCATGGTTCAGGCCGATCGGCTTTTCGCATAAAATATGTTTGCCCGCCTCGGCGGCCCGGATCGCCCACTCCGCGTGCATCGGGTGCGGCGTCGAAATGTAGACCGCCTCCACTTCGCGGTCGGCCAGCAGCGCTTCGTAGCCCGCATGGCAGCGCCCGATGCCGAACTCCTTTCCAAAGGCCGTCGCCGCCGCCGCGGTGCGGCTTCCCACGGCGACCAAACGTCCCGTCTTCGATTTCGACAGGTCCCGGGCAAACGTGTGCGCGATGCGCCCCGTGCCGAGGATTCCCCAAGCGAGTTTGGATTTCATAAAAACGAAAGGCGCGAGGCGATCACCTCATGCTCAGCACGGCGAAAAGCCGCTGCCCCTCGCGGATCACCTGCACCAACGCCCGCGACCCCGACGGCAATGCGCTGATCGCATCCTCGCAATCCTTCGCGTTGCGAATCGCCTGGCGGTTGATCCCCACGATAACATCCCCCTCCCGGAGCCCGGCGCGCGCGGCGCGCCCTCGCGGCGTCACCTGCGCAACGAGCGCCCCTTGAAAATTCGCCGGGAGCCCGAGATCCCGCGCCGCCGAGGGATTCAGCGCGACGACCTGCATCCCCATCGCTTCCTCCGCCAGCGCCTGGGAAGGCGCGGCGGCGAGCTTGACGCGAAATACCTTCTCTTGGCGCTCCCGCAAAACGGCGACCTCCACCTCCTGCCCCACCGGCGTCGTCTTGATCAGGCTCGAAAGCCGCCGCGCGTCGTCCACTTCGCTCCCCGCGTAACGGAGAATCACGTCGCGCGCCTGCAGCCCGGCGCGCGCGGCCGGCGACCCCGCTTCAACGTGGGCGACCAGCACGCCCTTCCCAGGCCCGACGCCGAGCACGCCCGCAATCTCGGGCGTCATCTCCTGGATGTGCAGCCCGAGATACCCGCGGCGGATCTTCCCCTCGGTGAGCAGGCCCTTCATGATGGAACGCGCCATGTTGATCGGAATCGCAAAACCGATGCCTTGATAGCCCCCCGATCGGCTCAGGATCGCGGTATTCACGCCGATCACGCGCCCCTCGAGATCCACGAGCGGACCGCCGCTGTTCCCGGGATTGATCGCCGCGTCCGTCTGAATGAAATCCGCGTAATCCGCGATGCCGACTTCCGAACGCCCCTTTGCGCTGATGATCCCCGCCGTCACGCTCTGCTCCAGACCGAACGGATTCCCCACCGCCACCACCCAATCCCCGACGCGCGCCTTCTCCGAATCGCCCAGCGCGGCGGGCGCCAGATGCTCTTTCGTCTCCACCTTCAGAATCGCGAGATCCACCTGCGCGTCGGCGCCGATCACCTTCGCGGTCAGCTTTCGTCCATCGGCCAGTTTCACGGTGATCGTGTCCGCCCCCTCGATCACGTGATGGTTGGTGAGGATATACCCGCCCTCAACGACGATGCCCGACCCCATCCCGCGAGGCACCTCGCGGCGCTCGAACCGAGAGGGCCGCCCGCGATAAAGATCGTAAGGGTTCACCAAGATCGCCTCGTTCGCGGTGCTGACGCTCACCACCGACGGCTTCACGCGCTCCGCGATCCGCGCGAACTCGTCGCTCAACGACTGAAGCGTCGATGAAGCCGCGGCCGACGCAAGAGCCGCCGCCGCGAGGAAAAGGAAGACCGAAGGCATGAGGGATCGGCGCATCGTCGTCGACGTGAGACGCCCATTTTGGCACAGACGGACGCCCTGTCAAAGCAACAGCATCGCATCGCCGTAGCTGTAGAAGCGATACCCCTCGCGTACCGCTTCCACATAGGCCGCGCGCACGCGCGCCGCGCCGCCCAAGGCGTAAACGAGCGCGAGCAAGGTGCTCCGCGGCAGATGAAAATTCGTCAGCAACCCGTCCACCGCGCGAAAGGAGAAGGGCGGACAGATCAGCAGATCCGTCGCGCCCGAACAGGGCGTCACCTCTCCACGCTCCCGCGCGCAGTGCTCCAACGCGCGAACCACGGTGGTCCCCACCGCCACCACGCGCCCCCCCGAAGCCCGCGTCTTTCGAACCATCTCCGCGCAGTCGGCGCCGATCTCGAACTCCTCCGCCATCAGACGGTGCTCCTCCACGCGCGCGCTTCGAACCGGCAGAAAGGTGCCCGGCCCCACGCGCAAAAAAAGGCGGGCGATTCCAATTCCCCGCTCCGCCAACTCCGTCAGCATCCCTTCCGAGAAGTGCAATCCCGCCGTCGGCGCGGCGACCGCGCCTTCGCGGTCGGCGAACACCGTTTGGTATCGCGCGCGGTCCTCCGGCGCATCCGAGCGTTCCGCGCGCTTCTTGAGGATGTAAGGGGGCAACGGCATGCGCCCTTCGCGCGCCAACAGGCCGCTCCATCCTCCCTCCCGCTCCTCCAGGAGCACTCCCCATGATCCGTCCGGCCGCCTTGCCTCGACCAGAATCGCGGCGCCCCCTTCGCTCCGAAGGCGCGCCCCCGCCTTCAGCGGCCGCCGCGAACCGGCCAGCGCCCGACAGACGCGGCCCGTTCCCGCGTCAAGCACGAGCAACTCCACCGGCGTTCCCTCCGGTTTTTGTCGGGCGCGCACGCGCGCGGCGAGGACTCGCGCCGTGTTCACCACGAGAAGATCGCCCGGACGCAGGAGTGCGCCCAGGTCTCGGAAGCGTGCGTGCGCGATCCGCCCTCCGCCGCGTTCAACATGAAGCAGGCGGCTGCCGTCGCGCGGCTCGCACGGATGCGCGGCGATCAAGCGGGAAGGGAGATCGAACTCGAGTTCTTCAAGGCGCATAAAGACGCGGAAAAAAGAAAAGGCCCCGACCCGCCTTTGGGGCGGGTCGGGGCGAAACCCCGGCAACAACCTACTCTCGCGGAAGCTCAACAACCACTACCATCGGTAATGTTGCGTTTGACGGCCGTGTTCGGAATGGGAACGGGTCGGTCCACAACTGCTGGTCACCGGGAAAGGTGAGCCGATCCGACCTCGCGCAACGCGCGGGGACGGAGGGGCAACTGCAACAAGCGCCGGGCGGATACCGGCAGAGCGAGATCGGGTTTTTCAGATCAAGCCTCACGGCAAATTAGTACCGGTCAGCTGAACGCCTCGCGACGCTTGCACTTCCGGCCTATCGAGCCCGTAATCTTCGGGCTGCCTTCAGCCCCGGATCGCTCCGAGGAGGGAGATCTCATCTTGGGATCGGCTTGGCGCTTAGATGCTTTCAGCGCTTATCCATTCCCGACATAGCTACTCTGCTTTGCCCCTGACGGGACAACAGAAACACCAGAGGTCGGTCGCTTCCGGTCCTCTCGTACTAGGAAGCGAACCCCTCAAATCTCCTGCGCCCACGGCGGATAAGGACCGAACTGTCTCACGACGTTCTGAACCCAGCTCGCGTACCGCTTTAACCGGCGAACAGCCGGACCCTTGGGACCTTCTCCAGCCCCAGGATGCGATGAGCCGACATCGAGGTGCCAAACCGGGTCGTCGATGTGAACTCTTGGACCCGATCAGCCTGTTATCCCTAGCGTACCTTTTGTCCGTTGAGCGATGGCAATTCCACATTCAACCATCGGATCATTTGGGCCTGCTTTCGCACCTGCTCGACTTGTTGGTCTCGCAGTCAACCTGGCTTGTAGCCATACCCTCGACGCACGGTTGCCAACCGTGCTGAGCCAAGCTTCGCGCTCCTCCGTTACTCTTTGGGAGGAAACCGCCCCAGTCAAACTGACCCGCAGGCACTGTCCCCCGCCTGGCTGACAGGTCGGGGTTAGAATTCTAATCAGCAAAGAGTGGTGTTTCACATTACGACTCCAGCGCGACCGAAACCGCGCCTTCGAAGTCTCCCACCTACGCTACGCATCGTTGACCAAAACCCAATACCAGCTTACAGTAAAGGTGCATAGGGTCTTTCCGTCCTACTGCAGGCATGCGGCATCTTCACCGCAGTTACAGTTTCGCCGAGATCCTCTCCGAGACAGTCGCTCAGTCGTTACACGATTCGTGCAGGTCGGAACTTACCCGACAAGGAATTTCGCTACCTTAGGACCGTTATAGTTACGGCCGACATTCACGGGGACTTGAGCACCGAGCTTCTCCCCGCTTGCGCGGGAATGACAGAATGCTTTAATCTTTCCGCATTGGTCACGTGTCACACCCTATACGTCGTCTTGACGACTTGGCAGAGTGCTGTGTTTTTGTTAAACAGTCGCTAAGCGCAATTTACTGAGGCCCGGTCACGCCACATTGCTGCCGCGTGCCAGGCACCCCTTCTCCCGAAGTTACGGGGCTAACTTGCCGAGTTCCTTAGAGAGGTTTCTCTCGCGCGCCTGGGTGCACTTACACCCACCCACCTGTGTCGGTTTGCGGTACGGGCGACAGGGGGACGATGACGGGAAACTTTTCTAGGCAGATTGTCCAGTGGTGCGCTTCGGCCGAAGCCTAGGCTCCGTCTTTCGATGACATAGCCACCTTTCTCTCTGCGTCATTCCCCGCCTTAACCCCCAGCCGGTGCAGGAATATTGAACTGCTGTGCATCGACTACGCCTTACGGCCTCGTCTTAGCTCCCGACTAACCCTGGGAGGACGAACCTGCCCCAGGAAACCTTGGGTTTACGGCGACCAGAATTCTCATCTGGTTTATCGCTACTCGTGTCTGCATTCTCACTGGCCAGCGCTCCACCATCCGTTTCCGTCCGGCTTCGCAGCACTGGTCACGCTCTCCTACCGCCCCCGGATCCCGAAGGACCCGGAGACCCGCAGCTTCGGTATGCCGTTTATCGCCAATCATTTTCGGCGCGACATCGCTCGATGAGTCAGCTATTACGCACTGTTTAAATGATGGCTGCCTCTAAGCCAACATCCTCACTGTCTGAGCAACGTCACATCCTTTCCACTGAACGGCATTTTGGCACCTTAGCTGGCGGTCTGGGCTGTTACCCTCTCGGCGACGAAGCTTAGCCCCCGCCGCCTGAATGCTGGGATACTGGGATCCCGGGAATTCGGAGTTTGATTGGTTTTGGTAACCTGGTGGGGTCCCTAAGCCATCCAGTGCTCTACCTCCCGGGAGTACTTGCCCAACGCTAGCCCTCAAGCTATTTCGGAGAGAACCAGCTATCACGGGGTTTGATTAGTCTATCGCTCCTACTCTCAAGTCATCTCAGAATTTTTCAACATTCACGAGTTCGGTCCTCCACCTGGTGTTACCCAGGCTTCAACCTGCTCAAGAGTAGATCACCTCCGCTTCGGGTCTATTGCCCGCGACGTGACCGTTGCCGGTCGTCGCACGTTTCGTACTCGGTTTCCCTTCGCCTGCGCGGCAGAGCCGCTTAGGCCGCCACGGACAATAACTCGCAGACTCATTATGCAAAAGGCAGGCGGTCATCCCGCACGGGGCGGGACTCCCACACATTGTAAGCTCATGGTTGCAGGTACTCTTTCACTCCCCTAACAGGGGTTCTTTTCACCTTTCCCTCGCGGTACTAGTTCACTATCGGTTGCCGAGGAGTATTTAGCCTTATCCGGTGGTCCGGACAGATTCGCACAGAGTTTCACGTGCACCGTGCTACTTGGGATACCCCTAGGGGGCTTCGAACTTCGCTCACCCGGCTGTCACGGTCTATGGCTCCACTTTCCAGAGGATTAAGCTCGCTCTCCACCTCCCACGTCGGGGTCCCGCTACCCCGGGAAGACAAGTCCCCCCGGTTTGGGCTGTTCCGCGTTCGCTCGCCACTACTGACGGAATCACGTCGTTTTCTTTTCCTGGGGTTACTGAGATGTTTCACTTCACCCCGTCTCGCTTCGCCGGACTATGAATTCATCCGGCGATAGCCGCTGGTTAAAGCGGCTGGGTTGTCCCATTCGGAAATCCGCGGGTCAAGGCCTGCTTGCGGCTGACCGCGGCTTATCGCAGCTTGCTGCGTCCTTCATCGCCTCTCGGCACCAAGGCATTCACCATAAGCTCTTCGTAGCTTGATCACAAAGTACAGGCCCGGATCCGGTTGCCCGGAACGGGCGCGACTCAGCGAAATGTTACTGCCTGTCTACATGCCTGTGTGTAGTTGTCAAAGAGCGGAACCCGTTGCCGGGCCCAAAATTCTCCGCGGGATGGTGGGCGTGGCTGGACTCGAACCAGCGACCCTGCGCTTATCAAGCGCATGCTCTAACCAGCTGAGCTACACGCCCGGACCGGTCCTGGCGTCTCCAGGCGCCCCGGGTTGGTGGAGCTGAGGAGACTCGAACTCCCGACCTATAGCTTGCAAAGCTACCGCTCTACCAGCTGAGCTACAGCCCCACCGGCCGGCGGCGCGGACTCCGGGCGCGGAGTTCGGTCCCTATCCCGTCGTGAGCTTCAAAGAGCGCCGCCCTTGAAAACTGAAGTGTGCGATGAGCCAAGCCCTTCGGCCTCTCGGCCGATCGACCGTGGAGCGCGGTTGTTACCCCGCGCCCGTGGTTCTCCTTAGAAAGGAGGTGATCCAGCCGCAGGTTCCCCTACGGCTACCTTGTTACGACTTCATCCCAATCACCGACCATACCTTCGGCACCTGCCCCCTTGCGGATGGCACAGTGACTTCGGGTACAAACGGCTTTCATGATGTGACGGGCGGTGTGTACAAGGCCTGGGAACGTATTCACGGCGCCGTAGCTGATGCGCCATTACTAGCGATTCCGGCTTCATGCCGTCGAGTTGCAGACGACAATCTGAACTGGGCCCGGTTTTCGGGGATTGGCTCCACCTTGCGGTATCGCTTCCCACTGTACCGGGCATTGTAGTACGTGTGCAGCCCTGGCCGTAAGGGCCATACTGACTTGACGTCATCCCCACCTTCCTCCCCGTTGAAGCGAGGCAGTCTGTCCAGAGTGCTTTCCGCTTGCGCGGAAGTGGCAACAGGACACAGGGGTTGCGCTCGTTGCGGGACTTAACCCAACATCTCACGACACGAGCTGACGACAGCCATGCAGCACCTGTGCTGGCTTCCCTTGCGGGATCGTTTGACTTTCATCATCCTACCACCAGCATGTCAAGGCCAGGTAAGGTTCTTCGCGTTGCATCGAATTAAGCCACATACTCCACCGCTTGTGCAGGCCCCCGTCAATTTCTTTGAGTTTTAATCTTGCGACCGTACTCCCCAGGCGGCACATTTATCGCGTTAGCTTCGCCACGGACGGGGTCGATTCCGCCCACAGCAAATGTGCACCGTTTACAGCTAGGACTACCAGGGTATCTAATCCTGTTTGCTCCCCTAGCTTTCGTGCCTCAGCGTCAGGTGTTGTCCAGGGACTCGCCTTCGCCACCGGAGTTCCTCTCGATATCTACGCATTTCACTGCTACACCGAGAATTCCAGTCCCCCCTCCAACCCTCAAGCTGGATAGTATTCAATGCCATTTCCGGGTTGGGCCCGGAGATTTCACACCGAACTTACCCAACCGCCTACGCACCCTTTACGCCCAGTGAATCCGAACAACGCTCGGGACCTCTGTATTACCGCGGCTGCTGGCACAGAGTTAGCCGTCCCTTCCTCTTGGGCTACGATCAGCTTCCGAACTGTTCATCCGGAAGGTTTGCTCGCCCATGACAGGGGTTTACGGGCCGAAGCCATTCATCCCCCACGCGGCGTCGCTCCATCAGGCTTTCGCCCATTGTGAAAAATTCTCGACTGCTGCCACCCGTAGGTGTCTGGACCGTGTCTCAGTTCCAGTGTGGCTGGTCGTCCTCTCAGACCAGCTACCCGTCTTTGCCTTGGTGGGCCGTTACCTCACCAACTAGCTGATAGGCCGCGGGCTCATCATGAAGCGCCAGGCCTTTCGGTCCCCAGCTTTGAAAACCAGGAGATGCCTCCCGCTTTTCACATCCGGCATTAGCTCGTCTTTCAACAAGTTATTCCAGACTTCATGGCAGATTACCCACGTATTACTCACCCTTGCGCCGCTCCAACTACGGAATATTGCTACCCCGTAATCATCGCTCGACTTGCATGTCTTATCCACGCCGCCAGCGTTCGTTCTGAGCCAGAATCAAACTCTCCGTCAAAAAACGTTAGTTGATTCGACTTTTGTCCGGTCGTGAGACCGGACGGTCTTTTGGTTTAAAACTCTCCAAACGGATCCCTACTAACAAGACCCGCCTGAAGGGGCTCTTAACTTATCGCACAATTCAATTTTCAATGAGCAGCGGGTGTCACCACCCGTAAAATTCTTTTCCCGGACAAGCTCGCCAGCTCGTGCTCTTTTCCCGCGCCGATCCCGGCTCAACCCGTCCGCGGGACCATTTTGTGCCCGCTTCCCTCTCGTTACCGAGGGACAAAAATCCCGAGCGCCGACTTAATCACTCTTAACTCGGCCTCTCGGACCTTTGTTAATTTCGCGGCCACTTTATCAGAGCCGCGCCGGATGTCAAAAACTTTTTTCAGCTTTTTTTACCGGAGCTGCTTACTCGCAACTGCCAACAATCTACACACATTCCGGAGGCAGTCAAAATCTTTTTTCAACTTTTTTTCGCCGTCCAAAAACCAGACTCACAAAGAACCAGGAGCACCCATCCTAGCACAGCCCAAAATCCGCGCAAGTGTTTTCTCAACTTTTTTTGCTGCCAATTTTACAGCCCCCGGCCGCACCGGATTCCGCCCCAAAAATCCAAGCTCAAAAACCGGGTTGGGCGCGAGCATTTCCGCCAGGATCAGCCGGTTGGTAACGCTCGATGCATCCCCCGGCGGGACCGTCATCAGCACCGTCGTAAAATCTTTAATTCCAACCTGCTGCAACGCCGCCCCGGTGAGCAGCGTGTGATTAAGGGTGCCCAGACGATTGCGGGAAACCACGATGACCTCGCTCCCGATTGCCACAATCAAATCTCGCACCGTAAACCCCTTCCCCAACGGCACGAGCAAACCGCCAATCCCCTCGATGAGCAGACATTCGCAGCGACACGCCATGCGCTTGAGATGCCGCCGGACCTCGGCCAAGCGGATGATATGGCGTCGGCGCGCCGCCGCCAGCGGAGCCAGCGGCGCGGAAAAAAAGAAAGGCGCGATTTTGTCCGCCGCGAGTTCGCCGTCCTGCAGGGCACCCAAAAATTCCGCATCCGTCCGGCTGCCGGAGCAGAACGGTTTGACCGCCAGGGCGTGGCAGCCCCGCCGCCGCAAATGGTGCAGGAGCAGCCCGGTCAACAACGTCTTCCCCACGCCGGTATCGCTGCCCGTGACAAAAATGATGCGCGCCAAGCCAGATCTGTTCACGGCGGAGCATTAGCACAGCCGCCGCCAAACGGACAGACCTAAAGCGCTCCCGGCCGCTGCCAGGCTTCCAGCCAATACAGGGTCAACCTGCCACTGCCCCAGCTTGAGCCGATCTAGAAACAACGCGGTTGAAAGTCCCCCGACCTGCGCTAGCCTCCAAGACAAATCCGCAACCGCAACTGCCCAGCCTCGCGTCTTCTCGCCGAAGAAGCCGGGCCACCCGAAGCCAGCCGCCAACCGCCTCCGTTTCCGGCAGCCCGAAGGCCGCGCAACGAACTCCCGCAGGCTTGACCCGGCAGCCGGAATGCGCGAAAATCTTCCGGAATGTGACGATTCCCTCTGGGAGGAGGCGCTGGTGAGACAAACGCCGCCCGGCGGGTAGTTGGCAAAACTCAAAATACGTTCGTTAATGTCGAAAGCAAAACCATGATTACGATTCGTTCATTCGTCGTCCTCGGCCTGTCACTGATCCTGGGCCTTACCATCTTCGGCTTTCAAATTGGCCGCGCCGTGCGGACGGGGCGCGAGTTCGACCGCTGCCTGACCGTCAAAGGATTGTCAGAGCGGGAAGTGAAAGCCACGCTGGCAATCTGGCCAATCCAGTTTTCCACCGTCGCCGAGGAGCTGGCGACCCTCAAGTCGGCGATGGAATCCAACCGCGTCGTCGTCACCTCGTTTTTACAAGCCCGCGGCATATCCCCCGACGAAATCGTGCACGGCCTGCCGGTCGTCAACGATCGCCAGGACGAGCGCATTCACGCCAACCGCCCCGCCCTGGTGCGCTATCGCGGCGTAACCACCCTGGTCGTGCGGAGCGCCAACGTGGACGTAGTCAAGAAAGCCATTCAGGATGCCGATGCGTTGCTGGATCAAGGCATCACCCTGGTGGGCAATGAGTTTGCGGATCGAACCGAGTTTATCTTCAACGCGGTGAATGAGATCAAGCCGGACATGATCCGGGAGGCCACCGCCAACGCGCGGGCGGCGGCGGAAAAGTTCGCCCAGGACTCCCACAGCAAAGTCGGCCGCATCCGCCGGGCAACCCAGGGCGCCCTGGAAATCGAAAACCGGGATGCGGCCTCGCCCGAAAAGAAGGTTCTCCGCGTCGTGACGACCGTTGATTTCTTCCTGGATTGAAACCGCCGGCCCCGCGCCCGTGCGCCGGGGCCGCCCACGGACAGGATATTGCATGCGACTGAACAAATTCGACGCGCGCGCGTGAACCGCCAGCCCGCGCGCCCCGGCGGTTTCACGCTGATTGAGCTGCTGGTGGTGATTGCCATTATTGGCCTCCTGGCCGCGCTCCTGCTGCCGGCGCTCGCCAAAAGCAAACTCAAAGCCCAGGCCATCCAGTGCATGAACAACCACCGCCAATTGTGCCTGGCCTGGCGCATGTATTCAGATGACAACCAGGACCGCCTGCTCTACGCCAGCGAAGACTACGCCAACCCCGCCACCCTGGCGGAAACCTGGGTGACCGGCACACTCAATTTCAGCCCCTGGAACCCCTCGAACTGGGACCCGAACCAGGACATCACCCAAAGCCCCCTCTGGCCCTATTGCGGCCGCAACCTGGGCATCTGGAAATGCCCTTCCGACCGCTCCTTTGTCGAAGTCGGCGGCGAGTGCAAACCCCGCGTGCGCACGATGTCCATGAACATCTTCCTCGGCGGCTGGGGCGGAACGGATGGCAACTGGGGCCCCGTTTTCAGCGACTACCTCATTTACCTGAAACAAGGAGAATTGCAGGTGCCCGGCCCCGCCAAAATCTTCGTCTTCCTCGATATGCGCCCGGACAGCATTGATATGGGAAATTTTGGCACCCGCATGGCCGGTTATCCCAACACCCCCTCCCGCTACGGCTTCTTTGACCTGCCGGGCTTCTATCATCACCTGGCCGGCGGCTTCTCCTTTGCCGACGGCCACTCCGAACTGCGCCGCTGGCGCGACCCCCGCACCACGCCTCCGCTCGTGGAAGGCGGCCTGGTGCCGGATATGTTCGACTCCCCCAACAACCCCGACGTCGCCTGGCTGCAGGATCGGGCCTCACGCCCGAAAAACTAAGCGCCGCGCCGGCCCGCGCTCCGCCCCCAACCCCCGCCCCGAAGAGCTTGCCCCGCCCCCGGCCCCTCCGTAAGGTAAATTGTGCCTGTTCATCTAACCATCCTGGGCAGCGGCTCCAGCGGCAATTGCGCCTACGTGGAAACTGCAGAAACCCGCCTGCTCATTGACGCCGGACTCAGCCTGCGCCAGATCCGCCAGCGACTCGCCTCCATCGGCCGGGCGCCGGAAAAGCTCACGGGGATTCTCATCACCCACGAACACTCCGACCACGTCCAAAGCCTGCCGGCCTTGAGCCAGAAACTCCACATTCCCGTTTACTGCAACCGCCCCACGCTGGACGCCATCGAATACCAGTTTCAAACCCGCCTGCCCGGCCATCTCTTTGCCACCGGCGCCAGCTTCGAGGTGGGGGACATCCACGTCGAAACCTTCAGCGTGCCGCACGACGCGCAAGACCCGGTCGGCTTTCTCCTGCGCACCAGCGCCGGCAACCTCGGGTTCCTGACGGACCTGGGCCACGCCACCCGCCTGGTGCTCGAACGGGTCCGCCCCGCCCACGCCCTGGTATTGGAAGCCAACCACGACGTCCAGATGCTGCAAAACTGCCCCCGCCGGCCGTGGAGCCTCAAACAACGCATCCTGGGACGGCACGGCCACCTCTCCAACGAAGCCGCCGCCGATGCCCTCGAACAAATCATCTCCCCCGATCTGCGCCACCTGTACCTCGGCCACCTGAGCCGCGAGTGCAACCTCCCCGAACTGGCCTACCGCATCGTCCACGAGCGCCTCCAAAAACTCGGCGCCCGGCACGTGCGCCTCGAACTGACCAGCCAGGCCCAACCCTGCCCCACCCTGAGCCTGTAAAGTCCCGCGCGGCCGTGATCGCCCAACCCCAAACGATCAAATCGCTCGACCGGCCCGAACTCCAGCCCTACCGCACCATGCGCCGCCAAGCCGAACATCGGCAGCAAGGCATCTTCGTGGCGGAGGGCGAAAAAGTGGTGCGGCGGCTGCTGGAAAGCCAATTCCCCGTCATCTCTGTGCTGCTCCCCGAAAAGTGGCTGCGGGAACTGGAACCCCTCCTGCGCACCCGGCGCGAACTCATCCAGGTCTTCGTCGCGGAAAAAAAGCTGCTGGAAACGCTCACCGGCTTCTCCATGTACCAGGGCCTGCTGGCGGTCGGGAAAGTGCCTCCCCAGCCAACGCTGGCGGACATCCTCGCCCGCAGCCCCCCGCCGCGCTTGCTGGCGGCCGCCGACGGCCTCTCGAGCGCCGAAAACCTGGGCGCCCTCGTCCGCAATTGCGCCGCCTTCGCCGCCCAGGCCCTGCTCGTGGGCGAAACCTGCGCCAACCCCTTCCTGCGGCGCGCCGTGCGCAGCTCAATGGGCGCCATCTTCCACCTGCCCATCGTGGAAACCTCCAACCTGGCCCGGGACCTCCGCGCTTTGCGCCAGCAAGGCATCCGCTGCCTCGCCGCCCATCCCCACACCGATGGCCGCATCCTCTCCCAGGCCAGCCTGGCCGGTGACTGCTGCCTCGTCTTCGGCAGCGAAGGCCACGGCCTCTCTCCCGCGGCGCTGGCGGCCTGCGACGACGCCGCCGCCATCCCGATGCCGCCCACCGTGGACTCCCTGAACGTCGGCAGCGCCGCCGCCATCTTCCTCTACGAAGCCAACCGCCAGCGCGGCCGGATGTAACCGCGCCCCCCCGGGCAGTTCAACCGCCCGCGTTCCTCGGGGGCGGCGTCTCCAGCACGACCTGGCTCGGGGCGGATGGCGCCGGGGGCGTCAGCCGCGTAAAAAGCCCGCGCCAAAAGCCCGCGCCGTAAAGCAGATGCGTCAGCACCACCAACGGAAGGGCGGCAACACTTTGCCAGACCGGCCCGCGAACGGCGGACACCAGGCCCTGCGCCAGCACGGCCAGGGCATAGCCCGCCAGCGGCCACAGGCTGAGCTTCCCAAGCGGCGTCAGCCACCACAGCGGCAGGAGCGCAAGCAGGTAAAGACAAAAGAGCGGAGGGACAAAGTTGAGCGCCGAGCCGGGGGTGGGATGACGGCGGAACTGTTCCGCCCGCCCCCGCCCATAGGTCATCAACATCCGGGCGAACGCGCGGAGGCTGGCGCGCGGGCGGCGCCACACGACCAGTTGGGGGTCGTAGAGCAATTTCCCGCCGCGGCGCTGCAACCGGTCCATCAGCGCGTTTTCCTCGTTGGGATAGAGCGTCTCGTCAAAGCCGCCCAGCTCCAGCAGGGCGCTTCGCCGGGCGAGCAGGTTGCAGAGGATCAGCTCCTTCTCGCTGGTCGCCCGCGTCCGGCCAACCGCGGCATAACGGGCGCGGCTGGGGCCAAAAGCCAGCCCGCTGGCCAGCACCCGCGCGAAGACCTGTTCCAGCGGCGGCGCCTCGGGCGGGCAGAGGTTGGGCCCGCCGACCATCTGCACCCGCGGGTCGCGAAAATGCGCCACGGCGCGGCGGAGGTTGCCCGGCGCGGGCGCTGAATCATCGTCCAGGAAGTAAACCAGTTCCCCCGGCGCGGCCTTCACCGCCGCGTTGCGCTGCACGGAAGGCTGCGTGCCGCGCGCCACCAGGATCGCCAGCCGGTCGGCCGGATAATCCAGCGCGCGGCTGGCGGCCACGGCTTTGACGTCGGCCTGGCGGGGTCGGGCCGCGATCACCACCGTGACGCTCGGCAAGGTCTCGTTCACCCCGGCAGGCTAAAGTCCCGCGGCAACCAGTGCAAAGCGGAAAGTGCGCACGGGTAAGGTGCCCGAGCATGCGCGAAACTCCGGCGGCGCGCGGGCATCCTGCCCGCTTTGCGGGTTGCCCAGCCGATAAGCGGGCAATATGCCCGCGCTCCGTCAGGCAATTAGCGCATCCTCGGATGGAGCCGTAGCTCAGTTGAACGCTCAGCAAGGTCTCGCTCACCCCGGCAAGCTAGAGTTCCGCGGCAACCAGTGCAAAGCGGAAAGTGCGCAAGGGCAAGGCGCCCGCAGCATGCACGAAACTGCTGGCGGAGCGCGGGCATCCTGCCCGCTTTGCGGGTTGCCTACTCGATAAGCGGGCAATATGCCCGCGCTCCGTCAGGCAATTAGCGCATCCCCGAGTGGAGGCGCAGCTCAGTCGGACGCGCGGCAAGGGCAAGGCGCCCGAGCATACGCGAAACTGCCGGCGGCGCGCGGGCATCCTGCCCGCTTTGCGGGTTGCCTACTCGATAAGCGGGCAATATGCCCGCGCGCCGTCAGGCAATTAGCGCATCCCCGGGTGGAGGCGTAGCTAGTCGGACGCGCGGCAAGGGCAAGGTGCCCGCAGCACGCGCGAAACTGCCGACGGCGCGCGGGCATCCTGCCCGCTTTGCGGGTTGCCTACTCGATAAGCGGGCAATATGCCCGCGCTCCGTCAGGCAATTAGTGCATCCCGGGTGGAGGCGCAGCTCAGTTGGACGCGCAGCAAGGACTCGTTCGCCCCGGCAGGCTGGAGTCCTGTGGCAACCAGCGCAAAGTGAAAAGTGCGCAAGAGCAAGAGCGCCCACAGCATGCACGAAACTACGGCGGCGCGCGGGCATCCTGCCCGCTTTGTGGGTTCCCCAGCCGATAAGCGGGCAATATGCCCGCGCGCCGTCAGGCCTCGCAGCCAGCGCGCAAAAAGAATGCAAAACAGCTTTGACAAATCCGGGCCGCCCCCTACATTAGTGTCATCCCCGGGTGGGGTCGTAGCTCAGTTGGCAGAGCGCCTGAATGGCATTCAGGAGGTCAGGGGTTCGAACCCCCTCGGCTCCACCATCCCTCTTTCAGCCCCGGCCGCCGCCGCTTTCAGCGGGGCAACCCTTTAGTCGCCGCTGGTTTCCCGCCGGGGATGAAGCCCGAATTCCTTGAGTTTCTCCCGCATTTTCAGGCGGGTGACGCCGAGCCATTGCGCCGCCCGGGTCAGGTTGCCCTGGGCGCGGCGAATGGCCTGGGCATAAAGCTCGGGCTCGAGGTCCGCCAGCATCCGGGCAAAGGCATTGTGCGTCTCGCCCCGCTCGACGGCGTCCATCAGTTCCGTGATATAGGCGGCGTGCGTTTGCTGGGAGGCGGCCAGCGGCTGGCGGGTTTTGGCGACGACCTCGCGCAGGAGATCCACGCCAATGGTGTAGTCCCGCGCCAGCAGCAGGGCCTTGCGCGTGGCATTTTCCAGCTCGCGGACATTGCCGGGCCAGGGCTGGCTCTGCAGGTAGGCAATGGCCTCCGGCGAAATGGCCGGCGAGGCCACACCGATTTCCGGCGCGTAGCGGCGGAGAAAATAGCGCACCATATCGGGGATGTCTTCCGCGCGCTCGGCCAGCGGCGGGAGGGAGAGGGTCACGACGCTGAGGCGGTAAAAAAGGTCCTCGCGGAACAGGCGTTCGCGGATGGCCGCCTCGAGGTCGCGGTGGGTGGCGGCGATGATGCGGACATCCACCGGCACGGGTTCCTTGCCGCCCACCCGCTGAATCGTCTTTTCCTGCAGCTCGCGCAGCAGCTTGGCCTGGAGGCGGACGCTCATGTCGCCGATTTCATCCAGGAAGATGGTGCCGCCGTGCGCCTGCTCGAAGCGGCCAATGCGCCGGGTGTCGGCACCGGTAAACGCCCCGCGTTCGTGGCCGAACAGCTCGCTTTCCAGGAGCGTTTCGGGAATGGCGGCGCAGTTGATGGCGATAAACGGCGCCGCCGCGCGGTTGCTGTGCTGGTAAATGGCGCGGGCGATAAGCTCCTTCCCGGTGCCGGTGTCGCCCCGGATGAGGACGGTGACGGGAGTGGCCGCCACGCGCCCGATTTCCTTGTAAATGGACTGCATGACCCGGCTGTTGCCGACGATGGCGGTGCGGGCGGAGACGGCATCACCCATCTCGATGGGTTCCGACATCAGGCGGCTGCTGTCCAGGGCCTTGCCGACCAGCTCGAGCAGTTCCTCTACGTCAAACGGTTTGGGCAGGTAATCAAAGGCGCCCCAGCGGGTGGCTTCGATGGCCGTTTCCGTCGAGCCGTGGGCAGTGATGAGGATGATCGGAAGTTTCGGCTTGGCCTGGTGAAGCTGGCGGACAAGCTCCAGCCCATCGGTGCCGGGGAGCCGCAAATCCGTGATGACGATGTCATACGCCTCGGCCAGGGCGTGGCGCAGTCCGGTATCGCCGCGGGTCTGCACGGCGACGTCGTAGCCGCTGCCGCGCATGGCCTTCTGGAGGCCGGTGGCGATGCTGCGATCATCTTCGATCAGGAGAACTTTAGTATTCCGCGTCATGGGGAGGCGCCGGCGGGAGCACGATGCTGAAGGTGGTTCCCTGCCCCGGCTCGGTTTCGTATTGAATGATGCCGCCATGTTTTTCCACGATCCGGGCGGCGATGGAAAGCCCCAGGCCCGTGCCCTGCTCTTTGGTGGTAAAGAACGGATCGAACAACCGGCTCCGCACTTCGGCCGACATCCCCGTGCCGGCATCGGCAATGTCAATGACCACGGCGTTGACGGGCCGCTCGTTGAGAACCTGCCGCTGCTGGCGCGACCGCAGAGTCACGGTGCCGCCGGACGGCATGCTGTCGGCGCCGTTCTGAACAAAATTGATCAACACCTGCTTCATCTTGTCCGGGTCCACACGCACCGGCTCATCCGTGCGCAGCTCCAGCTTGAGCCGGATGCCCCGCGCGGCCAGGCCGGTCTCCAGCAGCTCGCCGGTCCCCCGCAGCAACCGGCCCACCGGCAGCGTCTGCAGCTCCGGCTCGGCGGGGCGGGCGAACTGGAGAAAATCCTGCACGATGGTCTCGAGCCGGTTAATCTCGTTATGAATCACCGCCAGATCCTCGTGCTCGGAGGTGCCCGGCTTATGGCTGTTCCGGAGGGTAAAGAGGCGGACCTTGATGGCGGTGAGGGGATTGCGGATTTCATGGGCGATGCCCGCGGCGAAAACCCCCAGGGACGCCAGCTTCTCCTGGCGCTCGATGATGGCGCGGCTCTCGCTCAGCGTCGAACGCAGCGGCACAATCAGGCGGCGATAAATCAAAACAACCACCCCCGCACCGCCGAACACCAGCCCCAGAAGCGACAAAAAGAGGAACCGCTGCAAGCGGGTCAGGGCCGCATTGGCCTCGGCCCGAAAACGCTCCCCCGCCGAAGCGTCCGCGGCCAGCAGCCGGGCCGTTTCCGCCCCGTTCAACTCCGCCCGCAGAGCACTGATCTGCCGCCAGGTGGTCCGCTCGACCCACACCAGCGCGGCCGCGGCCAGGACGGCGGCCAGCACCAGCTCCGTAAGGCGAAAAGGCATCTTAGCACTCATGGGTTCAGGCCCCGCCAGTATAACGGATGCAGCCCTCCGGGCGAAGCAAAAAGCGCCCCCCGCCCGGCCGGAGGCGGCGCGCCCGGCCCGGCGGCGGGAATAGTTATGTAAAGCATCCATGAGCGCCCCCAAGCACGCCCCCGGCCTGGATGACGGCACCCGCCCGGGGCGCGCCCTCGCGCAGCTATCCTCGCCACCGCCTCCATCAATGATGCCATCGAGTATTATGAGCTGTTCAAAGCGCTTCAAGCCGCCAAGCGGCAGGACGACCCCGCTTTCCAGCCGCTCAATATCGCTTGCGTCTTCTCTCCGCCCGCGCAACTGGCGGAAACGCCGGAGAGCGCATCCGCACCAAGCTGCTGAAGGACGGCCATATTGACACCGTTATCGGCCTTCCCCCCAACCTCTTCTACTCCACCGGCATCCCCGTCTGCATCCTCGTCCTCAAGCGGTGCAAGAAACCTGACGACGTCCTCTTCATCAACGCCGCTGAGCATTTCGAAAAAGGCAAGCGCCAGAATCGCCTGCTGGACGAGCACATCGGCAAAATCATCGAGACCTACAAAACCCGCAAGCCGGAGCCCCGCTACTCCCGCCGGGTGGAGATGGACGAAATCGCGAAGAACGAATTCAACCTGAACATCTCCCGCTACATCAGCACCGCTCAGCCGGAGCCGGAGGTTGACCTCGCCGCGACCCATGCCCGGCTGCGGGAAATCCAGGACGCCCTCGAAGCCGCCACCGCCAGGCACAACCGCTACCTGGCCGAGCTCGGCCTGCCCCCGCTGCCCTCCGCCGGCGGTGGAAAATAGCCGCCCCGAAGCGCGTGACCCCGTTCCCCGGGCCGGCGCTGCCCCGCCCGCGTCAATCCGCCAATCCCGGAACACGGCTGCGACGCCGTCCGCTCGATTCCGGCCGTTGGCTCCGCTCCAGCCGGGGCGCGGCGGCGTCCGGCCCGGCGGGGCCTTTTATGAGCGGGGCCTGAGTTTCGGTAGCTGAGGGGAAACGATATTTCCAGCCCCAAACCGCTTTCGGGTTGAGTGGGCGGGAACGAAAGCGCCTATCAATTCAAGGTGACCGGCCGACCCTGAGAACAACGCAAGCAGCCGCCTTGCGGCAGCCTCCGCCCGGGAGGGAAAATCTCCCCCCAGCCGCGACCCCATCCCGCCAAAAAACCACGGCGCACGACAACACCCGGCCGCCCGTCCTGGCTTTGCCGAACGCTCTCGTCCTCTCCCTCCCGCCTTGGAACCTCGTTTTACATCATCCGCGACTCGTCTATCCCTCCCTTCCGGCTCAGGCCCGCGCCCAAACCCGCCCCACCCGCCCCAGCCAGCCTAACGCTCCCATTAGGTCGTGTACAACGGGGGTACAAAGGAGGCTCAAAGGGGACTCATGCTTATTTTC